>NZ_JAPDVG010000001.1:1800000-2120000 GCF_026015625.1 Segatella copri | reverse complement strand
ATGCAACCCTGCTATGATTGAAAAGCTCAATAAGCATTCTGCCGCCCGAAGCGGTGAGGAAGAAGAGGAAACTGTAGATCCACGCTGGGAAGCTCTATTGAAATTGAAAAAATAAAAATTAAAATTTTAAACATTTAAAAATTATGGCACATCCTAAAAGAAGACAGTCAAAGACACGTACACTTAAGAGAAGAACTCATGATAAGGCAGTAGCTCCTACATTGGCAGTTTGCCCTAACTGTGGTGCATACTATGTATACCACACTGTTTGCCCTACTTGCGGTTACTATCGTGGTAAGGTTGCAATCGTTAAGGAAGCAGCTGAATAATGGGTAAAATTAATGCTGTAATTACAGGTGTCGGTGGCTACGTGCCAGACTATATCCTCAACAACGAGGAATTGTCTCGCATGGTAGATACTACAGATGAGTGGATTACCACCCGTGTGGGTATCAAAGAGCGCCGCATCCTTACAGAGGAAGGCCTCGGAACCAGCTATCTGGCGCGTAAAGCTGCCAAGCAGTTGATTCAGAAGACTGGCGTTGATCCTGATACAATCGATGCACTGATTGTAACAACCACGACACCTGACTACAAGTTCCCTTCTACAGCATCTATCGTCCTCGGTAAGCTGGGCTTGAAGAATGCTTTTGCATTTGACTTCTCTGCAGCTTGCTGTGGATTCTTGTATACCCTTGATGTTGCTGCAAGCATGATTCAGAGTGGTAGATACAAGAAGATTATTGTGATTGGTGCTGACAAGATGTCTTCATTGGTAGATTACACAGACCGTGCTACTTGTGTTCTCTTCGGAGATGGAGCAGGTGCGGTTTTGGTGGAGGCAACTGAAGAGGAGAACGTTGGTGTTCAGAACTCATACCTTCGTACAGATGGACAAGGTTTGCCTTTCCTTCACATGAAGGCTGGTGGTTCTGTTTGCCCTCCATCACATTTTACAGTTGATCATCGCCTGCACTATCTTTATCAGGAAGGTCGTACTGTATTCCGTTACGCAGTAACAGATATGAGCAACGACGTGATGAAGATCATGGAAATGAACAATCTGAAGGCTGATGATGTGAACTGGGTAATTCCTCACGAGGCTAATCTCCGTATTATCGAGGCAGTAACCAAGCGTGCTGGAATTCCACTTGATAAGGTGGTTGTAAACATCGATCATTATGGAAATACTAGTGCAGCAACAATCCCATTGGCACTCTGGGATGCTGAAAGCCAATTGAAGAAGGGCGATAACGTCATCTTCACAGCATTTGGTGCAGGATTTGTACATGGCGCTTCTTTCTATAAGTGGGCGTATGATGGCGCTGCTTACGGAAAGTAATCTATAAAAATAGGATAGAATAATAATCTATATAAGGAAACGCATCTTTCTTATTTCTCTATAAATAAGTAAGGATGCGTTTCTTTAGCTTAAAAACAATAGAGCTTAACTTCTTGATAGTAAAATTTTGCTAAATTCAATTTTTTATGCATAAAGCTGGTTTCGTTAATATAGTAGGTAACCCTAATGTGGGAAAAAGTACCTTGATGAATCAATTGGTGGGTGAACGTATTAGTATTGCAACTTTTAAGGCTCAGACAACCCGTCATCGTATCATGGGTATTGTGAATACTGATGATATGCAGATTGTATTTTCTGATACTCCTGGTGTTTTGAAGCCTAATTACAAGATGCAGGAGATGATGCTTGCCTTCTCTGAGAGTGCATTGGCGGATGCAGATGTGCTGCTTTATGTGACTGATGTGATAGAAAACCCTGAAAAGAACATGGAATTCTTGGAAAAGGTTAAGAAAATGCAGATTCCTGTACTCTTGCTCATCAACAAGATTGATCAGAGTGATCCGAAGAAGTTGGGTGATATTGTTGAAAAATGGCACTCTTTGTTGCCTAATGCAGAGATTCTTCCTATCTCAGCGAAGAATAAATTCGGAACGGATATGCTCTTGAAGCGCATTAAGGAACTCTTGCCGGAATCTCCTGCTTTCTTTGATAAGGATCAGTTGACAGACAAGCCTGCCCGTTTCTTCGTTTCAGAGATTATCCGAGAAAAGATTTTGCTCTATTATGATAAGGAAATACCTTATTCTGTAGAGGTAAGAGTGGAGCGATTTAAGGAAGATGAAAAACGTATCCACATTAATGCGGTGATTTATGTTGAACGTGATTCTCAAAAGGGTATCATCATCGGGCACCAGGGTATCGCATTGAAAAAGGTGAATACCGAGAGTCGTAAGGCTTTGGAAAAGTTCTTCGACAAGAAAATCTTCTTGGAGACTTTCGTAAAAGTTGATAAGGATTGGCGCAGCTCTCAGAGAGAACTTGATGCCTTTGGATATAATCCGGAATAATTGATAGTTAAGAGTTAATAGTTTAAAGACGCCCTTTAACTATAAACTATCAACTGTAAACTATCAACTAAAATAACTCCTCCCTGAATGTAATCGAGGGAGTGACTCTCGCCAAAAGAGCGAGGGCCGGAGCAAGGTCAGCTTCGGCAAATTATTAACTTGGATGCAGAGACCACATCCTTGAATACCTCCTAAAAGGAAGGAGGATAATGACTGTTTATGGCAAATTTAGTAGCTATTGTAGGACGCCCTAATGTGGGTAAGTCTACTTTATTTAATCGTTTGACTCAATCACGTCGCGCTATCGTTAGTGATACTGCCGGTACTACTCGTGACCGTCAGTATGGTAAGTGCAGTTGGAATGGTAGAGAATTTTCTGTTGTTGATACCGGTGGTTGGGTTGTAAAATCTGATGATATTTTTGAAGATGCTATCCGCAAGCAGGTGCTTGTTGCTACCGAAGAGGCTGACCTGGTTCTCTTCCTGGTAGACGTTAACACGGGCCTTACTGATTGGGATGAGGACGTGGCGCTTATTTTGCGTCGTGCCAAATTGCCTGTTATCCTTGTTGCTAACAAGGTTGATAACAGCGCAGAGTATTATCAGGCTGCTGAGTTCTACAAGTTAGGCTTGGGGGATCCCCAGTGTATCAGTGCAGCTACAGGTGGTGGTACTGGTGATTTGCTTGATATGATTCTGGACAAACTTCAGGACAATCCTGAGGAGGCAATCGAAGAAGATATTCCTCGTTTTGCGGTAGTAGGTCGTCCGAATGCTGGTAAGAGTAGCATTATCAATGCTTTTATCGGTGAGGATCGTAATATCGTGACAGAAATTGCTGGTACTACACGTGATAGTATCTATACCAGATACGATAAGTTTGGTTTCGATTTTTATCTGGTTGATACAGCTGGTATCCGTCGTAAGAACAAGGTAAGCGAAGACTTGGAATTCTATTCTGTGATGCGTTCTATCCGTGCCATCGAGAATAGTGATGTCTGCATCCTGATGCTTGATGCTACCCGTGGTATCGAAACCCAGGATATGAACATCTTCCAGTTGATTCAGAAGAACAACAAGAGTCTGGTGGTTGTAGTAAACAAATGGGATTTGGTTGAGGAGAAGAATCAGAAGGTAATTGATACTTTTGAAAATGCAATCCGTAAGCGTATGGCTCCATTCGTAGACTTTCCTATCATCTTTGCTTCAGCCTTGACTAAGCAGCGTATTTTCCGAGTATTGGAAACAGCCAAGGAAGTTTACCAGAACCGTAAGGCTCATATTGGAACTTCTAAGTTGAATGAGGTGATGTTACCTATTATCGAGGCATATCCTCCACAGAGCATAAAGGGTAAGTATATCAAAATTAAGTATTGCACCCAGTTGCCTAATACAACGATTCCTTCGTTTGTGTTCTATGCAAACTTGCCTCAGTATGTCAAGGAGAACTATCGCCGTTTCCTGGAGAATAAGATTCGTGAGAACTGGTCATTACATGGCTGTCCTATCAACGTCTTCATTCGTCAGAAGTAAATAAATGAAGCGAAGAATGCAGAATCAAAGTGTATAAAAATGAAGAAACTTTTGATTTTTATGATATTCGTGATGGGATTGTTTTTTTCTTCCTGTGGGGAGGAAAAATCTGATCCTGGCTATCTTGCAGGTATTGCAGCCAAGGGATATTATGATTTGCTTTTAGAGGGCAAGTATAAGGAGTTTGTAGATGGTTACAATCAACCTTATCGGTTGCCAAATGGCTATCAGGATCAATTGCTGATGAATGCCAAAATGTTTGTTGAGCAGCAGCAAGATGAACATAAAGGTATGGTTAAGGTGAATGTTCTGAATGCAAAAGCTGATACAGCGCATCATGTTGCTGATGTTTTTTTGCAAGTGGTGTATGGTGACAGTACTAAAGAACAGATTGTGGTACCTATGGTAGAGGTAAAGGATGCCTGGAAAATGAGATAGTATTTATTTTGTAATAAAAAAGCCATCAGCCAGTTTCTGGGCTGATGGCTTTTTTTGAACGATACTGTTTTATTTGTTTTTAGCTTCTTCCAGCTCCACCTCCTTTACTTTGCGGAAGAGATCGGAAGCAAAGACTAAATCGTTGAGTTTCTCGTTTGTTGAGGTCATCACTTCATCTTTGTTGCCTTGCCATTCTTTATGACCTTGGTAGATAAAGCAGATGTTTTCACCAATGCCCATCACCGAATTCATGTCATGGGTGTTGATGATGGTAGTCATATTATAGTCTTTGGTGATGCCTGAAAGCAGTTCATCTATCACAAGTGAGGTCTTTGGATCCAAACCTGAGTTTGGCTCATCGCAGAACAAGTATTTTGGATTCATTACGATGGCACGTGCAATAGCTACTCGTTTCTGCATACCACCCGAGATTTCTCCAGGATATTTCTGCTGAGCCTCTATCAGATTGACGCGGTCAAGGCATTCCTGGGCCCGTTTTACGCGTTCCCTGTAATTCATAGTAGAGAACATATCAAGTGGGAACATGACATTCTCAAGTACATTCAAAGAGTCGAACAGGGCTGCGCTTTGGAAAATCATTCCCATCTCGCGGCGCATCAGAACTTTTTCTTTTTTCGACATCTGGGTGAAGTCACGGTCATCGTAGAGAACTTCGCCACTTGTAGGCTGAAGTAATCCTACGAGATTCTTCATGAGTACGGTCTTTCCGGAACCGCTCTGTCCGATTATCAAATTAGTCTTTCCTGTTTCAAAGGTGACGTTTATATTGTCTAATACAACCTTGTCGCCAAACGACTTGGTGAGATTTCTAACTTCTATCATAGTTTACGAGAGAATTTGAGTGAGGAAAACATCTGAAAACAGAATCAAAACACTAGAACAGACAACAGCATCGGTTGACGATTTTCCAACCTCAACAGATCCACCTTCTACGGTATAACCGAAATAAGAAGATACGCTGGAAATGATGAATGCAAAGAAAAGGCTCTTGATAATGCTCATCCATACAAACCATTGGTTAAATGAATGCTGCAAGCCGAGTGTCAGATCATCTGGTGGTAGGATATGCCCAATATATGCCGTTCCATAGGCGCCGATGATACCCATGCCAGAACTGAAGATAACCAGGAATGGCATGATGGTAACCAAACCGAGAATTTTAGGCAGAATGAGGTAACATGCAGAGTTCACTCCCATGATATCAAGGGCATCAATCTGTTGGGTGACACGCATTGTTCCCAACTCCGAAGCGATATTAGAGCCCACTTTACCTGCGAGAATCAGACACATGATACTTGATGAGAACTCCAAAAGCATGATTTCTCGAGTGGTGTAACCTGAAACCCATCGTGGCATCCATGGACTCTGAATGTTCAATTTCATCTGGATGCAGATAACTGCTCCAATGAAGAAGGATATCAGTAAAACGATACCAATAGAGTCAATACCCAATTGCGACATCTCCTTGATGTATTGTTTCAAGAACATGCGCATGCGCTCAGGACGGGAAAAAGAACGTCCCATCAATATGAGATATTTACCGAAGGTGGTAAGCCATTTTTCTATTAACATGCTATTATAAAACTGAATTTTGCTGCAAAATTAACCAAAATCCTCTAAAAAACTGCAATATTATGAATAGTTTTTGATTTTATAAGCGATATTTCCTTTATTTTTAGTATTTTTGCAGCCAAATTAGCTAATTATGGACGAAATTAACAATAACGAACAGCAAAATCAGAATTCTCTGGTTTTGCGAACAGAGGGATTGGTGAAGCGCTATGGTAAACGAACGGTTGCCAATGGAGTTTCTATCAATGTGAAGCAAGGAGAAATTGTGGGATTACTGGGACCTAATGGTGCTGGTAAGACAACTTCTTTCTATATGACAACTGGACTTGTTGTGCCTAATGAGGGACATGTCTTTCTGGGAGATCAGGAAATTACTGATTTTCCTGTATACAAACGTGCCCGTGCGGGAATCGGATACCTGCCTCAGGAGGCCAGTGTTTTCCGCAAGATGAGTGTTGAGGACAATATACTTTCAGTCTTGGAAATGACAGGAAAACCACGTAGTTATCAGTTGCAGAAGTTAGAGAGTCTTATTAGCGAGTTTCGTCTTAATAAGGTTCGCAAGAACAAGGGTGACCAGCTTTCCGGAGGTGAGCGTCGCCGTACAGAGATAGCCCGTTGCCTGGCTATAGACCCTAAGTTTATCATGCTCGATGAGCCATTTGCTGGTGTTGACCCTATTGCGGTAGAAGATATTCAGCATATTGTATGGCAGTTGAAGTATCGCAATATCGGTATTTTGATTACCGACCATAATGTACAGGAGACTCTGACCATTACAGACAGAGCCTATCTGCTGTTCGAAGGTAAAATCCTTTTTCAGGGCAAACCTGAGGAATTGGCAGAGAATAAGATTGTGCGCGAAAAGTATCTGAGTAACAGTTTTGTGCTCAGAAAGAAGGACTTTCAGCTCATAGATGAGCAAAAAAGAGCCAAAGAAGCAGCGACTGATGGTTAAAAAATCATTTTTTTCTCTTATATATTAGGTATATCCATTAAAAATGTGTAATTTTGCAAGCCAATTGCGGTTATACACGAAAACTGTAGAATTAAAGAAAATATTAACAATAATAAAATAACAAATATCAAGATGAAAATTTCATTTGAAAATCCTGACAAGATTAATGGTCTTTTGACCCTCGTTGTCGAAGAGGAAGATTACAAGAATGATGTCGAGAAGACATTGAAAGATTATCGTAAAAAGGCTAATGTTCCAGGTTTCCGTCCTGGTCAGGCTCCTATGGGTATGATTAAGCGTCAGTTCGGTCCATCTGTAAAAATGGAAGCTATCAACAAGCTCGTTGGTCAGCAGATTTACAAGTATGTACAGGACAACAATATCCAGATGCTCGGTGAGCCTCTCCCATCAGAGAAGCAGGAGCCAGCTGACTTGGAGAATGGTACTTCTTTCACATTTATGTTTGATATCGCTGTTGCTCCAGAGTTCAAGGTAACTCTCAATGGTCGCGACAAGGTTGATTATTATAACATCACAGTTGATGATAAGATTCTCGATCAGCAGATTGATATGTACGCTCAGCGTGCAGGTAGCTATGAGAAGGCTGAGAAGTACGAGGAGAATGACCTTTTGAAGGGTGACTTGCGTGAGCTTGATGAAAATGGCAATACCAAGGAAGGTGGTATCACTGTAGAGGGAGCTATCCTGATGCCTAGCTACATCAAGGTTGACGAGCAGAAGAATCTCTTTAACGATGCTAAGCTCGGTGATGTAATCACATTCAACCCTAAGAAGGCTTATCCAGAGAACGATACTGAGGTTTCTTCACTCCTGAAGATTGAGCGTGAAGCTGTTAAGGACTTGGAGTCAGAGTTCAGCTTCCAGATTACAGAAATCCAGCGTTTCAAGAAGCATGAAATCAACGAAGAGCTCTTTAAGCAGGTTCTCGGTGAGGATACTGACGTGAAGGACGAGGCTGCTTTCCGTGCTAAGATTGCAGAGGGCTTGAAGGCACAGCTCGTTAACGACTCAGATTATAAGTTCATTCTCGACGTTCGCGAGCACTGCGAGAAGAAGGTAGGTGAATTGCAGTTCCCAGATGCACTCTTGAAGCGTATCATGTTGGCTAACAACAAGGATAAGGGCGAGGAGTTCGTAGAGAAGAACTATGCTGAGAGCATCAAGGAGTTGACATGGCATCTTATCAAGGAGCAGCTTATCAAGGCTCAGGATATCAAGGTTGATGACAATGACCTGATGGAGACAGCTAAGGAGGCAGCTCGTGCTCAGTTTGCTCAGTATGGTATGAACAACATTCCTGAGGAGTACATTGAGAACTATGCTAAGGAAATCCTCAAGAAGGGTGACGCTACAGATGCACTTGTAGATCGCTCTATCGACCGTAAGTTGGCTGCAGCTCTGAAAACAGCTGTAAAACTCAACGAAAAGGAGATTTCTGTAGAAGATTTCAACAAGATGATGCAGGAATAACATTTTTTTGAAAAAAAACTTCAAATAAATACGAGGTTATCGACTTTTTTTATTATCTTTGTTCCACCGAACGAGAAATAAGGGTCGATAACCTCTTTTTTCGTATGGTTTAAGACGTAAAATACTATATAGATATGAACGATTTTAGAAAATATGCAACCAAGCATCTTGGTATGAATGGTATGGTGCTTGATGATGTTATTAAGGCACAGGCTCAGTATATGAACCCTTACATCTTGGAGGAGCGTCAGCTGAACGTTACTCAGATGGATGTATTCTCTCGCTTAATGATGGACCGTATCATCTTCCTGGGTACACAGATTGATGACTACACCGCAAATACATTGCAGGCGCAATTGCTGTATCTGGATTCTGTAGATAGTGGCAAAGATATTTCTATCTATTTGAATAGTCCTGGTGGTAGCGTTACTGCCGGTTTGGGTATTTATGATACCATGCAGTTTATCTCTAGCGATGTAGCTACTATCTGTACAGGTATGGCTGCTTCTATGGCTGCCGTGCTGCTTGTTTCTGGTCAGGAGGGTAAGCGTTCAGCTTTGCCTCATAGCCGTGTCATGATTCACCAGCCATTAGGTGGCGTTCAGGGTCAGGCTTCTGATATTGAGATTGAGGCTCGCGAAATCTTGAAGATGAAAAAGGAATTGTATACTATCATTTCTGACCATTCTCATACTCCTTATGATAAGGTTTATGCTGATAGCGACCGTAACTATTGGATGACAGCTGAAGAAGCCAAGGTATATGGAATGATAGATAATGTGTTGGTTCGTAAATAACGAATTGTTTTAAGTAAATATGCGTATATATAATAAGGTGCGCAAGAAGAGATAATAATTATAATATGCCAAAGAAAGTATGTAGCTTCTGTGGAAGATCAGAAAATGAAGTCAGATTACTCATCACGGGTATCAATGGCTTCATTTGCGAAGATTGTGCTAAGCAGGCTTATGAAATTATACAGTCTACAGGGGTATTGGCTCCTAAAGCTGGGGAGGGTAAGTTTGTTCTCAAAGAGGTGCCAAAGCCTGTAGAGATCAAAAAATACCTGGATGAATATATCATCGGTCAGGATCAGGCTAAGCGCAATTTGGCTGTCGCTGTATATAACCACTACAAGCGTTTGCAGCAGCCAAAGGATGAAGATGGTGTAGAAATCGAAAAGAGTAATATCATCATGGTTGGTAGTACCGGTACAGGTAAAACCTTGTTGGCGCGTACAATAGCTAAGATGTTGGATGTTCCTTTCACCATTGTTGATGCCACTGTATTTACTGAAGCAGGTTATGTGGGTGAAGACGTTGAAAGCATCTTGTCGCGTCTGTTGCAGGTTGCTGATTATGATGTGGCTGCAGCAGAAAGGGGCATTGTGTTCATTGATGAGATTGATAAGATAGCCCGCAAAAGCGATAATCCTTCTATCACGCGTGATGTGAGTGGCGAAGGTGTACAGCAGGGATTGTTGAAACTCTTGGAAGGTACCATGGTTAATGTTCCGCCTAAGGGTGGACGCAAGCATCCTGATCAGGATTATATCCATGTAGATACCAAGAATATCCTGTTTATCTGTGGTGGTGCTTTTGATGGTATTGAGCGTAAAATAGCTCAGCGTATGAATACGCACGTAGTAGGCTATAATTCGGTTCAGAATGTAGCTAAGATAGATAAGAAGGATTTGATGCAGTATATCCTTCCACAGGATTTGAAGTCTTTTGGCTTGATACCTGAAATTATCGGCCGTTTGCCTGTGCTTACTTATCTCAATCCGTTGGATAGGGAGGCTTTGCGCAAAATCTTGGTTGAACCTAAGAATTCAATTGTCAAGCAGTATCAGAAATTGTTTGAGATGGATGGCATCAAGTTGAAGTTTGATGAGGAAGCACTCGATTATATCGTAGATAAGGCGGTAGAGTATAAATTGGGTGCTCGCGGACTTCGTTCAATTGTTGAAGCTGTGATGATGGATGCTATGTTTGAGATTCCATCAGAGAAGGTTAAATCATTCACTGTTACGCTGGAGTATGCCAAGCAGCAGTTGGATAAATCTCATCTCGGACAGTTGGAAACAGCATAAATCAGTTGGGCTTTTCGCCCAATTGAATGCTATTTAATCGTATATATAGACATATATAATATAATAATAGGTGGATATGACAGAACAGGTTAATCTTACAGGACAGTTGAAGCATTATTTCGGCTTCGATTCGTTTAAGGGTGATCAAGAGGCAATCATCAGAAATTTGATGAGTGGCAATGATACTTTTGTATTGATGCCTACAGGTGGCGGTAAGAGTTTGTGTTACCAGTTGCCTTCGCTCATTATGGAGGGCACAGCTATTGTGATTTCTCCTCTGATTGCTTTGATGAAGAACCAGGTAGATGTTATTAATGGTTTGAGTGAAAGTGATGGCGTGGCTCATTATCTCAATTCATCATTGAATAAGTCGGCTATTGAGAAGGTGAAGAATGATATTCTCAATGGTACGACCAAACTCCTGTATGTTGCACCTGAATCTTTGACGAAAGAAGATAATGTTGAGTTCCTTAAAACAGTAAAGATTTCGTTCTATGCCATTGATGAGGCTCACTGTATCTCTGAGTGGGGACACGATTTCAGACCAGAGTATCGTCGTATTCGCCCTATTATTAACGAAATAGGTGTTGCACCTGTGATAGCGCTTACAGCTACTGCAACAGATAAGGTACGTACTGATATCAAGAAAAACTTAGGCATCATGGATGCCAAAGAATTCAAGAGTTCTTTTAACCGCCCTAACTTGTATTATGAGGTGCGCCCGAAGAACAAGGATATCGATCGTCAGATCATCATGTTTATTCGTCAACACAAAGGAAAGAGTGGTATTATCTATTGTCTCTCCCGTAAGAAAGTAGAGGAATTGGCAGAGGTATTGAAAGCCAATGAAATCAAAGCAGCTCCTTATCATGCCGGTCTTGATTCGGCTACCCGTTCTCAAACCCAGGATGATTTTCTGATGGAGCGTATTGATGTCATTGTTGCTACTATCGCCTTCGGAATGGGTATCGATAAACCTGATGTCCGTTTTGTTATTCATTATGATATACCCAAGAGCTTGGAAGGTTATTATCAGGAAACGGGTAGAGCTGGCCGTGATGGCGGTGAGGGCATCTGTATCGCCTTTTATGCCCGTAAAGACCTCAGAAAACTGGAGAAGTTTATGGAGAACAAACCTGTAGCAGAACAGGATATCGGCAGACAGTTGTTGCAGGAAACGGCTGCCTATGCAGAATCGTCAGTCTGTCGCAGAAAAATGTTGCTTCATTATTTTGGTGAGGAATATCATGAAGAAAACTGCCATAACTGCGACAACTGCCTGCATCCTACAGAAAAATTCGAGGCTAAGGATGCGCTGCTCGTTGTTTTGGAGTCTGTTGCTGCGGTGAAGGAGAATTTCCGCCAGGAATATATCATCGATTTTGTTAAGGGACGTGCTACTGATGATATCGTTTCTCACAAGCATGATGAACTGGAGGAGTTTGGAGCAGGAGAAGATATGGATGCTAAAGTTTGGAATCCTGTTATCCGTCAGGCGTTGATAGCCGGTTATCTCAAGAAAGATGTAGAGAATTATGGCCTTTTGAAGTTGACAGCTGCGGGTAAGCGTTTCATTAAGAATCCTGAATCATTCATGGTCGTTGCCGATAAGGAATTCTCTGATGATTTTGATGGAGCGCCTCTGAGCGAGCATAATACAGGTGCTTTGGATCAGACACTTTTCTCCATGTTGAAAGACTTGCGTAAGACAGTAGCAAAGAAGCATAAATTGCCGCCTTATGTTATTTTCCAGGATATTTCTCTGGAACAGATGGCAACGATGTATCCTGTAGATATGCAGGAATTGCAGAACATACAGGGAGTTGGAGCCGGTAAGGCAAAGAGGTATGGTAAGGAGTTCTGTAAATTGATCAATCAGTATTGTGAAGAGAATCTGATAGAGCGTCCTGAGGAATTACGTGTCAGGACAGTTGCCAAGAAATCAGTCTTGAAGGTAAGCATCATTCAGAGCATAGACCGCCAGATAGATCTTGATGATTTGGCAGAAGCAAAAGGTTTGGATTTCTCAGAATTGCTTGACGAAATAGAGGCAATCGTTTACAGCGGTACCAAGCTGAATATCGATTATTTCATAGAGGAAGTTGTGGATGATGACCATGTAGATGACATCTACGATTACTTCATGGAGAGCGATACTGATGATTTGAATGCGGCTCAAGATGAATTGGGTGAAGACTACAATGAAGACGAAATTCGACTCGTCAGAATCAAGTTTTTGTCCGAACAAGCCAACTAATCACGTTAAATAGCATTAATAAGGTAAGATTTTCGTGAAAAGCGAACTCTATCTGAGAAATTATTGCTAAATTTGCACGCAATAAATTTTTAAAGGTTACAATATGTCATCATTTGTTGCAGATAAAATTGTAATGGACGGTCTCACTTACGACGACGTCCTTCTTATCCCTGCGTATTCAGAGGTACTACCAAAACAGGTAGAGTTGAAAACCAAGTTCTCTCGTAACATCGAGTTGAACGTTCCATTCGTTACAGCAGCGATGGACACCGTTACCGAGGCTTCAATGGCGATAGCTATCGCTCGTGAAGGTGGTATCGGTGTAATTCACAAGAACATGACCATTGAGGAGCAAGCTCGTCAGGTTGCTATTGTGAAGCGTGCTGAGAATGGTATGATTTATGACCCTGTCACCATCCGTCGTGGCAGTACAGTGAAGGATGCTCTTGATATGATGCATGATTATCATATCGGTGGTATTCCTGTGGTAGATGATGAAAATCATCTTGTAGGTATTGTTACCAACCGTGATCTTCGTTTTGAGCGCCACATGGACAAGAAGATTGATGAGGTAATGACTAGCGAGAATTTGGTTACCACTCACATCCAGACCGACTTGGTTGCTGCTGCTGCCATCCTGCAGGAGAATAAGATTGAGAAACTCCCTGTAGTTGACAACGAGAATCACCTGGTAGGTTTGATTACTTACAAGGACATCACAAAGGCTAAGGACAAACCTATGGCTTGCAAGGATGCCAAGGGACGTCTTCGTGTGGCTGCCGGTGTGGGTGTTACTGTAGATACATTGGATCGTGCCAAGGCTTTGGTTGAGGCTGGTGCTGATGCTATCGTTATCGATACTGCTCATGGTCACTCTAAGGGTGTAATTGAGAAACTCAAGCAAGTTAAGGCTGCCTTCCCACAGGTAGATGTTGTGGTAGGTAATGTGGCTACTGGTGAGGCTGCCAAGTATTTGGTAGAGAATGGTGCTGATGGTGTTAAGGTAGGTATCGGTCCTGGTTCTATCTGTACTACTCGTGTGGTTGCCGGTGTTGGTGTTCCACAGTTGAGTGCTGTTTATGATGTATATTCTGCTCTTAAGGGTACTGGTGTGCCTTTGATAGCTGATGGCGGTCTTCGTTACTCAGGTGATGTTGTGAAGGCTTTGGCTGCCGGTGGTAGCTGCGTCATGATCGGTTCTTTGGTTGCTGGTACCGAGGAGAGTCCTGGTGATACCATTATCTTCAATGGCCGTAAGTTTAAGAGCTATCGTGGTATGGGTTCTTTGGAGGCTATGGAACAGAAGAATGGTTCTAAGGACCGTTACTTCCAGGGTGATACCAAGGATGTCAAGAAATTGGTTCCAGAGGGTATCGCTGGTCGTGTGCCTTACAAGGGAACTGTCCAGGAGGTCATCTACCAGCTGATTGGTGGTTTGCGTTCTGGTATGGGATATTGTGGTGCTGCTACCATCGAGAACTTGCACAATGCCAAGTTCGCTCGTATCACAAATGCAGGTGTGTTGGAGAGTCATCCACATGATATCACTATCACTAGTGAGGCTCCTAACTATAGCCGTCCTGAATAATATAATTAGGAAATATGAAGTTTTATGCACTTATAGCGGCAATGCTCCTTTCGGGGAGCATTGCTTTTGCTCATACCGACCCAATTGTTATGATTATTGATGGTCAATCTGTCAAGAAGTCGGAATTTGAGTACTTTTATCAGAAAAATCATTTGGGAAATACAGTTGATTCTAAAAGTGTCAAGGTGTTTACCGATGGCTTTGTTGATTATAAGCTGAAAGTGCAAGCTGCTAAGGATGCTCATCTCGATACTTTGCCTAATATCAGGCGTGTGTTGAAACGATATGATGATGTCGAGTCATGCGAGTTGATGCCCGATAAAGGCAGTGTTCATGTTGCACATATCCTCTTGAGATTGGGACAGAAAGCATCTTACCGGGAACAGGAGGTGGTGGAAAGAAGAATCGATTCTATTTATCAGGCTCTTTGCAAAGGTGCAGATTTTGCAGACCTGGCAAAAAAGTGTTCTGATGATAAAGGGTCTGCGGTCAATGGGGGGACTTTGGCATGGTTTACAAAAGGTCAGACTGTGCAGGCTTTTGAAAAAGTAGCTTTCTCTCTGCGAAAGGGTGAGATTAGTAGACCGTTTATGTCTGAGTTTGGTTATCATATCGTCAAGTTGCTGGATAAACATGATGATGGTAATCAGAAAAAATATGTTGCTGATGCTAAGGTAGAAAATTGGCGGGGAACCTACCAGCAGCAGGAGGAAGTAGAAAACCTTTTGCTGAATGAAATCTGCCAGCGTAATATTTGGGATAAGGCTGCTGCTGATAAAAAAGGTCTGGCTGCCTTCTATGCCAAGAATAAGAAAAAATACAAATGGGAAATGAAGCGCCTGAAGAAGATGAAGGTTAATCTGCCCCGGAATGGCGAATACCCGGATGTGGTACTTGCTGACTATCAAGACTCGTTAGAGAAACAATGGGTCGCACAATTGAAGAAGAAATATAAGGTGGTGGTTTTCCATAGCATGTTGACCACTCTCAATATACATTAATATATTATAGAAACAATACATGAATACTGGATATAAAATGACAATGGCATTTATAGCCCTGCTGATGATAGTAGGAATAAGTGCTAGTGCAACAAGAGCAAGCCGTAGTGCTTTGGCTCATGAGGCTGATTCTGCAAATATCAAGCAACAAGCTGCTGCCGATTCTCAGAAAATCAATGAGGGTAGTGTGGTTGATGAGGTAATTTGGGTTGTCGGCGATGAGGCTATCCTGAAGTCAGACGTCGAGGTAACCCGTTTGCAGGCTGAGGCTGAAGGTATTAAATATACTGGTGACCCAGACTGTTCTATTCCTGAGCAGATTGCCGTTCAGAAACTGTTTCTCCATCAGGCAGCTATCGATAGTATCGAAGTATCTGAGTCAGAAGTCATGAATGGTATCGACGAACAGATCAACAGTTGGGTTTCCATGATTGGTTCTCGTGAAAAACTGGAGGAGTATCGCAAGCAAAGTATCACCCAGATGCGCCAGCAGATGCATGATGATTTCAAAAACCAACAGCTGATTCAGAAGATGAAGCAGGAACTGGTGAAGGATATCAAGGTGTCTCCAGCTCAGGTACGTAAATACTTTAAGGATTTACCTGCCGACAGTATCCCTTTTGTTCCTACAGAGGTAGAGGTTGAGATTCTTACCATGCAGCCACGTATTCCTCTTGAGGAGATTAACCGTGTGAAAAATCAGTTGCGTGAGTTTACTGACCGTGTGAATAAGGGGGAGACTTCTTTTGCTACTTTGGCTCGTCTTTATTCTGAGGATCCGGGTTCAGCCCGTATGGGTGGCGAGATGGATTATATCGGTAGAGGTATGTTGGATCCTGCGTTTGCAAATGTAGCATTCAATCTTACCGATCCTAAGAAAATCTCAAAGATTGTTGAGTCTGAGTTTGGTTATCATATCATCCAGTTGATTGATAAGCGTGGTGATAAGATTAAGTGTCGCCATATCCTGCTCAAGCCTCAGGTTTCTCAAGATGCAATTGATAAGTCTATCGGCCGTCTGGATTCTATCGGTAATGATATCCGTGCCGCTAAGTTTACCTTTGAGCAGGCTGTTGAAGCATTGTCTGATGATAAGGATACCCGCAACAACAAGGGTTTGATGGCCAATGTTACTCCTGACCAGTCAAGAACTTCCCGCTTCCAGATGAAGGATCTGCCTACCGAGGTTGCCCGTACGGTAGATACAATGAAGGTAGGTGAGGTTTCTGCACCTTTCACGATGGTGAATTCCAAGGGTAAAACCACTTGTGCTTTGGTAAAACTGGTAAGCCGTGTTGACGGACATAGAGCTACTATTACCGAAGATTTTCAGGTGATGAAGGATGTAGTGTTGGCTAAGGAGCGTGCCCAGACCTTGCACGACTGGGTAGTCAATAAAATCAAGCAGACTTATGTTCGTATGAACGATCGCTATAAGGATTGTAAGTTTGAATATCAAGGTTGGATTAAATGATAAATAAAAGATTAAATAATCATATCAGAGGGCATAGAATCATATCGGTTATGGTTCTATGCCTGTTTGGGTTTTGTCTGATGCAAGCCATGCAGGCTCCAAAGAAGCATGCCAGAAAACGCCCTCATGGTGACCGCGTATATCTTTTGCATGCAGATGAATTGTACTATGATATGTTCGGTAATAATCCTGATGCCCAAATATTGAAAGGTAAGGTCTCTTTCTTGCATCAGGGCAGTCATCTTACCTGTGACAGCGCGTATTTCTATCAGGCTTCTAATTCCGTGAAAGCTTTCGGACATGTTCATTACCGGCAGGGTGACACCTTGTCACTCACTTGTAATAGAGCAGAGTATGATGGACAGATGCAGATGATGAGAGCACGCAAGAATGTGGTCTTGCATCATCGTCGGCAGACTTTGCGTACTGATAGCTTGGATTTCGACCGCTTGTATAATATGGCAAACTTCTTTGACGGCGGAACGCTGATTGATGGTAAGGATAAGCTGGTTGCCGATTGGGGTGAGTATCATACCGAAACGCGTGAGGCTAAGTTTGTCTATAATGTCAAGTTGCGCAGCGGCAAGGATGTTGTTACCACCGATACTTTGTATTACGATGTCCGTAAGTCAAAGGCTCACATGGTAGGACCTTCTAAGATTGTTTCCGGTGCAAGTGTTGTCAAGACCGAAAATGGGTATTATGATACCAAGACCGATAGAGCACAGCTTTACGGGCGCTCTACGGTTGTAGATAAAGACAAGACGCTTACGGGTGATACGCTCTATTATGTAAAGGATGGGGAGAGTACCGGATATGGCAATGTGGTTTATGTAGACAAGAAAAATAAAAATTCCCTGACTTGCAATTATCTGCGTTACAACGAGAAAACCGGTAATGGCTTTGCCACCCGCAATCCTGTAGCGATCGACTATTCGCAGAAAGATACCCTTTGGGTTCATTCTGATACCATGCGTATCAATACCTTCCATATCAATACCGATTCGGTATACCGTAAGGTGCATGCTTATCCTAAGGTCCGTGCCTATCGCCTGGATATGCAGGCCATCTGCGATTCCCTGGTTTTCAATTCTCAGGATTCCTGCATGACCATGTATAAGGATCCTATCGTCTGGAATGGAAACCGTCAGTTGCTGGGCGAGAAGATTCTGGTCTTCATGAACGACTCTACCGTTCGTTTTGCCCATGTCATCGGACAGGCGCTGTCTGTAGAGCAGATGCCGGATAGTGTTCATTTCAATCAGATCAGTTCTTCTGAGATGAAATCTTACTTTGAAAAAGGTGAGATTAAACAAGGAGAGTCTATCGGTAATGTGCAGACCATCTATTATATGACGGATGATAAGGACAGTTCGCTCATTGGCTTGAATTATCTGGAGACCGATACCATGCGCATGTATATGGGACCGGGCAGGAAGATGGAGAAAATCTGGACCAATAAGTTTACGTCTACCATGTATCCTATGACGCAGATTCCGCCGGCAAAATATAAACTTAACAATTTTGCCTGGTTCGAGGATTTGCGTCCTAAAGATAAGAATGATATCTTTGTATGGCGTGGTAAATCCAAGGGCTCCGAACTCAAGAACATTAAGCGTCATGAAGCTCCACTTCAGAAACTGACTGACTGATTATAATGAAGCATCATTTTCTTATATGATTAATATTTAGAGATGAGTGATATTATTCAACTTTTACCCGATTCTGTTGCCAATCAGATAGCAGCAGGTGAGGTTATACAGCGTCCGGCTTCAGTTATCAAGGAGCTGGTCGAAAATGCAGTCGATGCGGGTGCCAGGAATATCCATGTCACAGTTACCGATGCTGGTCGTACCAACATCCAGGTGATAGATGATGGAAAAGGTATGTCTGAAACAGATGCTCGTTTGGCTTTCGAACGTCATTCTACTTCCAAAATCCGTAAGGCTGATGATTTGTTTGCTCTTCGCACCATGGGCTTCCGTGGCGAAGCTTTGGCATCAATAGCTGCTGTGGCTCAGGTAGAACTGAAGTCACGACAGGCTACCGACGAGATAGGAACCCTGATACAGATTTCTGGTTCCCGATATGAGAAACAGGAGCCATGCTCCTGTGCTGTGGGAAGCATCTTCTCTGTCAGCAATATCTTTTATAATGTACCCGCGCGAAGAAAGTTCCTGAAGTCCAATTCTACAGAGTTGAACAATATTCTGACGGCTTTCGAGCGGATTGCATTGGTAAATCCTCAAATCACCTTTACTTTACATAGCAATGGTACCGAAGTATTCAATTTGCGTGCCGCTAATTTGCGTCAGCGCATTCTCGATGTCTTCGGCAAGCGTTTCAATCAGGAACTCCTGCCGGTAAATGTAGAAACCACTATGTGTAAGGTGTCTGGATTTGTGGGCAAACCGGAATCTGCCAGAAAGAAAGGTGTGCATCAGTTCTTCTTTGTCAACGGGAGATACATGAAACATCCTTATTTCAATAAGGCTGTGATGGCTGCTTATGACCGTCTGGTTCCTCAGGGTGAACAGGTGCCTTACTTTCTGTATTTTGATGTAGATCCGAAGGATATTGATGTGAATATCCATCCTACGAAGACTGAAATCAAATTCGAGAATGAGCAGGCTATCTGGCAAATCCTCTCGGCTTCGGTCAAGGAGTCCATCGGTATGTTCAATGATGTACCTACCATTGATTTCGATACCGAGGATAAACCGGACATCCCTGTTTATAATCCAGAGATGAGTACGGCTGCTGCGGCACCGAAGATCAGTTTGAATCCTGGTTATAATCCGTTCAAGTCTTCCTCTTCCACAGGAGCAGTTCCTATGGGAGCAGGCTTCTCTGTTCCTAAGTCAAAGCCTCAGGTGGATGAAAAATGGGAACAACTTTATGAAGGACTCAAAGATCAGGATGATGTGCAGGGGATGGAGCAGACCATGGTGTTTTCTGATGATTCTAGTCAGGATAATACGCCAGACAGTATCATTGCAGAGAAATCGCCAGCCCATTATCAGTATAAAGGTAAGTATATCATGACTGCGGTAAAATCGGGATTGATGATTATCGACCAGCATCGCGCCCATGTGCGTGTCTTGTTCGAACAGTATTTGCGCCAGTTGGCTGACCGGACCTTTCATTCACAGAAAGTCCTCTTTCCTGAGGTTGTGCAGTTCCCGATGTCAGAGAAGGTAATCTTTGAAAAGATCCTGCCTGAAATGGAATCGATGGGCTTTGAACTGGAAGATCTTGGAGGCGGAAGCTATGCCGTAAATTCAGTTCCTGGCGGACTTGAAGGATTGAATCCTCTTAAACTGGTACAGGACATGGTTTCTTCTGCAGTAGAAAAGGGCGTATCAGCCATTGATGAAATCAATCAGACTTTGGCTTTGAGTTTGGCTCGCCAGGCTGCAATACCTCAGGGGCAGATATTGAGTAATGAAGAGATGGAGGGGCTGGTGAATGATCTTTTTGCCTGCCAGAATGTCAATTATACGCCCGACGGAAAGTCGGTACTTTGTATCCTCCGTCAGCAGGAAATTGAGCATCTTTTAGGTTAAAAGCAGGGAAAAATCCCGTTTTTCTTAAAAAAGTTAACGAAAAATGCTATTTTTTTTAGAAAATGAAGGTTATTTCAAAAAATAGTATTATCTTTGCTCCGTCATTCAGAAGGTATATATATATATAAATTGATTTTTAAATTATAAAGTTATGAAAAAGTTATTAGCAGTGCTAGCATTGGCTAGCGTAACAATGGGCAGTATGGCTCAGGATGCAGCAACTACTGAGAAGTATAGCGTTGCAACAAATTCTTTCTGGAGCAATTGGTTTGTTCAGGCAAACGTTGCTGGTTCTGCATTCTGGGGCAACCAGGAAGAGGGCAATGGTTTCTCTAAGAGCCCACTCAAGGGTTTCAGAAACAATCTCGGTTTCTCTGTTGCAGTAGGTAAGTGGTTCACACCAGGTCTCGGTCTCCGTACCAAGCTCAATGGCGTTTGGGGCCGTACAGTAGTTTCTGAGAATAAGTCAACAAATGCAAATAAGTATTGGACTTTGAATGAGCAGGTTTTGTTCAATGTTAGCAATATGTTGTGTGGTTACAACGAGGCTCGTGTTTGGGATTGCATCCCTTACGCAGGTTTTGGTATTAACCGTAACATGAGCGCTAACTGCTATGCTCCTGTAGTTGGTGTTGGTATCTTGAACGAGTTCAAGATCAATAAGAAGTGGGCTGTCAACTTCGATGTAAACTATGCATTAGGTGCTAGCGACTATGATGGTTACACAGGTGTATTGGCAGGTGCTAAGCCTAGCACATCTCGCTCTATCGACAAGGTGATTGCAAGACACGACCGTTCTTTGAATGTTGAGGTCGGTGTTACATACAACTTGGGTAAGGCTACTTGGAACAAGGTTCCAGATGTTGACGCTATCAACGCTCTTCATCAGTCAGAACTTGACGCTATCAATGCTAAGTTGAACGATGCTAATGCAGAGAACGACCGTTTGAAGAATCTCTTGAACAACCAGAAGTCTGTAGAGGATAAGGCAGTTAAGGAGTATGTTGCTACTCCAGTTTCTGTATTCTTCAACATCGGCAAGTCTAAGGTTGCTTCTAAGAAGGATCTCGTAAACGTACAGGCTCTCGCTCAGTATGCTAAGGACAACAACGCTAAGTTGGTAGTTAACGGTTATGCTGACAGCGCTACTGGTTCTGCAGCTGTTAACCAGAAGATTTCTAAGGCTCGTGCTGAGAAGGTAGCTGATGAGCTCGTTAAGTTGGGTGTTGCTAAGGAGAACATCGTAGTTAAGGCTAACGGTGGTGTTAAGGATTTGACTCCTGCTTCTTACAACCGTCGTGCAACTGTTCAGGTTGGTGAGTAATTATACAGTATATATAATATAAGGTATAAAAATAGAATAGGGCATTCTTCCTCGTGAAGAATGCCTTTTTTGTTTCTTTGAATTTTTTAAAAAAGAACTTTTCTTTCTCAATAAGTACCTTTTGGGGTTGAATGAGGTTTTGCAGTCCCATCGTAAGTGCTTTCTCTTGGTTGGCTGTTTTTGGCAATTGAAATGCAAAAACTGACCGTTTTTACCCTGAAAATTGAGGAAAAACACCAGAAAATGCACTTTTTTGAAGAAAAAACGAAAAAAGTTGCTGAAAAATTTGGTGGAACCAAAAAATAGTCGTACCTTTGCAACCGCTTACGAAAAGTAAGGGCGCTTAGCTCAGCTGGTTTAGAGCATCTGCCTTACAAGCAGAGGGCCGGCGGTTCGAATCCGTCAGCGCCCACGGGGGTGTTCCCTGTGATTCACTTTTGTGGTTGCAGGGACTTTTTTTAAGGGCGTTTAGCTCAGCTGGTTTAGAGCATCTGCCTTACAAGCAGAGGGTCGGCGGTTCGAATCCGTCAACGCCCACAATGGTGAAGGTCTTTCAACAAATGTTGAGAGACCTTTTTTTATGCTTTTAAATTATTTTATCACTATTTTCTCTGTTTTCTCACGATAATTCATTAATTTTGCACCCTATATATAATACGTATTGTTATGAATTTAGATTTATTGACTGCCATATCACCAATTGATGGTCGTTATAGGGGAAAAACAGAGCAACTCGCTAACTACTTTTCAGAGTATGCTCTCATTCGTTATCGTGTACGCGTAGAGATTGAATACTTCATCACTCTATGCGAGTTACCTTTGCCACAGCTTGCTTCTTTCGACAAGTCGCTGTTCGAACGTCTGCGTGACATTTATCGTAATTTTGACGAAAATGAAGCACAGCGCGTAAAAGACATCGAGAAGATTACCAATCACGATGTAAAAGCTGTAGAGTATTTTATCAAGGAAGAATTTGATAAAATCGGTGGCCTGGATGCTTACAAGGAGTTTATCCATTTTGGTTTGACATCTCAGGATATCAACAACACAAGTGTGCCTCTCTCTGTAAAGGAGGCTTTGGAAGAGTGCTTCAATCCACAGGTAGAAGAGCTGATAGCCCAACTTCAGACTTATGCTGATGAGTGGAAGGATGTGCCTATGCTGGCTAAGACTCACGGACAGCCTGCTTCACCTACCCGCCTGGGCAAGGAAATCATGGTTTATGTTTACCGTCTTACCGAGCAGCTCAATTCTCTCAAGGCTTGCAAGATTACAGCTAAGTTCGGTGGTGCTACCGGTAACTACAATGCTCACCATGTAGCTTATCCACAGTATGACTGGAAAGCATTCGGTAACAAGTTTGTCAGCGAAAAACTCGGTTTGGAACGCGAGCAGTATACCACACAGATCAGTAACTATGACTACCTTGGCGCTATCTTTGACGCCATCCGCCGTATCAACACCATTATCATCGACTTAGACCGTGACTTCTGGATGTATATCTCTATGGATT
Source organism: Segatella copri (assembly GCF_026015625.1). Taxonomy (NCBI): domain Bacteria; kingdom Pseudomonadati; phylum Bacteroidota; class Bacteroidia; order Bacteroidales; family Prevotellaceae; genus Segatella; species Segatella copri. The sequence goes on along the minus strand of NZ_JAPDVG010000001.1, from coordinate 2,096,802 downwards.
ACTTCAAGCAGAAGATCAAGGCAGGTGAGGTAGGCTCAAGTGCGATGCCTCACAAGGTGAATCCTATCGATTATGAGAACAGTGAAGGTAACCTGGGCATAGCCAATGCCATTCTTCAGTTCCTGGCACAGAAACTTCCGGTTAGCCGCTTGCAGCGCGACCTTACTGACAGTACCGTACTCCGTAACATCGGTGTGCCTCTCGGTCATAGCGTCATTGCTATCCAGAGTACATTGAAGGGCTTGCGTAAACTGATTCTTCACGAGGAGAAACTGCAGGAAGATTTGAATAATACATGGGCAGTTGTAGCTGAGGCTATCCAGACTATCCTTCGCCGTGAGGCATATCCACATCCTTACGAGGCATTGAAGGCGTTGACACGTACCAACCAGCACATGACTGAGGAAACTATTCATGAGTTTATCCAGGGATTGAATGTGAGTGATAGTGTTAAGGCAGAACTGATGGCAATCACACCAAGCAATTATACAGGTATCTAATATACACAAAGGAATTTTGTAGTTTTAGTACATATATATAAAAGTAAAAATTAGATTTATTAACCCAGCCGTGAGGCTATTAAGTATTTTAAGAAAATGGATTCAGAATTTGAAAACAAACCTCAAGATCAGTCTTCTGAGAATGAGAGAACCCGTGAGGGCTACAACCCAGCAGGTGGTTATCAGAAGAGTTATCGACCAGTAGGTCGCACACAGCGTCCTCGTATCAATTCACATCGCGCATACAGCAGCGACAGAAGTAGCAGTAACAGCGAAGGCGGTTTCCGTCCTGAAGGTTTTGGTGCTGGCTTGCAGAGTACAGGCGGCAGCGAGCGTCCACAGCGCAGCAGCTATCAGAGCCGTGGTGGTTATGGTAACAGCAACCGTGGTGGCTACCAGCCACGTCAGCAGGGAGGCTATCAGTCTCGTCCTCAGCAGGGTGGCTATCGTCCTCGTTACAACAATAATGATGAGCAGGGTGGTTATCAGCCTCGTCAGCAGGGTGGCTACCAGCCACGCCAGCAGGGCGGCTACCAGTCTCGTTCTCAGCAGGGTGGTTATGGCAACAACCGTGGTGGTTATGGTCGTCCACAGGGTGGCGGCTATGGCAACAACCGTGGTGGTGGCTATGGTCGTCCTCAGCAGGGTGGTTATGGCAACAACCGTGGCGGTTATGGCCGTCCACAGGGTGGTGGCTATGGCAACAACCGTGGTGGCGGTTTCCGTCAGCACACTCCTGGTTACGATCCAAATGCTAAGTATAGCATGAAGAAGCGTATCGAATATAAGGAGGAGAACATCGACCCAACAGAGCCATTGCGCTTGAACAAGTTCCTCGCCAATGCTGGTGTTTGCTCTCGCCGTGAGGCTGATGAGTTCATCCAGGCAGGTCTGGTAACTGTCAATGGTGAGGTAGTTACCGAGTTGGGTACCAAGATCCTTCGTACCGATGAGGTGAAGTTCCACGACGCTCCTGTAACTTTGGAGAAGAAGGTATACGTATTGCTCAACAAGCCAAAGGATTATGTTACAACCAGCGATGATCCTCAGCAGCGCAAGACTGTGATGGACCTCGTAAAGGATGTTTGTCCTGAGCGTATCTATCCTGTAGGCCGTCTCGACCGTAATACAACAGGTGTACTTCTCTTGACCAACGATGGTGACCTGGCTTCTAAGCTTACTCACCCTAAGTTCCTGAAGAAGAAGGTTTATCACGTTCACCTCGACAAGAACCTGACAGCTCACGATATGGATCAGATCCGTGAGGGTATCACCTTGGAAGATGGTGAAATCAAGGCAGATGCTGTAGAGTATGCTGATGATCGCGACAAGGCACAGGTTGGCATCGAGATTCATAGTGGCAAGAACCGTATCGTGCGCCGTATCTTCGAGAGCCTCGGCTATCGTGTTACCAAACTCGACCGTGTACAGTTCGCAGGTTTGACTAAGAAAAATCTCCGTCGCGGTGACTGGCGCTTCCTTACTGAGAAGGAGGTAGACATGCTCCGCATGGGTGCTTTTGAATAAAACAGAGTAATAAACAATGGAAAAAGTAAAAAGAACTAAAGTTGTAGACTTGCTCAAGAGTACAGCCTACGGCTCAATCGTGAATGTCAAGGGATGGGTTCGTACCCATCGTAGTAGCAAAGCAGTCGATTTTATCGCTCTTAACGATGGTTCTACTATTAATAATATTCAGATAGTAGTCGACCCATCAAAGGTCGATGAAAATCAGCTCCGTCAGATTACTACTGGTGCTTGTATCAGCGCCGTAGGTACGCTGGTAGAAAGCCAGGGTGCCGGACAGAGTGTTGAGATCCAGTGCGAGAGCATCGAAATTTACGGTCTCTGCGGCAGCGACTATCCTATGCAGAAGAAGGGACAGAGCTTCGAATACATGCGTCAGTATGCTCACCTCCGTCTCCGTACCAATACCTTTGGTGCCGTAATGCGTATCCGCCATAACATGGCAATGGCTATCCACACCTACTTCCATGAGCATGGATATTTCTATTTCAATACTCCGCTCATCACAGCCAGCGACTGCGAGGGGGCAGGTCAGATGTTCCAGGTAACTACCAAGAATCTCTACAACCTGAAGAAGACCGAGGATGGCAAAATCGACTATTCTGATGATTTCTTCGGCAAGCAGACTTCATTGACCGTTTCCGGTCAGTTGGAGGGTGAGCTCGGTGCTACAGCACTCGGCGCCATCTATACCTTCGGTCCAACCTTCCGTGCAGAGAACAGTAATACTCCTCGCCACCTGGCTGAGTTCTGGATGGTAGAGCCAGAGGTTGCTTTCCTGGATATGGACGGTTTGATGGAGTTGGAGGAAGACTTCATCAAGTATTGTATCCGTTGGGCACTGGAGCATTGCAAGGACGATCTTGCTTTCTTGAACAAGATGATTGACAAGGGTCTGATTGCCCGTCTGGAAGGCGTATTGAATTCCGACTTCGTTCATCTTCCATATACCGAGGGTATCCGCATCCTTCAGGAGGCTATTGCCAACGGTAAGAAGTTTGAGTTCCCATGCGAGTGGGGTGATGACCTGGCTTCAGAGCATGAGCGTTTCCTCGTAGAGGAGCACTTCAAGCGCCCGGTTATCATGACCAACTATCCTAAGGCTATCAAGGCATTCTATATGAAGATAGACGAGGAGGAGAGTGGTTTCGGTGGCAAGAGCGGTCAGACCGTTCAGGGTACCGACGTACTGTTCCCACAGATTGGTGAGATTATCGGTGGTTCTGTCCGTGAGGAGAGCTATGACAAGCTGATGGGTGAGATTGAGGCTCGCAACATCCCTATGAAGGATATGAACTGGTATCTCGATACCCGTAAGTATGGTTCATGCCCACACGCAGGTTTCGGTCTCGGTTTCGAGCGTCTGATTCTCTTCGTAACCGGTATGCAGAATATCCGCGACGTGATTCCATTCCCACGTACACCAAAGAACGCAGAATTCTAGAATAAATAAATGAAGCCTGTTTCGATGTCCTTCGAAACAGGCTTCATTGCTCTTCGCAAGTACTTGCGATGGTCAACGCAGCTACTTATGATTTTCTTTAATCTATTTCATCTATCTTCTTCTATCTTTTTTCATTTACTCTATCACCCAATCCTCTATGTTTCCCTTTGAAGAGTCGAAGTTGATACCAACTTTCGTTATAGGTTTGTTGCAGAGAGCGAAACGCTGGCGATAGTTTTTGAGATTGATTTGCTGCATTGCAGCCTGAGCACTCTTATCAAGTTTCAGTTCTATGATGTATAAATCTGTTCCAGTCAACAAAACGACATCTACCCTTCCCTTTGGAGTATGCACCTCTACATCTACCAGATAATCGGTGAGGAGCGAGAAGATGATGAAAAGCATCTGCTGATAATGCCCCTCATGATTGGTGACATTGCAATAAGGCACAGTACCCAGAAAATCCTGTAGCAGATGCAAAGCTCCATCCATGTCTTGCTTATCCAAAGCCTGTGCTATGCGACGAGCCGTATTGGTAGTAGCAAGCGTATTACCAGTAACATAAGACGGAATCAAAGCCTTGGTCAACCCTATCTTCACCTCCTTGTTAGGAATATCAAGCGTATAATAGTTGTAATCTCTGTTATAATCCTTGATGGTCAAATAACCACTCTGGTAAAGCAGCGGCATCATTGTAGTCATATCCTCTGTAGGTGCATCAAATTCACTCTCGTCAGCCTCAACACGCGTAATGCCTGTAGGAAGCACATGATATTTACGCATCATATTGATAAGATAGGTTGGCGTACCTGAGGCAAACCAATAAGAACCCAACTTACCCTGAGCGAAGCAATTGAACAGGCTGTAAGGGTTGAAGACATCAGGAGAATAAGCTGAAAAATGATATCCATCATAATTCTCAGTCAACTTATCTAAGGTCTGCTCCTTGGTAAGATGCATTTTTGTAGCCAGCACTTCTATATCTTCTGACAATTGCCCGCAAAGTTCTTCCTTAGTAATCCCCAACATACCAGCATATTCATCATACATGGATACATTGGTGACGTTATTCAATTCACTGAATATACTCACTTGCGAAAACTTAGTAATACCCGTAAAAAAGACAAAACGAAGATAGGCTTCACGCGCCTTCAGCGGGCTGAAGAAATTACGCATGATGTTGCGAAGCTTAACCAACTCCTCTTTTTCGTGAGCCACGTCCAGCAAAGGGGCATCATACTCGTCAATCAGCACTACCACCTTCTTGCCTGTAGTCTGATATAAAGACATAATGAGGTCTTTCAAGCGAAGATTTATATCTATCTTCTCATTATGAAAGCTAAATTTCCGTTCCTGTTCTTCCACCAAATCTATCAGATATCGTTGTAGCTGATCTTCAGACATATACTTTCCTCCACTCATATCCAGATGGATTACAGGATATTCTATCCATTCTTTTTCAAGCTGTTCCATGGCAAGTCCTTTAAACAAGTCTTTCTTACCTTCAAAATAACTTTGCATGGTCGAAACAAGGAGCGACTTTCCAAAACGGCGTGGTCTCCCCACGAAGAAATATGTACCATCAGAATGGGTCATGCGGTAGATATATTCCGTCTTATCTATATAGAGCTTGTCCTCCTTACGGATACGCTCAAAGGTCTGTATTCCCAAAGGATATTGTTTTATAGCCATAAGCGCTTATTTTTTAATACGTTGCAAAGGTACAACAAAATATTGAGAAACTGCAAGAAATGGTGAAAAAATAACAAAATTAGCGGGAGAAGAAAGGGATATCTGAAAGAAAAAACGGGGCATCCCTGAGGAAGCCCCGCCACCAATTTAGTAATTGGTTGTCGCATTATAAACTTACCGTACTACTTAGCGATCATGATCGTTACACGGTTCTCTGCGTTTTCAGCAAAAGGCTGCACACGTGCACCCTTAGATTCTTCTGTAATGCGCTCAGAAGGTATATTATATTTCTTTGTCAGCATCCAAACCACAGCTGCTGCTCGCTTGCCAGCAATGCGGTCGTTGATGACGTCATTGCCTGTACCCTTGTCAGCATAGCCGGTTACTACAACCTTTGCCTCTGTGTTCTTGTTCAGGAAGTCAACCTACTGTTCCCACAGATTAGTGAGATTATCGGTGGTTCTGTCCGTGAGGAGAGTTATGACAAGCTGATGGGTGAGATTGAGGCTCGCAACATCCCTATGAAGGATATGAACTGGTATCTCGATACCCGTAAGTATGGTTCATGCCCACACGCAGTTTTCTATAAAAGTTTATAATTTGATTGTTATTACATAATCAAACATCATGCGAAGAATCATTCTTCACTCTTATCAAAATAACAGCCCTTGATGCTCAACTCCATTGGCTTTTCTGAAGCATTTGAGTATATGTTGATGAACTTTCTAAAAGAACCGTTCAAAAAGCCATTTCCATCATATACTACAATGATAGAATCATACTCGCCTGGCATCAAAGGCTGTGGATTGAATTTGACTTGTGTGCAACCACAATCGCTCTCAGCCTTGTATATGACAAGTGGAGACTTGCCTGCATTCTTGTACTTGAAAGCGTATCTTTTCGTTTCCTTTTCTCGATATTCTCCAAAATCATGTTCTTTCTCAAGAAAGGCTATTGAATTTTTAGCACTTGTTGCATCATTGGCAGCCCCTTGTTTGGAAGGTTGACTGCAACATGTGGCAAGCGCAAGGATAGCTAGCAAGAGAATGGCAGAAATATATTTACCAAACATTTTCATATACATAGGCTTGTTCATACTTTATTTAGCAATCATGATAGAAACACGGTTCATGTTATTCTCAGCAAATGGCTGAACACGAGCACCCTTTGATTCCTCTGTGATGCGCTCAGCAGAAATGCCATAGCGCTTCTCCAACATCCAGACAACGGCAGCAGCACGCTTAGCAGCGATGCGGTCGTTGATGCGCTCGTTACCAGTACCCTTGTCAGCATAGCCGGTTACTACAACCTTTGCCTCTGGGTTCTTTCCAAGGTAGTCAACCACCTCACGGATCTTAGCATCCTCAGCAGGAGCAATCTTGTAAGAATTGATGGTGAAGAAGATATCACGGCGAATCTCCTCTACCTTCTTCTCTACAGGAGCTGGCTTAGGCTCTGGCTTAGGAGCTACATATTCCTGCTTAGGAGCTGGTGCCGGAGCAGGTTCCTCTACCGGCTTAGCCTTCTTGGTATAGCTCTTGCCCAGGTTGATGCGTACACCTGCCAGTGCATTGAAGTACCAGTCAGGGTTATCTGCCTTCTTAGAGTTGTACTTGTCTGAAATCATGTTGGCATTGCCTTCGAGCATGATGCTCACAGCCTTGCTTACCTTGAATTCCAGATCGATACCGGCTCTGCCGTATGGGCGAACCTTCTTTCCCTGCCAGAGATATTCCAGGTTGTAGTCGTTGAGGTTCTCAAGTGTGGCAGCGATGTCGTTTATCTCTTGGTTGCCGCCAGCCCAGTTGATACCACCGCCAGCGAAAGCACTTATATTAAACACACGGCTCGGGTTCCAGCCACAGAAAAGGTTGGAGAGGTTGAACATGAAATCTACACCAGGAGCTATATATTTAAACTTATATTTGGCGTTGTAAGGCTTTTCTCCCACTTTGGAGCGGAAACCAGCCCAGCCGCCCTTGCTCCAGAGTCCGTTCATCTGAGCACGGAGTCCGAAAACTGGAGAGAATTGATAGCCAATAGCTCCCTGAATATTAGGAGAGAGTAAGTCCTTGAACTTAGCCTCGCCCAGTGTATACTGTCCACCTCCCTGAATATCGAGGTAGAAATGCTTCTTAAACTGATACTCGTTTCCATCCTTGTCTGTATAGGTAGCCTGTGCCATGGAATTCATTCCTAAAGAAGCGAGAACGGCTGTTGCCAATAAATATTTATATGATTTCATAATTCTCTAAAATTAGTTTTGAATTTTGGTACCACCCATGTTGTTTGAGTCAGTGATATTGTCAACAGTTGTCAAATACCATCTGTTGTCTTTGCGGATAGGTTTGAGATACAGAGAAATGCTGTTAGGTCTTGTATCGCCTGGCTTCTTTTCAAACAACAAGATATTAACTTTTACGATATTGTCTTTCTCCTCGTTGAACACCAAACGGTCAACGGTGTATTTCACTCCCTGTGCATTGGCCAAGGCATTGCATTGACGCTTGACGAGTTCAGCAGGCAATGGTACAATATCGTTGCCATCTAGATAAGAAAGCATGGAGACAGCTGATTTGATGTCTTTTTGGTTGAGCTTGTCAATGAAGCTATTTACCAAGTACATAACTTCGGATGTGTCCTTGCCCGAAAAAGAATCAACAGGTTGAACGAGATATTGCTGCTCCAGCTGTTTTACGTTCTTTTCTTTTTGACCGCATGATGCGAACATCAAGGCAGCCAATCCGAAAATGAATAATACGATCTTTTTCATAATAATAAATGTTTATTAAGAATAAAAGGGGTGTCAATGAGTTGACACCCCCTCCTTATTTCAAAGATGATCTGTAAATTTTAGTGACGCTTTGCGCCAGAGTTTACAGTCTTGTTGACTGTGATGACAGCCCATACCTTCTGAGTGTAGTCAAGGTTTGTCTTAACACCAGAGGTCCGCAAGTTTGTGTCGCTGTACTTCACATTACCCCAAGCGTACTTCACTGCGATTGGTACGTAGATGTGGAAGATTTGTGCACCACCACCATTGTTTACATAGTTGATCTTACCATAGTTCACGTAATCACCAGCACCCTTAGTCCAGATACCGTTTGGTGATGTACCATGCTGCTCGCTGTTGAAGATCTCCTGGTTATTACCATTGTAAACCTTCAAGTAAGTTGCTGTAGTGATACCATGCTCCATTCTGTAGCTTGTCAAAGAAGGAACTTCGTCAACGATAGGCAACTGAGCGATTTCCTTAGCGTCGGTGAGAGCAGCTGCAGAACGTACAGAGATCGCTTCCATAGCGTCTGAACGGATTTCCTCACGAATTACTGCCAAGTCTGTGATGTTGTAGAACTCATAAGGAACCTGTGCGTTGGTGTTATCAGCGTAATTGCCATTTACCAATACGCTGTAGTCACGCCAATCCTTGATGCTAACCAAGTCTGTCAACTTAACTGACTCCTCCGCATTCAAAGCATCGGTCCAAGTTACATTCTTAGGAGCTACGTTGATTGGACGGAGGAAGCGAACGTTGAACAAGTTGTTCTCAACCAATGGCTGGTAGCAAGGGTCATCAGAGAGAGTTACCTCAAGATAAGCAGTGAATGTCTTATCAATGTTGTTTGTCAAGTAATCGTTCTTGATGTCATTGCCCTTTGCGTCACGACGACCCATGTTGTTGAGGAGGTCGGTAGCAGCGTTGTCATTGATACCCTCATCACCGTAGTAGTGGAGGATAGAGTACTTGCTGTCGTAAGTATTCTGACGAAGTTCAGCGACTGTCTCAGGGTGAGCCAATGCAACACCATCCTGCTCAATTGCAATAATCTTGTGGTTGCTGTCAGAAAGTTTCAAAGTCCAAACAGAACCAGAAGCACCCTTAACATCCCATGTGCCATTTACAGCATCTACAGTAGAGTTTACACCCTTCTTAGGCAATACGAAGCCGAAGTTCAACTCTGTCTTTGCGGTGCCGTCTGCATTATAGAATTTAGAGAACTTATCCTTGTTACCCTCAAGAGTTACAAGTACCTTCTTGTTTCTCCAGTACTCCAACAAGTCCTTGTCAAACTTGTCTGCTGTGAGAGCTATTTGACCATACTCTGCAGGAGTAGGAACGTTAGCGTGAACATCGAGGTCGTTCTCACCACCAGGAACGTATGTAGAGTTCAACTGGAACCAGTGGTGCAAGTCCTTGTTGGCAATCTTACCATACTCGAAGTGGAGCTTCGTAGGAGCGAAGTTCAACTTAACCCAGATAGAAGTACCGTTCAACTTGTGGACGAAGCGTACCCATGTATAGAGAGCCTTGGTATTCTCACCCTTAGAAGCGTAAGAAACGCCAGTTTCCTCCATCAACTTCTTGTAAGAAGCTGCATTCATCTTACCTGCATTAGCATCTGTTGTGAAGTTCCAAACCAATACGTTGGTCTGGTTATCCCAACCCTGACCGCCAGTAGCGTTGTCATGAGGTGTGTACCATACACGACCGTAAGAGTCAGCGTCGTTAACCTTCTTGGTCTTGTCTGCGTCAGAGTAACGTACTGCATACCACTTCTGTGCAGCATTGTACAATGTACCACCATTTGCAACTGTAGGCATTACCGTGTGACCACCCTCAGTCTCAAGATAGTATTCGTTCTCGAAAGTTTGCTTGGTCATACCGTCTGTACCCAACTTAGAGAGTATGAGGTTCTCAACCTGTGACCAAGTCATCTTGCCCTCATCACCACAGTTGAAGTACAAGTCGCCGAGGTTAACCTCAACCTTCATGTCAACAACTGGCTTCTCAACGATACGAACCTTGATGTAACCATAAAGTACGATGTTGCCTTCGCCATCAACCAAGTTTACACGAACCAATGGCTCACGCTCTACAGCTTCCTTAGTTGCAGTCTGGCCCTTGATGGTCTTACCGTCTGCATCAACAGAACGAGGAGCGAATACACCAGAAGTCTTGTCACCAATCTGCTCGAAGTGAGCGGTCTCACTAGTTGTCTCCTCACCGAGGTAATAGTCGATAGGGATGAACTCATAGTGCAAGCCGAGAGCCTCAAGCTCAGCATCGGTCATAGTCTGATCCTTATATGACTTGCCATACTTAGCGAATGTCTCGTAGTCGAAGTGAGTCTCTACGAATGGCTTCAAGTCGATGGTCTCATTATATACTACAGAGTGAGTAGCTGGCATTGTGATAACACCATGCGTCAGGGCATCTGCCGGTGTCTTACCATATTCCTCTAAATTAGTACCATACAAAGTTGTATAAAGGTGGTTGTCACCAATAACACCTGCATGTGGGGCACCGTTGATGAATGTGTTCTGGTCAAGAACTGTCTCAGGAGTGTTATCTGCGAGAGCCTTGAGGATGTACTTAGCAGGAGTTACAACAGCATAGTCAGATGTGATAGTTGTATCCTTCATCTGAGCCTGAAGAGCAATGAATGGCAACTTAGAGCCGTATGCCTGGTTGTCTTCAGCATCTTCCCAACCATTGTTAGGAATTACAGGGTCTATGATTTGATTGCCATTAGAATCCTTGCCCTTTGCCCATTCTGCGAACAAATCATTAACTTTCTTGGTATTGATAGTGAATGGAACGCTCAAAATACCATCAACAACAGTGTTCTTGCCATTGGCAACATATTTAGCCTCTTTTGGAGTAGCGATGGTCTCATCACCAGAACGTGTATATACCTCAGCAAGGTTTGTGAAGAAGCTGAATTGTGCACCTTCCAAGCTTGCTGTTGAAGGATTCATGTGATACTTAGCAATAGCACCGTTCTGCAAGTAAACTTTCTCGCCAGGTCTAGCTGGAACTTTATCGTTTACAGTAGCCTTGATAGTCTTGAATCCTACAGCTGTAGATACTTTGTAATTAAACTCGGTCTTATCACCGAAGGTGTATGTTGCAGGTTCTGCCCAAGGAGCCTCGATACCCTCAAGACCTTCCCAATAGAAGTCTGGTTTGAGAACCAAAGACTTAAGCTGCTTTGCTACCATGACAGTGATGACGTTTGCATCTGCTGCAACTTTGTCAACCTTCTTGCTGATAGCTTCCATTGTATCTTTCAGCTTTTTGATTTCTGTAACGTCACCTGCAGCAGCCTTAGCTTCGTCGATTCCCTTTTGCAACTCAGCAATCTTAGCGTTGTAAGCCTCCAAGTCAACTTTCTTGCCCAACTGGGTTTCGAGTGAACCAATCTTCTCGGTCAACTTGTCAAGAGTCTCCTTCTGCGTATCCAAGTTTGTTTGAGCAGCAGTCACAGCACCATCCAAAGTTTTCAAGGTAGTGCCGATTGTGTTGAGAGAAGAATCAATAGCATCGATTCTTGCAGCAAGCTTTTCGAGGTCAGCCTTGTCTGCCTTACCTGCGATAATGGCGTTCAAGTCATCGATGGCTTTCTGTAACTTCTCTGCAGTTACCAAATTTGCTACCTCGGTCTGAAGAGAATTGAGATCCGCTTTAGTAGCGAAGTTTGCATGTGCTGTTGTTGCATCATTCTTGGCTTGATCCAACGCAGTCTGCAAAGTCTTTAATTGTTCCTGCAAGTCCTTGATTTGCGACGTATTCATGTTGATGTCATCATCGTAGTCCTTACAAGAAGTAAATGTGCTTACCGAGGCAATTGTCAATGCACCCATAAGCAGCGCGCTAAAATACTTTCTTTTCATACGGTAATAATTTATAAAGTTATACGATTTTCCTAGCCTTTCGGCAGGAAGTTATTAATTAATTCTCTATATCGAATCAAGAGTCCCGTTTGATGAAAAGAGTCTGCACTCTTAGAAAAGTTCTTCGTTCTCTTTCAAAGGTCCTCTTAGAAAAGTTATTTTATCGTTCTTATATATCGTGTGGCTTTTTATCGCCACTCAGTTCTTATTGTTTTTGTGATATCTCCAGCCAGGAGATATGATATGGAATCGCAACCCTAAATATTTGTATAAGAGCCAAGTTTTTTTATCAATTTTATTGCCACATTTGCCACACGCATATTAACTTGCTGGTATACAATGGTTTAATGGTGGCAATAGACCCTATTTCTATTGTCACCTTATTGTCACCTATTGTAAGCGTCTCCGCGTTTATACCTTGCATAATTCAAAAAAGCAGTAACAGCTGATTAAACTAATGCTGTTACTGCTTTTTCCATCGGTCAGGAAGTAAGTTTCTATATTTTTCCAATGGGGTATTGGGTTGCCATTCTGCAGTCTTTTCTATTACGTTGCATATGTATTCAAATAGATTAATGCCATTCAGCCTGCATGAGATGGCGATGGAATATAGGATAGCCGCCCGGCTTGCTCCTTCGTGCGAACCAAAGAACATTGAGTTTCTTCTTGATAGTGATATGTACCTCTGGATTCTCTCAATATAGTTGTTATCGAGAGCCGTATCACCTCTTTTGAAGATGTCACAAATGGCATTATATTCATTAAGGGCATAACCGACCGCCTGCGCCAAGGTAGACTTGGGCAGCAAATCCTTTCTGGAAGATATTTCCTCCAGTTTCTCCAATAAATCCTGTAAAATGTCCGGTGCATATGACTGCCGATAGGCTAGATGGTCTTCAACGGTCCATCCATTTACCCCAACCTTATGTTTTTTGTCTTCTCGATAAAATCTGTTGAGGATATCTACGACTTCCTGAGCATCCTTGTCTTCCTTGCCGCAGTCGATGAAATCTCTCTTGACATGCTGTAGGCAGGCGATTCTCATAATGTCAGGATAAGCATCCGACTCCAGTTTCCGGTAAGGAGCATATGCATCACTCTGTATGGTACCTTTATAATCAGAGAATACGTTAAGTATGACCTGCTCAGAGCGTGATCCATCCTCATATACGAAGAAGACAAGTCCCAGTTCAGGCGCACTTACAGCCCAGAGGTAGCCTTTCTTCGACCCCTTGTCTGTAGGCTTTGTCTTGGCTAACAGCACTTTATGGTATGTCTCGTCTGCCGATACATAATCCTGCTGCAACACTACTTGGCAGATAGCCTTATAGAAGTTTTCCAGCACATCGGCACTTCTGGCAATCAGCTTGTTTGCCGTGGCTTTCCTTAACGTAAACCCATTGTCGGCAAAGTATTTGGTAATTCGCTCTACCGGCATGGAATAGATGTATCGCATCTCCAGGAGACCTGCTGCAAAGGAAGGTGAATAGGAAGAATTCAACAACAGAGCCGGCGGAGTCTTCCCCGGATACATGATACTTCCATCCGTATAAGTGTTTATGTGATACACGGTCTTGATGAACTTGATGGGTTCCATGCTGTAACGTATACAGGTACGAGTCCCGAAGAGACGCAACGTCTTCAAAAGCTCTGCATCCATGACTGGATCTATCGTAACATGCACCTCTTTCATCTCGTAATGCATGTCACGTTTGGCACCATTGTTTTTGCGTGCCTTTCTCTTTTCGGCCTGCTCTGTTTTCTTCTTGTCAAATTCCTCCTGGGTCATCGAGGCTTGTGGATTCTTTTCCTGACGTTCGGACTTCTTGCCTGAAACGAGCTTGCCGAGTGCCTTGTTCTGACGATTCGCTTTGTCAATGGCGATTCCTTTCTGGACAAGTAGTTCTTCTAATGACTTTATACGTTCAATGAGTTCGTTGACCTGTGTAGTCAACGAACTCACCGTAGCATTAGCTTGCTGAAGCTGCTCGTTTGCAAGCTGAAGCTGTTCCTTTAAAAGTACTATAATTTCGTCCTTTTTCATAGTGCAAAGGTACGAAAAAATATCGAGATATGCAAGGATTTTCAGATATTTATTTTTACTATCTTGCTGATATACAAGCTATTAAACGCAGTCTTACACACCTAAAGATTAAGCCGTTTTCTATATCTCATACTTTTCAGGCAAATTCCGCTCATGATGGCAGATAGCGTCTTGTAAGGCATTTTGCATTGTTTGCTTTGGGGATCAAAGAATGGTAATTCAAAGGTTCCTCGCTCCAGTCGCTTCTGATACAGCAGGAAACCGTCGCCATCCCATTTGAGCATTTTTACCTGCTGGCGGTTCTTTGAGAAGAAGATGAAGACGGCACCACCGAGTGGCGGCAGCTCCATCTCCGTCCTCACAATCTGGTACAGACCATTTATGCCCATGTTCATTCGGACATATCGCTGGCAGACGTAATACTGGGTATTTTCGTTTAGTCCAAACATAGCATATCCTCCTTTTCATAAAGTTTCATCAGATGCATGACAGATTTGGCGCTACCTTTCTTGATGGTGACTATCGTTCCATTTGGGAAGGTTAGGGTTATGCCAAAAAGATAGTTCTCTGGACAGACGGGTTCGGATGGCATTTCCATGGGAAGGAACATCATCCCAGTGTCCCTGGCTATTGCCTCGGAACATTCCTTACGGGCTTCGGCCTGAAGCAGACGAATCTGCTGTTTGGCTAACCTAACAGAATAACCTTTCTCTGACATCCATCTATGCATCGAGCGATGGCTTACATGCCGTTCCTTTAAAAAAGGAATCAAACTGGCTTTTGGATTATGATTCAAATGAATCTGGAAGGCATTCCATGCCCTCTCATAACGTTCTGTTGCTCTCATAATTTCGTTGCTTTTAAAATTATGGTGCAAAGGTAAGAACTTTTACGATAAAGGGCAAGGTATAAATGCGGAGCCGCTTACCACCTATTGCCACACCCCAGGTATGCCAAAATAGGCATAATTAGCTGATATTCAGGTGTTTCTTGTTTGCTTTTTGTTTTTCTATTCATTGTAACGCTTGGTGCATCGACTGAACAAAACAAGGTTTTTGCGTTCAATATAGCCCCTTTTTTCGTTTTTTTTTCACCAAAAATGGAAGTGAGGCTTACTTTAGATTCAAAAAAGGCTCTTTCGAACTTCAAAAGAGCCTTACTTGATAGTATGCTCGGCATGAGCATTGTCTAATGGGTGCAAGTCCCTAGTAAGCCCTAATAGCGGGAATTACCTAGCCAATGGCAAGGGTGTCCATCGTGAGTTGGAATCTGAAAGAAGCCGGCGGCAAACATCTGACCTAACGTACAGAAACTTCATACAAGGCATATGACCGTGGATTAGATTGCTATACAAATCAAAGTCCCATAGCTATTCGGAACGGTTGGTGTAAATGAAGTGGGTATAAGATGGAAAGACAATGCCCTTATCCGAGGAGGTCTCCCGGACTTGTCGAATAGCTATGTTGCGAAAGGCAAGGAGTAAAGCTAGCCGTGAGAAGTCAGCAGATGTCATAGTAGTGTGCTTTTCGATATAGCGCATGAAGGACAGAACCTATATTAAACGATAGTAATTGAAACATACCTTATGAAAGTAAGAACGCAGAAAACATTGGCAAAAGTTAATGGCTGCCCCCAAAGAGCTAGGACGGAATCCGAATGGTATGGGGGAGCGCAGACTTTCATGTGGATGTGTGAAGACAACATCGTGGAAGTACCATTCGACAAGGAGCACTTGTTGGAGCGAATCCTTAGTCCCGATAACCTGAACCAAGCCTACAAAGCGGTGGTTCGCAACAAGGGATGCGGCGGTATCGACAAGATGTCTTGTGAGGAACTCCTCCCTTGGCTCTTGGCTAACAAGGATTCTCTGATACGTTCCTTGCAGGACGGTTCATACCGTCCGAACCCAGTCCGTCGAGTAGAGATACCGAAGGACAATGGCAAGAAGCGTCTGTTGGGCATCCCCACCGTGGTTGACCGATTGGTGCAACAAGCCATCAACCAAACCTTGACACCCATCTATGAGCGACAGTTCTCGTCACGAAGTTACGGCTTCCGCCCAAGGCGAAGATGCCACGATGCACTTAGGGGAGCGCAGAAGATAATCGACAATGGCTATATATACGTTGTCGATTTAGACTTGGAACGCTTCTTCGACACGGTGAGTCATAGCAAACTCATAGAAATCCTAAGCCGAACCATCAAGGATGGGAGGGTTGTCAGCCTTATACACAAATATCTTCGCAGCGGTGTGATAAACAAGGGCTTGTTCGAGGCAAGTGAGGAGGGAACTCCCCAAGGAGGACCGTTGAGTCCACTGCTGAGCAACATCATGCTCAACGAGTTGGACAAGGAACTCGAACGCAGAGGTCTCCCCTTTGTTCGTTATGCCGATGACTCAATGATATTTTGTAAGTCCAAGCGAGCAGCAATGCGAGTCAAGGAGTCCATCACCAAGTTCATAGAAGGTAAACTATACCTCAAGGTGAACAAGGAGAAGACGGTCGTCTCGTATGTGCGTGGTGTGAAATACCTCGGCTACTCCTTCTATGTATCCAAAGGCAAATGCCAACTGACTGTGCATCCCAAATCCAAAGCAAAGATGAAAGCCAAACTAAAGGAACTTACGAATCGGAGCAATGGATGGGGATATGAAAAATGGAAGCAAAAGCTAGAGGAATACATACGAGGATGGGTGGGGTACTATCATCTTGCAAATATGAAGCAACTGCTCCTTGAAACGGACAAATGGCTGCGCAGACGAATACGCATGTGTATATGGAAGTCTTGGAAGAGAGTCAAGACGAGGATTGCCAACCTTGTAAGGTGTGGTATAGATAAATACCAAGCCTATATGTGGGGCAACAGCCGTCTTGGGTATTGGCGTGTAGCAGACAGTCCTATTTTGAAAATGGCTATCAGCAATGATAGTCTTCGTAAGACAGGGTATGTCACGCTGATGGGTTCGTATCTCGAATGGCACCCAAAGTAGGAACCGCCGTATGCGGAACCGCAAGTACGGTGGTGTGGGAGGTCGGTGAATGCGAAAGTAGGAGGTAAATGCCTCTTATGAGTAACATTTACCTCCTACCCGATTTGGGCAGGATGCTCCTGAAACTGCGTCACGACGTAGCTGTCACTGCGTCGGGACGTAGTTGTTGTTACGTCGTGACGTAGCTACTGCTACGTCGTGACGTAATTTCTCCAGCATCGTTGGCGGAAAAACTCTACCTCCCTCTCATATACTGATAGCTTCGATAAGCATATCGTTGTATCTGTCTATCACATCGTCATTGATACTTTTCAGATAGATGCGCGTGATTTTCTCTGAGTTGTGCCCCATGCTGTCACTTATCACGCTGATGGGGATGTTCTTCTCCTTGGCGATGGTAGCCCAGGAGTGACGGGCGCAGTACATCGTTACTTTCATCGGCATGCCGATGCGCCGGGCAAACTTCTGCAATGCCTTGTTCACCCTACATTGGCGGTAGTGATACTGTTTCCTGACATCGGTGACTATATTCTGGTTAACAATGCCCAGCAGATGTTTGCCGTCGAGTGAAGGGTGGCGGTCTGCAATCTCTTGCATGCAGGGGCGCCATGCTACTCTCAGTTCTTTACCCGTTTTCTTTCTCTTGTATATAAGTTGCCCGTCCTTGATGCTTCCCTTTTCAAGAAAGGCGATATCTACGAACGACATGCCTCGGGTATAGAAACTGAAGAGGAATAGATCTCTCGCCAGCGTTTCCTCCTCGGTGACGGTTGTTGCAGCGACTATCTGATGGATGTTTTCCGCTGTAAGTGCTCTTTTGGCAGTCGGAGGGTTCTTGGTGAAAGAGTGGGCGAAGGGTTTGCGGTCTTCCAGCCCATATTGCTCCAGGGCTTTGTTGTAGATAGCTCGGAGACGCTTCATGTAAAAAGAGATGGTATTCAGCGTGAGACCGTTCTTTCTCAGATAACTCTCGTAATCTTCCATGATGAGGCTGTCGAGTTGGCTAATCAGCAGGTCTTTCTCTTTCCGGAATCTCATGAAACTGCGCAAGGTGCACATATATATATCGGCAGACCGGTATTTGCCATTCTTGTAGAATCGCTGGGTGAGTTCCCTGACATATTCGCTCAGCATCGGACAGACATTCGTATCTTCTTTGGCTATTTGCAGCGCATCATGTTCGCTACCATTCTCTATGACATATCCCAGTGCATTGTTTCTGTTGTTTACTTTGATGACGATTTCTGCATCTTGCCGAATAAGTTCCTGTGGAATTTCTATTCTTAGTATCATTTTTATGTGAATATTATGTTGAATGAAGTGCTTTGTTGTATAACAAATTAGTAAACAGCCAACAAAGTTACGATTAATCTCTGGATTACCCAAAGCTTTTTCCGATATTCACATCAATGCCAGTATATATGATAAGGTATAATGGGCAGCCTGTTTAAGTAAGTAGATGAAATCATGTACGTCATTTAACAAGTTCATACGTTTCATTGAGTCGATAGATATGACTGCGTTGGGTTAAAGATACGACTGCGCTGGGCGGAAGATTCGACTGCGCTGGGTTAAAGATTCGACTTCGTTGGGTGGAAGAGTCAATTTCATTGGCTGAATAATATGGCTGCGTTGGCTGAACGAAGTAGCTCTGTTAGCTGAATGAAGCACTTGAGTTATCAGAATGAGGCGGCTTGGTGTAATACGACTCGCTAGTCTGTTAGGCGCTCGGGGCTTACTGTCCAGCCTTTATTAAAGGTAAAAGAAAGTGCGTCATGGACTGATGACACACCCTCTTTGAAATATTATACTTCTTTCCTATTCTTAAGCACCCAACCTCCGAATTGTATGAAGCTCCTATATATAATAAGGTGTAGGGCCGTTAATTAAAAAGCAGTCGATAGTGAAAAGTTCACTGCCGACAGACTAACTTGTTTTTGAGTCTGTAAAGTTATCTCCATAGGGGCTCGGAAATCCAATTTTCAGGAAAACCCATAGCTGTCGGATCTACCTGTGAATAAGAAGCGAGTAAGGATTTGAGCTTGTTCTTGAAGTCCAAGCCGTATCCCATGGAATCAAGCCAATATGCAATACAACAGGCTATAGCATATACTTTGTTTGCATCTACACCTTCTATGTTCACCCATGCACCACGTAAAGAAGCGCTCATTTGAGGAGCTGTAGAAAGATAACGGTTCCAGAGGCGTGAGTGGTGAGCGCAACAGTTTCTCAAGACAGTTACGCTACGCATCCAGCTTTCCAATACCTCATGCTGAGGAAGATTGAACTGACGAGCTACACGCTTCTTCAATTTCTTGTCACAGAAATTGTAATAGAGTTTTGAAAGCGTACCGAAAGATGCCAGTTCAAGAGTTTTCCATGCTGGTGGGAAAATTGGCTTGTCATAGTTGCGCCTATGCTCCTTGATAAAGTCCTCTTTACTACGTTGAAGCTCTCTGTCTATGGAGTTCATATTCTCAATAAACTTATGTTCGTCATCAGCAAGGCTTGTATCAAAGAACCAAAATGGTCCATGTTCCAATGAGAACTCTTGTATAATTTTTGTGCGCAAAGCTATCTCTAATCGGTGGATAGCTTTGAACATCAAGTCTCTCAACTCCATATCAAAGTTGTAGAGAGCTACGGCATCTTCAAATCTACTATTAAGCTTAAATTGATGTGAAGTTTTATCTGCCTCCATTGGACGAAGGTATTGAACAAAACGAAAATAACTGACCTCTCCAAGAAATTTTGCAGTCTTGGATGAATCAGCAATATTTAAGCCTCTACTTTTTAGTAGTTCTATTTGTTCTGAAATAGAAAGAGCCTGCTTAGTGTATAATCTTAATGTACTCATAAAAAGCAAAAGACCCGCCCTGGTTCGCTGTTCTAATGGGAAGCGTGGCGGATTCTGTTGCTGCAAAAGTACGAATAATCATTGACAATACAAACTTTTTAGCAAGAAAAATCATTCTAAAGTGGATTCTTTAACATATTTATATTTAATAATGCCAAATCTGATCATAGAATCACGTTTTGTCAGTGGAGAAAAGTTTCTAAAAATATCGCTTTGTTTTTTATCTCTTTCCTATTCTTTAGCACCCAACCTCCGAATTGTATGAAGCTCCTATATATAATAAGGTGTAGGACCGCCAATCTCCCCTATATATAATAAGGTGTAGGTTTTATATCGGCAAAATGGAGGAAAACAGGGAAAATGGACGGGTTAGAAGCCCAAAATGGGGGCTATTTTATAAAAAACATAAGAAAATTAGCCTTTTTTGAAAAAAAAATGCTCAAAAACTTGCAAGTTTCGAAAAATATACTTATATTTGCAACATGAAAAATCTCCTGGCTGGAGATATCACAAAAACAATAAGAACTGAGTGGCGATAAAAAGCCACACGATATATAAGAACGATAAAATAACTTTTCTAAGAGGACCTTTGAAAGAGAACGAAGAACTTTTCTAAGAGTGCAGACTCTTTTCATCAAACGGAACTCTTAATTCGATATAGAGAATTAATTAATAACTTCCTGCCGAAAGGCTAGGAAAATCGTATAACTTTATAAATTATTACCGTATGAAAAGAAAGTATTTTAGCGCGCTGCTTATGGGTGCATTGACAATTGCCTCGGTAAGCACATTTACTTCTTGTAAGGACTACGATGATGACATTAGTAATTTGCAACAGCAGATTGATTCTAATGCAAAAGCAATTGAGACCATTCAGAATTTGATTAAGGGTGGTGGTCTTGTTACCGGAGTAACAGAAACTAGTGATGGTATTACTGTAAAGCTCAGTGATGGAAAATCAGTCACTATTTCAAATGGTAAGGATGGCGCTCCTGGTACTGCATGGACTATCGGTGCCGATGGTTACTGGTATGAGAATGGTAAAAAGACAGACAACTTGGCTCGTGGTCCTCAGGGCGAGAAAGGCGAGAAGGGCGATCAAGTGTAGCAGTTCCCCAAAGTGGACACAAAAAATGATTATTAATTATTTATATTTTTAAAAGTACACATATCTATCAAATTTCGTTCCTTTTCATTTGCAAAAGTAGACAATCTCATCCATATTTGCAAGTTTTTCTTTATAAAAGTGAACATTATTCTTTATTTTTCTCATTTCCAGCCATTTTCTTCCGTTCTGTGACGAACTTCGGTGTAGCATTAGCCTCTCGCTTCCCAAAAGTGTCCTTTCTTGGAAGCTCCCCTTTATAAAACCTCTTCCTGTAATTATTTGGCGTATCATAGCCGATAGCACAACATGGTCTTTTCTCATTGTAATAATCCACGTATGCGTCCAAGGCCTCCTCGAACTCCTCTCTTGAATTACATGTCTCAATCTTGAAGTCTATGAACAATTCCTCTTTTATCCATCCGTTGAGGGATTCGTTCACAGGGTTGTCTGTAGGCTTTCCTGCCCTGGACATAGACCTCACAATCAACGTGTCCTTTATCAGCTCATTATAGGCGAGTGAAGCATACACGCTACCTTGGTCCGTATGAAGAACAGTTGGCTCATCTGTGCCCTTCAACAGGTTGATGACATCATTTAGCCCATCAATGTACTGGTCTCTATGTCCACGTCTCTCAGCCACATGCCACGTTAGGATTTCTTTCGTAAAGACATCGAAATACATGGTCAACTCAAAGAAGAACCAAGAGTATTTGATGACTGTCATGTCAGAGACGATAACTTGTCGAGGTCTGTCTACCGTGTCCCACGTGGAATAAATGAGGTTGGGGTACTTATCCTTTACCTTACGTGGTTTGTAATGTATCTTGTGTCTCGTTTGTGACTGAATACCAAGATATTGGAAGCATTTATAAGAGAAATTGTCGCTGATACTCAACTGTAAATTGATTCTTATGTACGCCGCCACCCACCTGTAGCCATGTGTTGGGTGTTCCGAGTGTATGTCCTCAACCACACCCACCATGAACTCACGATTGATCTCACGGGATGAAGGCTCTCTTCTAAGCCACTTGTAATACCCCGACCGACTTACTCCCATCATCTTGCAGATATCCTTGACAGGATACTCGTGCGATAGCATGTCCACTATTTTGAACTCTTCATTTTTAAACGAACATACTCCGTTTGCCCATCCTCGTTCTGCCTCACCAGATATTTTTTTTTGAGCCGTTCATTCTCAATACGCAAGCGTAGGATTTCTCGCTTATACCCCTCCTTGGTTTTGTCAATGCCCTCAGGAAGTATGTTCCCAATCTCAGCATCAGCACGAGCCAACCCCTCTATGCCTGCTTCTTCATATTGCTTCAGCCACTTCTTAAAAGAAGTTTCCGAGACATTGTTTGCCCTGCAGAAATCACCGAGCTTAACTTTGGAGTTTCCCTTGAACTTACGAATCAAGAACTCCTTTTCCAATGGATTTAAATGCTTTGCCATAAAAAGTTTCCTTTCTGGTGAATACTTGACGATAAGATAACCGTGCTTCGGCAAGTTGTGTGCCCTTACGTTCGGGCTACGCCCTCTCTACAGGGCACACAACTCTATCTGCTTGCAAAGGTAATCATTTTCCATCAGTTTTCCACCTTTCTGTGTCTACTTTTTGAGGGGCAGCAAAGGCGTCAAGGGCGACAAGGGCGATCAAGGCGTCAAGGGTGACAAGGGCGATCAAGGCGTCAAGGGTGACAAGGGTGATGCAGGCACAAGCGCATCCGCAGCATCTTATGAGTACTATGTTCCTGATGCAGAATCTGGTTACTTCGATATCTACAAGGATGGCAAGAAGGTAAGACGCAGTGACGTTCAGTTTGTTTCAGAAACTCCAAACTCTATCACCGCTACTTTGGATAAGCAAAACTTGATCCTCACAGGTGTTAAGGGTATTTCTGGTGAAAAGGTCGTTATTTCACTTACTGGTGATTTGACAGGCTTGGTATTCATGCCAAATCTCTACTTGGATGGTATTGAGACTTTGACTTATGACTACTTGCATGGTGAATACTTAGAGCATAAGGAAAATTTGACTGGTCTTAGCCGCTTGACTACTACTGGTGGTGCCCATAAGACAATCACAGGTCTTGATAACTATTTGCCAGACAGATTGAACAATTCGTCAGCCATTGCTCCAGCTACTGCAACTTTGTACAATTATGGTCCTGCTTGGGGTGTTAAGTATCACATGAATCCATCAAATGCTGATATGGCATACGAGGATATTGCGGGCTTCAATCTCCTTGAGCCAACAATCTTGAATTATCATACTCGTGCTACAGCTTCAGTGCTTGGAAATATTACTTCTCCAGAGTTGAACGATGCAGGTAAGGCTCTCTTCAATACTTCTAATGGTATTGTAACAGCAGGTTTGAAGATTCAGCATCCTGAAATGTTGGAACCATTCCCAACTGTTAAAGATAAGAATGAGACAGCTAATACGATTGCTTTGCAGGCAAAGACAGCTGCAAGTACAGTAGCTGAAGGCAAGGTTACTTCTGATTATGCTTTAATTCAGCCACAGAAGGCTTACCTCGAGGCTTTGTACTGGAGATTGAAACCTCATTATGCTGGATTAGGCTTGCCTAATACCCGTATGGGTGACGAAACTGGTATTCCTGTAGATAAGTACTTCGGCACAACTGCTGATGATGTTACCAAGAAGGTTCACGTTTATGACTCACCTCAGGAGGCTTTGGCAGATCCAGATGGTGCAGCTCTTGAACTTTACTATAACAGCGCTGAGGGTATTGATATTGCAAGCTACCTCGGACTCCACATGTTGGTAGAGGATGTTAAGCAGTTTACTCCTGGTACTCCTAATAAGCTTGGTGTTAACCTGAAGGAGATGTCATTAGAAGAAGGTAAGGAATGGGGCTTGACATATCAGTTCAACCTCGTTGAATACAAGGTAGACGGTAACGCAACAATTGATAGCCGTTATGCTAAGTGGGTTAACAAAGACGCTGGTATTCTCCGTGCATGGAATGTTGATGCAAGCGGTAATCCATCTTCAGAGTCTGCTACTTCTATCGACCGTGAGCCATTGGTTCAGGTACTCGTTAAGCGTGGTGACCAGGTGGTTTTGGATGGTTACATCTTGATTCACATTACACGTCAGAACCCTGAGGTTGCTCCTAATAAGGCAATTGATTTGTTGACAAAGGATGCTAAGTTCGACCTCTGCAATGGTATTGATGATTTGAAGACTACATGGGCTCAGTTCTCTGCAACTGTATTGACAGAGGGTCTTGAGAATATGACAAAGAAGGACTTCGATGAGCAGTATACTATTGATGATAAGGGTAATTTCGGTTCTGATGCTGCTGGTAATACTACTAAGGATCTGAAGATGTTCAAGGCTGCTCCTGAGAAGGGTGGTACATACGACGCTGCTGATGATCTTGGTCATATTGAGTACTTCGCTAATACAGAGGGTACAACTAACCATGCGTTTAAGTGGCATTTGTCTGCTGAAGATCTTGAGAAGTTGACTCATGATCAGGCTAATCCTGTTACTGTAACTCGCTATGTACGTTACATTGGTAATGCAAAGGCTAAGTATCCTTACATCTATGTTAAGTTGACTTACAACTTGTCACGTATCAATAAGAACCAGACATTCGGTGAGTTGATTCCTGAGTACTGGAAGGGACTTGATGGTTCTGCAAATGGCAAGGAAGCTGTTATCTTCGATGTTAAGGAGCCTACAGATGGTGGCGATATCTTAGGTATTAGCCGCAAGGTTACTTCTACTTTGAAGGGTAAAGTTGCTAAGTTAGTAGGTCCTCACAAGTATTACTTCGTTCCTGAGCCTGTTGTAGTTGGTGGTTATACAATCACTCCACAGAGCAGTGCTGCTGATACCAAGTGGAACAAGTTGTTCTGCAAGTATATCACTGGCGACTCTCACGTATTCAGCAAGGCTAAGTTGCAGGAAACTCTTGAGGGTTGTGCTATTGACTACGCAGATGGTGCATTCATGAATGAAGATCTCTATGCAGTAAAGGGTACTTCTTATGTTAAAATTGCAACATTGGATCCTGCTACTAGTGAGATTACATTGATAAAGAATGAAACAACAAAGGCTGTCTTGAATGCGATTGGTTATGAGCCTGCGAATGCTAATATCCAGAAGGAGCTCCGCTCTTGGGTAGGTGTTGTAACTAAGAATACTTGTGGTGTAGCTGAGTTTGTTAAGGATGGTATCTTCCTGACATCTTGGGAGCGTCCAATCAACTTGATTGATGTTGCTACAGAGCCACGTATCGATGCTAACACCAATGGTAACGTTATCTACGCTCTTGATCTCTTCAAGTTGTACGACTGGCGTGGTTGGAATACTGCTACTGTTTCTGAGGCAGGTTGTGTAGCTAACCAGAGTAATATGTGGGGTGACCACCTCTGGTTCTGGGGTTACTACAATGTGAAGTCTATTACGATCGATACTACACCTGCTAACGTTGAGACAACTCTTGGCGGCGGTCCTACAATGGATCAGATTAGTGAAGACGTTGAACTCAGATGCGGTAATCCAAACGGTATTGCTACAGCATATAAGAAAAAGGGTCTAGAAACTTACACCTTCGATTTGACACCTTACAACTCTGAAAGTAAGAATGCTGATTTGGCAACCTTCATGGAGGCTAATAAGGCTAAGTTCGGTACTATCTGGTACTACAACAATGGTGTTAACGTAGAAACCTTCAAGGTAAGAGTTCCTATCACTATCGCTTACGAGTGGGGTGAGTTTACTACTAAGGTTGAGTTCACTATCAAGTGTACAATTGGTGATTAAGACATTTATTGAAAAGAAAATTAATAATTAAGCTCTAATTAGAGGGTGTGCCTAAAAGAGCGGCGCACCCTCTTTTTATTTAAAAATGTGACGGGTATGAAAAAAACTATATTATATTCTCTCTTGGCTATATTGGTCTTCTCATTATGCTCATGCGGTGAGAAAAAGAAAAGTCGCGAACAGCAGGTTGATGAATTCAGAAGCGAATTGACTGAAGAAGATACGGCTGCTATGTTGAAACTTTGTGATGATGCCATGGCGCAACTCAAGGCAAAGGATTATAACGCAGTGCTTGCCAATTTGCATGAATATACCGATTCTACGCAAGAAGTGAAACCTCTCACAGAAGAAACAAGACAAAGATATCTTAACAAGTTTAAGATGTTCCCTGTATTGGATTATACACGCGTATATTACTCATTCCAGTTGCAAGGCTGCAATGATGTGAAATATGATGTTACCTTTGCAACGGCAAAACAGGCTGGAACCGCTGAACCGGCAAAGACAGCTTATATGTTCAATCCTGTGAAAGTAGACGGCACTTGGAAACTGTGTGTAAAGACGGCTACTGACGAAATAGATATGAACATGCGCTAATAAAACATTTAAACTTACCTATTATGAAGAAATCATTGTTTGTCATATTACTGGCTTGTGTGTCTGCACCCGGTTGGGCTCAGATACAGCGCACTGCTGTATTTGATTTCAGTCAGCCACTCAGCCTTACTCCTTCCATAACTCCACCTGAAGGTAATAGTAATGAAGTTCCCGTTACTGATAATGTTTTCTCTAATGGCGACATTACTATTGATTTTGAGTGGGGTAATCAGGGATTGGGTACAGCCATCGTTAACTTTACTAACATCTATACTCATGATATCTCCTATTATCTCAAAGTCAGTCAGCAGGCTTTGATGAAAGTGCATGCACCTGTTATCGGACGTCTTGACAGAGTATCTTTCTCCGAAGGTAGTACTGTAGGTGATCTTCGAGTGACAGACGATGAATTAGGAAGTCAGGAAGATGGATACAAGACATGGATTAATGATAAAAAGCAGGATATCCATGACTTAATATACAAAAACAGTTTTTCGAATGCTCAATTAAAAAAGATTACGGTACTCTATACCATGCCGTCTACCATTCTGACAGCTACAGGTGATTTGGAGAATAGCAGTGTTTTAGAGTACTTTGAAAACATGCATCTTACATTCGACCGCAACATGCTGGTTAAAGATGCATCCAAAATCACACTCTCTGATGGAACGAGCAGCCAAACGCTTTCGGCTACTGTAAAAGACAATGTGGTAACCTTATCTGCTGCTAGCCAGATAGCAAAGAATGGTACATATATACTTACGGTTCCTGCAAAGAGTTTTGTTGATAAGGAAGGCTTTGAGAACAAGGAAATGAAATTCTCTTTTGTCATCAAGGCTCCTTTGAGTCCTGTTTCGATTACTCCTGCAGCGGGAACCATTGAAACTTTACCTCTTACTATTGCCGTAGACTTCGGAGAGAAGGTTGGATATGTAGATGAGGCTGCCAGCGTGAAATTACTGAAAGATGGTAACGACTATCTGACAGCAAAGGCTGTCAAGGCATCTGATACGAAAGTTAATTTTGAAATACAGGGCGCTGCAGGTGCTATCTCAAAGATGGGTACTTATAAACTTATTGTGCCTGCTAATGTAGTTTGCAACGACAAGAAGGGCGATGCCGAATGGGAACGCTACAATAAGGCTTTTGATGTAGAATATGTTGTTGTCGGTTCTGCCGCATATTTGAAAGCTCTGAAATTGTTGCAGAATAATTCGGTGGGCTATCCTAAGGTTACCAGTGCCGCTTATGTCGCTTTGAACGAAGTTGTCGGGAATGAGGCATCAACAGATGCAGAATTCAAGGCTGCTATTGATGCTTATTATAATGAAACTGATGTTCTTCTTCCAGAGAACAAGAAGTGGTATAAGATAGCCAGTGTAAATAAGAAGAATGAACGAAAGTATCTTGCCGTAAGTAACAACCAGGTTCAATTGGTAGACAATATTGATGAAGCTTCTGCGTTTGAGGCGTTAGACCATAGTGGAGTCTTCACCTTGGGTGATGCTGATGACAATATGCTGAATGTCAATGGAGTGACAGCTGATGCAGGTGCAGAAGTAAGCAAACTTACAATTGCCAAACTGGATGGTTCTGCTGTACAACTCGAATCGGGGGATGTCTTTGATGCAGACAAAGCATTGGGTACTTTCTCATTCAAGGGATCTTATCCATCTGTAACGGGAAGTTCTAGCGTTGCTTATGCTTTGTGCAATCATGCAGACAAGAAGTATCAGACAGAAGCAGATGTTGCTGCTCCATATTGGCAAAGCAGTCTGACCAGTGCCTTCGAATTCGTTGAGGTTGAAAAACCGGCTGCTGCTATCAAGACCGTAGAGACAGCTTACAAGTTGACACCTGCAATAGTAGGAAGCAATGCCGATCTCCTGACTCTTTCTTTCTTTTACCTTTGCACCCAGGAATCTTTTACCTTTGCACCCAGGAATCAAGTTAGGATATTTGGTTAATGGGTGTTAAGGTGAACTATCTTTCTTTCAAGGTATGCCCTTTCTCATGTCATAGTCCTTATATAATCCAGCCAACTTTCTTGATTCCATTTAACTATTAAATGTCAAAATTATGGATAAAGAACTTTACATAGGCGTGGATGTCTCAAAGCAGACTCTCGACCTTGCTTATTATGACGGAGAAAGCATTGATTGGAAGAAAGCCCATATAAAGGTGAGCAACAACAATGCAGGTTTCAAGAAAATTGGTTCATGGGTGGCAAAGGTAAGCAAGGGGTTTGATATAGTCTTGTTCTGTATGGAATATACAGGACTTTACACCCAAAACTTTAGACTGTGGTTGGAAGAGAAACATTATATTTATAGGATGGTGGAACCTCGCAAGATGCATCGCTTTGAGCCAGACTTGGATGATGGACTGCGTTCGCTCGACCGCATCAAGACTGACGAGCTTGATTCTTTCCGCATAGCCATTTACTGTGAGCAGAACCACAGAAAGATTCTTCGCAACCCATCAAAACTTCCTCCTCCTGTATATTTTAAGTTGAAGAGGCTTTTGGCGGAACGCAAGCAGACAGTCAAGCAGTCAGTCCTTTACAAGCAGCAGCTTCATGATATATGTGCGTATGACACAGATTTGTCTGTGGAACGTAAGAATGGGCAACTTAAAACGCTCAATGATGCACTTAAAGGCATAGACAATGAAATTGACATGTACATAAAAGAAGATGCGGACATCAGCAAGAACTTTTCCCTGCTGACATCAATACCTGGTATTGGGCGTGTTGTCGCACTTGAAACCATTGTCTTGACCGAAAACTTCATGGCAATAGATAACCCACGTAAATACGCTTGCTATATTGGTGTCGCTCCTTTCAAGAAAGAATCTGGTACATCTGTGAGAAAAGGCTCGTCAGTCTCTAAGAAAGGTTTTAAACAGGCAAAGGCAGATTTGTCCATTGCCTGTTTGGTTTGCATGCAGCACATTCCGAACATCAGAGATTACTGGGAACGCAAGAGAAAGGAGAAATGCAGTGGAATAGTGTTTAATGCAATCAAGTTTAAGATGATACTCCGTATGTTTGCCGTTATAAAACGAGGTACTCCGTATGTGGAGACGGACAATTATCGAAATGGGAAAAACAAGCAACCAGGAGTGAACTAACAGTGTTTTAAGACCATCACTATACCATGATAGAGTCTCTTGGTTGCTTTTGGCACTACCTTTGCGAGGAATCCTCAAAAGGAAGGAACTCCAGACAGAGGTAGTGAACTTTTTAATCTTAGGCAAAGCCCTTTCCCTTGATATAGTCTCCTCTGCCCGAAATGTCAGACTCAGTGCCTTTTAGGGAATTAGCTGTCCGTCCCAGCTTTTAAAAGATTTGGCTTATCCTGACATAGAGAGTTCCTTTCGTAAAGCGGTGCAAAGATATGAAAAATAAATCATTTGTAGGCATTGACATCTCTAAAAATGTCATAGATGTATCTATATTTCGTGAGGATACCAACATCAAAATGTTCCCTCATGAGGTGTTCAACAACACTCGCAAGGGATTTGGCGATATGTGCTCATGGCTCAAAAAGAGCCGTGTGGTACTTTCCCAAGCCCTGTTTGGCATGGAATTTACAGGTTGCTACTCCTTGGACTTGGAAAAATTCCTCACGTCCAAGAATTACTCTTTCTGTATGCTTAGTACACGTATAGTAAAACATCATCCTATGGGGACAATAGATAAGCGAGACAAGAATGACTCTGCAAAGATAGCTGACTTCCTCTATCGTTATGATGGCACGGAATGTGCCAAGCCATACAAGTTGCCAAGCAAGGCTATGCAACAATTGAAGCAACTTGTCAATGAGCGTAAGTTCCTTGTGGAGCAACGGACAAACTTTATGAACCGAATGCAGATGTTTGAAACGAAAGAGGATTCTGCCATGTATGAGAGCTACATTAAAAAACTCAATCATGACATTGAGAAGATAGATCAGGAAGAGTGTGAATTAATGTCCAAGGAGGAAGATGTCTTTGACACTTTTCAGAATCTGTTGACGATACCAGGAATTGGTTTTGTCAATGCAACAAACATAATTGCCATCACACGAAACTTTACCGCTTTTGACACAGCTCGGCAATATGCGAGATATGTTGGCGTAGCTCCATGCAGTCACACTTCTGGTACCAGTGTGAAATGGCGTGCCCGACCTTCCGCACACTGTAACGGTCAAGTGAAAGCTGACCTGTCTATGGCGGCATTGAGAGCTGTTGAGTACGATGTGGAAATGCAAATGTTTTATAATCGAAAGTTAGGAGGCAGAAAAGATTCTGATACTAAGCGTAAGGCATTGAATGCCGTCAAGTTTAAGCTCATTTGCAGAATGTTTGCCATAGGCAAGCAAAAGAGAAAATGGGAAGTGTTGAACACCTCTGACGACAGAAAGAACTTACATATTGAAAAGTCCAAAGCAAGTGAACTATGACAATGTACCATTGTCTCTTATAGTCTTGTGAGGACAGATACGGATAACTAATTAGGAATCGAGCAAAAAGCTATTAAAAGAAAGAGTTCCGTATCGTTTTTTTTTTGTAACAGAAAAGTCAAAAAATGTCTTCTTCTGCTACAGGGGTAGGTATGACTATATGCTTTCTGGGGGCTATTTTGCTTATTTTAACACAAAAAAGCTCTCAAAAATTTGGTGATGTCTTAGGAATCATGAGTTGACTCATGTTACAGTAATGAGTGATGCTGATGCCTATATTGCTAATGAGAAGGGGGAGCGTGTGAAAGACGTTACCTTTACTCCGGTAACAGGAAAAGACAATCAGTTTACTGTTGCGTTGACTGACCTGGCAAAGGCTAGCTATCAGCTGGTAATCCCAGAAGGAACCTTCCATTATGAAAAGAATAATAAGGAAGTAAAGACTCAAGCTATCAAGGAAAGCTTTACGATAGGAAAGGGCGGCTCTCCTGAAAATCCAAATCTTAAATCAGATTATTCAATATACCAGATGTTGCCTGATATATCAGGTTTTGTCAAGGATGTTGCATTGAATGGATTCATGATTAAAAACATTGGATACTATGATGGCTTGGTTGCTAATCCTGATAGAGAAGTGAGACTTGCAGTTTACGACAACAACAAGACGATTC
This sequence comes from Segatella copri, assembly GCF_026015625.1. NCBI lineage: Bacteria > Pseudomonadati > Bacteroidota > Bacteroidia > Bacteroidales > Prevotellaceae > Segatella > Segatella copri. The sequence goes on along the minus strand of NZ_JAPDVG010000001.1, from coordinate 2,065,449 downwards.
GTACAGGACACTTTGAAAGCTATGTAGATCCGGAAGATCCGACAACGCCGACATTGCTGTTAGTCTTTGATACACCGCTAAGAGAAGGTGAATTGAAAGCAGATCTTTACGCTATCGTAATTTTGCAGGGAACCTTCGGAGATACAAACTTTGGAAAGTTCCTTGAGGACAAGACCACAACCCAAGCCAGTGACTGTCATACAAACCCAAGAATGACGATTACAATCGAAGTAGACAATGATAAGGCTACTGGTATCGAACATGTTGTGAATTCTACTGAGAAGAACAATGTAATCTATGATGTCCAGGGACGTAAGGTAAAGCAGATGAACCGTTCTGGTATCTACATTGTGAATGGAAAGAAATTCGTAAAGAAATAAAATTTAATGTAGAAAGTTATGAAATCAATTAAACTGTTCATGGCAACGGCCATGTTAGCCATCGGCTCTACAGCCGCTATGGCGCAAGCATCCTACACAGACAAGGACGGAAACGAATATCAGTTTAAGCGTCACTGGTTCCTGGATGTTCAGGCTGGTGGGCAATATACTTTAGGTGAGGCAAGCTTCTCAGACTTGCTTTCTCCTAACTTCCAGGGTGCCATCGGCTACCAGTTCTCTCCTGTTTTCGGACTCCGTGGTCAGATAAACGGTATCTGGAGTAAGGGCGGATGGAACGGATACAAGGCTACCAAGGACGGTACTCCGTATACCGCCAGCTACAAATGGAAATATGTAGCTCCGGGTGTGGACTTTATGTTCAACCTCTCTAACCTCTTCTGTGGCTGGAACCCGAACCGCGTGTTCAACGCTACTGTCTTCGTAGGTGGTGGTATCAACTGGGCAGGAGCTAACCAGGAGGTAAACGACCTGGCTGCCAACATCAAGAATCAGAGCAACTATCTGCTGGAATATCTCTGGCAGGGAAAGAAGGTTCGCCCTTACGGCAGAGCTGGTATCGACCTGGAATTCAAGGTAAGCAAGGCTGTGAGCATCATGCTCGAAGGCAATGCCAACATGATTTCAGACAAGTACAACTCTAAGAAGGCAGATAACCCTGACTGGTACTTCAATGCACTGGCAGGTGTACGCATCAACCTGGGCAAGAGCTATACCAAGAAGGCTAAGCCGGTAGAGGAACCTGCTCCGGCACCAGCTCCTAAGCAGGAATATGTAGCTCCTAAGCCAGAGCCTAAGCCAGCTCCTGTAGAGAAGAAGATAGAGGAGATTCGCCGTGACATCTTCTTCACCATCAATTCTTGCAAGATTGCTCCTGCTGAGGATACTAAGATCCGTGAGGTGGTTGACTACCTTGGAAAGAACCCAGAGGCAAAGGTTGTAGTAACCGGCTATGCGGACAAGGGTACAGGCAATGACGTCATCAACGACCGCATCGCTGCCAAGCGAACTGCAGCTGTGGTTTGGATGCTGACAAAGAAATATAATATACCTTCTGAGCGCATTACAGAAGAATCTAAGGGTGCACGTGTGCAGCCTTTTGCTGAAAACGCAAAGAACCGTGTAACGATCATGATCGCTAAGTAGTACGGTAAGTTTATAATGCGACAATCAATTATTTTAATTGGTGGCGGGGCATCCTCAGGATGCCCCGTTTTTCGTTCTGATATCCCTTCCTTCTCCTGCTCATTTTGTTATTTTTTCACCATTTCTTGCAGTTTCTCAATATTTTGTTGTACCTTTGCACAAAAATAATAATAAATTGCAAGAAAATGGGAAAGATTATATTGACGGGCGACCGTCCTACAGGTAAACTTCACCTGGGTCATTACATCGGCTCTCTGCAGCGCCGAGTACAACTTCAGAACGCTGGCGACTTCGACAGAATGTTCGTTTTCATGGCTGATGTTCAGGCTTTGACTGATAATGCCGACAATCCTGAGAAGATTCGCCAGAACATTACAGAGGTGGCTCTCGACTATCTCTCTGCGGGCCTCGACCCACAGAAGTGTACACTCTATATCCAGAGTATGATTCCTGAGTTGGCTGAGTTGACTACCTATCTGATGAACCTCATCAGCGTATCTCGTGTTCAGCGTAACCCAACCGTGAAGACTGAGATTAAGATGCGTAACTTCGAGGCAAACATTCCGCTCGGTTTCTTCTGCTATCCTGTGAGTCAGGCTGCCGACATCACCGCTTTCAAGGCTACAACCGTGCCTGCCGGTGAGGACCAGGAGCCTATGCTGGAGGTAACCCGCGAGTTGGTTCGCCGTTTCAACCAGACTTATGCACCTGTATTGGTAGAGCCGGAGATTCTGCTTCCAGAGATTGCCTGCTGCCGTCGTCTTCCAGGAACTGACGGTAAGGAGAAGATGAGTAAGAGTCTCGGTAACTGTATCTACATGAGCGACGATGAGAAGACCGTTTGGAAGAAGGTGAAGAAGATGTCTAACGGTGAGCCACGTATGAGCATGGAAGAGCCAGGTCATCTGGAGGGCAATGCCGTGTTCACTTATCTTGAGGCATTCTCTACACCAGAGGACTTTGCTGAGTTCTGGCCTGAGTTCAAGACTTTGGATGAGTTGAAGGAGCAGTATGTGAAGGGTGGTATCGGTGACGGCACCTGCAAGAAGTTTCTGAACAGCGTCATCAACAAGATGCTCGACCCAATCCGTGCCCGCCGTCATGAGTTTGAACAGGATATTCCTGAGGTATTCAACATCCTGAAGAAGGGTAGCGAGGATGCCCGCGAGTTTGCAGCCCAGACCATGGATGAGGTTCGCAAGGCTATGCGTATCGACTATTTCAGCGATGCTGCCTATATTGAGGAGCAGGCTGCGAAATTTAAGGTTTGATAATGATGTAAAAGATAGAAATATAAAGTGAAAAGGCAAAAGTTATCGTCAGCTGGTAACTTTTGTCTTTTTTATATTATTATGATATGTTTTTAACGCAAAAAACAAAATAATTTCTTTTCTTATCCTTTGTTCTCGTTTTTTTTTCTTATTTTTGCAAACAGAATAAATAAAAGAAGCAGAGTATAATGAAAATGAGAAAAATGCTCCAATACAGACTTGCTGATTTAGATAGTATGCTGGTATTGCTCTTCGCTTTTTTGCAACCCATCTCGGCTCAAAAAGCTGATGACAATGTGCATATATTGCAATGCAATGATAGATACGTCTTCAAAACTGATGACGCAGGTAAGACTATTGTTGTTAACACTACGGATTATGAGTATGGTGTAACCCAATATTCCGCTCTAGTTCAACCATGTGCTTATTACGGAGAGTTTATTCGTTTGGACAAGGCACAGTGTAAGGGGTATGCACAATACAAGTCAGCCATTCCTCGTAATGTCTTTTACGATGATACCAAGATTTGCTACTTTAGCTATCAGATTCCAAAGGTTGGCAAGACTCTGAAGGCTTCTTTTACCCGAACCTATCTCAATCCTATTTATTTCACAACTATTCCTTTGTGTGAAGCTAATTATGTAGAGCATAAGAAGATAGAGGTAATCAAGCCAAAAGCCTTCCAGCAGTTTCGGATAAAAGAATATAATCTTCCTGCTGGTATAGAGAAAAGTACTACATGTAATGCAGAGGGAGATTCCGTTTTTACTTATGTGATTCATTCCTTACCTGCACAGCTGATAGAACCTAATTCTCCATCTTGGGGATATAGTGCTCCTCATCTCTTGGTGTTGGGAGCATTCCAAAGTCTGCAAGATATGTTTGTCTGGTCTCATCAGTTGGCTAATGTGGATTGCTCAATTCCTAATCAGGAAGAAATACTAAGAGAGATACAGAAAGGGGCAAAAAACGATTATGACAAGATAGCCAATACTTATGCCTGGGTACAGCAGAATATCAGATATTTGGCTTTTGAGGCAGGCATTTCTGCCCATCAACCGGCAACACCTGCTGAAACTATTCGTAAGCGTTATGGTGATTGCAAGGCTATGGCTCTTTTGCTCAAAACCTTGCTCAAGGCGCAAGGCTTTGATGCTCGTCAAACGGATATAGGGACATGGGATGTACCTTATTCTTTGCAGGAAAATCCTTCTATTGCATCTATTGATCATGCGATATGTACGGTTTTCTATCAGGGAAAGCCATATTATCTGGATGCTACGAATCCATATGTTCCTCTAGGCTATGTGCCAGACAATATACAAGGAAGGATGGCTTTGGTAGAAGACGCAGATAGCTTTCGTATGAATAAGTTACCTGAGCTGGCTGCTGATTCTTGCTTTTCTTCTATAACATATCAGACAACCTTAGAATCTGGGGATGATGGAAACTACGATATAAAGGGAAAATTGTACTCTAAATGGAAGGGCGATATGAAGTCTTGGATACTAGTGGGGAATGACGCTACGGCACAAGATGAAAAAGAGAAGGCCTTGGTGGCAGCGATGGGGGGTGATGAACGATTGGATAAGATTGGGGATATAGTGATGACGGGAAATCGTCCTCGGGATGAGTCTTTGAATATCACTGCTTTTTTTATGAAAAAGGGAGCTGGGCAACTGGTTGACGGTAGTGTTTATTTAGATGCCAATCTCGATGAGAGCCTTTTTCTGACTCCAGTGGATACAACCAAACGGGTTTCCGATTACATGATAGACTTGCGGTCTAAGGAAGTACGTGATGTAAAGATTTTGATTCCAGAGAAAATGGAGGTCAGTAGTCTCCCCGCACCTTATCAGATTCATACAGCATGGGTTGATTTTTGTCGCACTTATTCTCAAACAGGCAATCTGATTGTTATGCATAAGGAGTGTGTAATACACCACAGACGTGTTCCGCGAAGCGAAATCCCTGCTTGGAATAAGATTATAAGTGATTGGGGAGCAGCTTGTAATGAGCAAGTAGTATTAAAGGAAAAATGAGTTAAATGTATTATTCATAGTCAAAAAGTTGAATTATGGGAAAGATTAAAGTAATCCGAGTTGTCTTCAGTATTCTGTTGGTACAGCTCTTGACGTTGTCAGTGAATGCTGACGAGAAAGCTGATTATTTGAAGTTGGCGCAAAAGGTGCGGCAAGAAGTTTGGAGCAGTACGCCTGCTGACTTTCAAAAACGAACGGTTCCCGACAGATACAAGAATGCTTCGGCCGTCATACTATCTTATTATCGGGAGTTGAGCACGGATTATTATCGTAAGGCAACGGCTGATCTGGTGCTCAATCTTCGCCTTACTCGTCAGATAGACTGTACGGATATGGAGCGTATGTTAATTCAAATTAATGACAAAAAGGCGTTGAAGGATTATTCTGAGTTTACTTTCAAGACGAAAAGTAGAAAGTGGACCTGGGGATATCATCATAAAACGCAAACGGTGCTTGGCATTCGTGTTATAAAGAAGAATGGTAACGTACAGGAAGTAAGTTTAGATGACTATGTAGATGTCAAGGAAGGCAAAAATGACAAGGACTTGAGTCAGAAGATAGCTGTGCCTGGTTTGGAAGTGGGAGATTGTATTGATGTCTTTTCTCTAGACCAAATAGATACACAGGAACAACAGCTGGATCCTTTCTATTTTGTTCTTCGTCAAGACGAACCTGTCCTTTATACCAAGGTTCACTGTGTGCTAGACCAAAGTCTTGCCACCGTCTATCGGACGATGAATGGTGCCCCTGATTTTACTCAGACCACAGACAAGGACAAAAATGCAGTGCTTGATATGGTTATGGATAAGCCGATAGATGCAGAATCATCCATTTGGTATAATTCTTTGGAGCAGTCACCTTTTATAGAGATGTATATTACCCCGACCAAGGCTAAAGTGGCAGTAGTAGAGAAGGCTATGCGCAAAAAAGGTGTTCGAGGCAATCCTGATGTAACACCAATCCTGCAAGACGATTGGAAATTGCTGAAATCTTATGTGTCTAAGGGGGGATATTCTCCTGCTGGTCTTCCTAGTACGTATAAGAGCGTCTTCAAGTCTGCCAAAAAAGAGGGGATGTCTGCCGAGGAGAAAGCTGACCGTATTTATTCTTTTGAGTATGTTAGTGGGGGAGCTTCTCAGAGGGTTTTTAATACAGTGGCTAATTATTTGCGTAAATTGGGTGTGGAAATAGAAATGGGCATTACCACTCCGTTTGGTGCATTGCCTGTTGATAAACTGATTAATTATAATTCGACATCTTGGTTCTTCCGCCTTAAGGGAACTGATGTGTACTACTTCCCTGGGACTTATCCTAAGGTTGCTTCCGAGATACCTTATATATATCAAGGAAGAAAGGCGTATATGCAAGATTCCGAGGAACAAATAACGATACCTGTGAGTCAAGCTGAAGACAATAAGTCGGTGAATGATATGGTGGTTAAACTTGATGGTACTAAACTTGATATCAGTAGGAAGGTAACTTATTCGGGTGAACAGAAAATGTACGGTCAGTCTTTGGTGAGTCCTGATAACACGCTTTTTGGTTCAAGCCAACTTGAAGCTTATTGGCGATATTTGAAATACGACGACAAAGATCCGTACTCTTGTTATACTAAGAAGGAATCTGCAGAATTAAAAGGAGCTTTCAATGAATATCGGAAAAATGCCATAGATCCGTTTAAGGCTGAAATCAGTAGTTATCACGATGGTGATCCTGTGCAAGTCGGTGGCTATGGAGTAGATTGCGTGGGAATCCGTCGAGATAGTTCTAACTTTGTTTATCATGTAGATTATGTGATGGATGGAATGGTGAAACGCGCTGGAAATAACTATTTGTTGTCGGTAGGTAAGTTAATAGGAAGTTCGTTGAAACTAGAAGGCAAGGATCGAGAGCGTATCGATGATGTTTGGCGCAAGATGGCGTTTGTTGATGAATGGAATATAGAGATTCCGTTGCCGCAAGGATATAAGGTCTCTGCTGAAGCATTAAAGAAGATTGAGACTTCGGTGGCTAATGAGTGTGGAGAATTCACGGTTAAGGCTACCGCTGGAAATGAAAGTGTAAAAGTGTATGTGCGCAAATGTTTTGCTCATAGAGTGGAACCTGTCTCAAACTGGAGCAAACTGTTGGCTTTGGTTGACGCTTGTAGCGCTTTCGCTGATAAGCAGATGGTAATAGCGAAATGAATGTAAGTTTATTGAGTATATTTTTAAATTCTAAAAGATGTGGTTACAGCTTGAAGGTCATATACCAGTAAAACTAAATGAGGTTTAAGAATTGAAAAAGGTGAATAAACGAATATTACAATTAGCGGTGCCGTCGATAATATCCAATATCACGGTACCGCTTTTGGGTTTGGTTGATGTCGCTATCGTCGGGCATATCGGCGATGCAGCGTATATCGGAGCCATTGCCGTGGGCTCGATGCTCTTCAATGTCATCTACTGGCTTTTCGGATTCCTGAGAATGGGAACCAGCGGAATGACTTCGCAGGCTTTGGGAAGGAGAGATTTGGCTGAGGTGCTGAGGCTCCTGGTGCGCTCTCTGAGTATCGGTGTGGGAATAGGAGTGCTGTTCTTCGTTCTTCAGAAATGGCTGATAGGCTGCGGACTGTGGGCGATGTCGCCGGAAGCGGATGTCGTGGAACTGGTACGGAGATACTGTTATGTCTGTATCTGGGGAGCCCCGGCAGTGCTCGGACTCTACGGATTTACGGGCTGGTTTATCGGTATGCAGAACACGCGCATTCCGATGATGGTATCGCTGACGCAGAATGTGGTTAACATCATAGCCTCTCTGCTGCTGGTCTTTGTCGGCGGTATGACGGTAGAAGGTGTGGCGCTCGGAACGGTCATTGCCCAATGGTGGGGATTCCTGATGGCATGTCTGTTTTATCGCATCTGTTATCGCCGGTTAAGCAAGTATGACTATCGCCGGCATCTCTTTGCTGCTGAACCGCTGAAGCAGTTTTTCTCGCTCAATAAGGATATCTTTCTCCGCACCCTCTGTCTGGTGGCGGTAAACCTCTTTTTTACGGCGGCAGGTTCCAGGGAGAGTACCATCGTGCTGGCTGTGAATACGCTGCTGATGACGCTCTTTACCATCTTCTCTTATTTTATGGATGGTTTTGCTTATGCGGCAGAGGCGTTGAGCGGCAAGTATTACGGAGCCCGAAACATGGGGGCATTCCGCGAGGTGGTTAGAAGAACGATGGGTTTTGGAGCTGTCGTGGCAGTAGGTTTCACCTTATTATATATAGTGGGTGGCGAGAATTTCCTCTCTTTGCTCACGAGCGATAAGCAGGTGATAGCTGCATCGGGCGAATATTTCTGGTGGGCTGTGCTGATTCCGCTGTCTGGCATGTCGGCATTCGTCTTCGATGGCATCTTTGTAGGTATCACCCAGTCTAAGTCGATGCTCTGTTCTACTGCCGTAGCCTCGGCTTCGTTCTTCGGTCTGTTCTTCGGCTTGCATCCTTTCCTGGGCAATCATGCCCTGTGGTTGGCCTTCATTCTCTACCTTCTGTTGAGGGGAATCGTACTGTTCGTCATTTATCGTAAAAAACTGCGGTAAATGACGAATTGTGTTTTTATAGAATATTTTAGTAGAAATAATGCACATCTTTCATAAAAATTGCACACTGAATTATAGTGTGCGCATTTTTGTGAAAAACTACATTAATATAGTTTAAATCTTAGGCTTATATTCTTTTTCTTAGCCGAAAATTAGTAATTTCGCAGAGCAAAACTTAAAAAGAAAAGAGTAAATGACAGCAGAAGAATATTATCAGCAAGGTAACGCCTGGCGCAAGCAGGGTGACTTTAAGCGTGCCCTCGACTGCTATATGGAGGCCATTGCCCTCGATCCGGAGAGTCCTGCCGTAGCAGCCAAGGAGATGCTGGATGATATCATGAGCTTTTATTGCAAAGACTACTACAATCCATAACAACCGACATGTGGACAGCAGGAGCTTTGTTTACTCCAATGGTAAAGATAATTAGTAAGAAATTAGAATATGAGTAAGATTAAAGGGGCTATTGTAGTCGACACCGGGCGTTGCAAGGGATGCTCGCTCTGTGTGGAGGCTTGTCCTCAGCATGTCATCGCATTGGCAGAGAAAAAAGTCAATGTGCATGGTTACCGTTATGTAGAGGCAGCTGTACCTGATGCGTGTGTTGGTTGCACTTCGTGCGCCATCGTGTGTCCGGACGGCTGTATCACTGTTTATCGTAAGAAGGAGGACTAAATAATGGCAAATCAGGAAGTTACATTAATGAAAGGCAATGAGGCGATAGCCCATGCCTGTATCAGATGTGGTGCGGATGGTTTCTTCGGCTATCCTATCACACCTCAAAGTGAGATTATAGAGACGCTGGCTCTGCTCAAGCCATGGGAAACATCAGGTATGGTGGTTCTGCAGGCTGAGAGTGAGGTGGCGGCTATCAACATGGTTTATGGTGGCGCCGGTGCCGGTAAGCGTGTCATTACCACTTCTTCAAGTCCGGGTGTGGCTTTGATGCAAGAGGGTATCTCTTACATGGCAGGTGCTGAGATTCCGGGCGTTATCGTCAATGTGCAGCGTGGCGGTCCGGGTCTGGGTACCATCCAACCATCCCAGAGTGATTATTTCCAGGCTACCCGCGGTGGTGGTAATGGCGACTATAATGTGATTGTGCTGGCTCCTGCTTCTGTTCAGGAGATGGCTGATTTCGTTGATCTCGCCTTTACGCTTGCCTTTAAGTATCGCAATCCTGCGATGATTCTGAGCGATGGTGTCATTGGTCAGATGATGGAGAAGGTGGTTCTGCCTCCTGTCAAGCCTCGACGTACCGAGGAGGAGATTGCCAGGGAGTGTCCTTGGGCTACCATCGGCCGTCCGAAGAGTCGTCCTGTCAACATCATGACCTCTCTGGAACTCAAGCCTGAGGTGATGGAGGAGCGCAATATTGCTCTTCAGGAGAAATACAGAAAAATCCGTGAAACCGAGGTTCGTTATGAAACCGAGCAGATGGATGATGCCGACTATGTTATCGTAGCCTTCGGTAGTGCGGCACGTATTGCCGAGAAGAGCATCGAGAGTGCGCGTGAGCAGGGCATCAAGGTAGGATTGTTCCGTCCTATCACCCTCTGGCCTTTCCCTGAAAAGGAGATTCATGAACTTGCCAAGACCAAGAAGGGCATTCTGGTTGTAGAAATCAATGCCGGTCAGATGGTTCAGGATGTGCGACTGGCTGTGAATGGTCAGACTCCTGTGGAGCACTTTGGTCGTCTGGGCGGTATCGTACCTGAGCCGGAGGAAATCGTTGAAGCATTAAAGAAGTTAATAAAATGAATGATATAATTTCACCAGAGAATCTGGTATATAAGAAGCCTACGCTGATGAACGATACCCCGATGCACTATTGCCCGGGGTGTTCGCATGGCGTAGTTCATAAGCTCGTTGCCGAGGTTATAGAGGAGATGGGCATGGAGGATAAGACGGTAGGCGTATGTCCGGTGGGCTGCGCTGTCTTTGCTTATCGCTATTTGGATATTGACTGGCAGGAGGCTGCTCATGGTCGTGCACCTGCTGTAGCTACGGGTATCAAGCGCTTGTGGCCTGATCGTCTCGTCTTCACTTATCAGGGCGATGGCGACCTGGCTTGCATCGGTACCTGCGAAACTATCCACGCCCTGAACCGTGGTGAGCATATCGCCATCATCTTCATCAATAATGCCATCTATGGTATGACCGGCGGACAGATGGCGCCAACCACCCTGTTGGGTCAGAAGACTGCTACCTGTCCTTATGGTAGAGATGCTGATCTTCATGGTTATCCACTCAATATTACCGAGTTGGCAAGCCATCTGCAGGGTACTTGTTATGTAACCCGCCAGAGTGTGGAGACCGTGGCAAGCATCAAGAAGGCAAAGAAGGCTATCCGCAAGGCGTTCGAGGCAAGCATGCAGGGCAAGGGTTCCAGCCTGGTAGAGATTGTTTCTACTTGCAACAGCGGTTGGAAACTCTCACCTGTTGAGGCTAACAAGTGGATGGAAGATAACATGTTTAAGCAGTATCCTAAGGGTGACCTGAAGGATACAACGAACATGTAATGTTGAATGTTGAATGTTGAATGTTGAATTTGGCATTTACAAAAGATTAGAACAATGAAGACAGAAATCATTATATCCGGTTTTGGCGGTCAGGGCGTTCTCTCTATGGGAAAGATTCTGGCTTATTCAGGACTGATGGAGGATAAGGAGGTAACCTGGATGCCTGCTTACGGACCAGAGCAGCGTGGCGGTACAGCCAATGTAACGGTCATTGTGAGCGACAGTCGCATCTCTTCGCCTATCCTGAGCCATTATGATGTAGCCATCGTGCTCAACCAGCCGTCGCTCGACAAGTTTGAGCCGAAGATTAAGCCAGGCGGCATCCTGATTTATGATGGCTATGGTGTGATGAATCCTCCACAGCGCAAGGACATCACCATTTATCGCATTGATGCGATGGACAAGGCTGCCGAGATGAAAAACTCCAAGGTGTTCAATATGATTGTTTTGGGCGGTCTGCTGAAGGTTTGTCCTGTTGTGAGCACCGATGGTTTGAACAAGGCGCTTTACAAGTCATTGCCAGAGCGCCATCATGGTTTGATTCCACTGAACATGCAGGCAGTGGAAGAGGGAATGAAGATTATCGAAAAGGTAGATTAAATTCAATCATCAGTATAGATAAGGGAGCGGGCTGCGTTGCGATGCAGTTCGCTCCCTTGTTTTATTAGGCTGGGTTGAAAAGGAAAATAAAAGAATGATGCAAATAGCACGATGCAGATTACATGATCCAATTTGCATCATATCGTGTACTGCATTCAAAATCTGGTATTGATAGTTTTTTTCGTATCTTAAACTAAAGAAAGTTGTTCTTTTCCTTGGCATTTCCAATTCTTTTCCTTAATTTTGTGGCGTTAATTTAAAAGAAAGGAATAATATGGAAACGATTAATATTCAGTTTCAAGTACCTTCTACAGGTCAATATACGCTTGACGAATTTGTCGCTAAGCTCAAAGACTATGCTGAAAAATTAGCCAGTTCTATCTCCAAATCAGGAAACAGTTATCAGGAAACTTATATGAGCCAGGCAGAGCAGGAAGCCTATGTGGCAGAAAGTCTCAACCGTGCTCTTGATGAACTGGAAGCCCATAAGAAGAATGGGACTAAGCCGATGGATGCTCGTGAATTGTTGAGAAGACTTCGGGAAGAGGAGGCGTAGTATGAAGGTTAAAATTTATACGGAAAAAGAATTTGAGCGACAACTTAGAAAGCTTTCCAAGCACTTATAATCTTTATCAGGAAGGAGATTCCGTTATCATTGATTTGTTGACAATCTATGATAAAGGAGAAATCTCTAATATCTCTGATGAGTTTATCAGTTTTTTGCTTGATAAACGCAAAAATGGATAATACGCAGAATTTGTAGATTGTGTAATTTCGGAACTTCATAGTATTTCATAACGTATAGTTATGAATATTGTTTTGGATACCAATTGCCTTGTTATTGCAATTTCAAGGCAAAGCGAATACCATCAAGTATGGTAAGATTTTCTTGCTGGTAAATTGATTATCAAGGATCATACGATGGCTGCCCTTGGTTTGGGCGGTAAACCGTATAAGAAAATAAAGGTGACGCATCTTTGGGGAACTGCTACACATTTGCTGCCCCTCAAAAAGTAGACACAGAAAGGTGGAAAACTGATGGAAAATGATTACCTTTGCAAGCAGATAGAGTTGTGTGCCCTGTAGAGAGGGCGTAGCCCGAACGTAAGGGCACACAACTTGCCGAAGCACGGTTATCTTATCGTCAAGTATTCACCAGAAAGGAAACTTTTTATGGCAAAGCATTTAAATCCATTGGAAAAGGAGTTCTTGATTCGTAAGTTCAAGGGAAACTCCAAAGTTAAGCTCGGTGATTTCTGCAGGGCAAACAATGTCTCGGAAACTTCTTTTAAGAAGTGGCTGAAGCAATATGAAGAAGCAGGCATAGAGGGGTTGGCTCGTGCTGATGCTGAGATTGGGAACATACTTCCTGAGGGCATTGACAAAACCAAGGAGGGGTATAAGCGAGAAATCCTACGCTTGCGTATTGAGAATGAACGGCTCAAAAAAAAATATCTGGTGAGGCAGAACGAGGATGGGCAAACGGAGTATGTTCGTTTAAAAATGAAGAGTTCAAAATAGTGGACATGCTATCGCACGAGTATCCTGTCAAGGATATCTGCAAGATGATGGGAGTAAGTCGGTCGGGGTATTACAAGTGGCTTAGAAGAGAGCCTTCATCCCGTGAGATCAATCGTGAGTTCATGGTGGGTGTGGTTGAGGACATACACTCGGAACACCCAACACATGGCTACAGGTGGGTGGCGGCGTACATAAGAATCAATTTACAGTTGAGTATCAGCGACAATTTCTCTTATAAATGCTTCCAATATCTTGGTATTCAGTCACAAACGAGACACAAGATACATTACAAACCACGTAAGGTAAAGGATAAGTACCCCAACCTCATTTATTCCACGTGGGACACGGTAGACAGACCTCGACAAGTTATCGTCTCTGACATGACAGTCATCAAATACTCTTGGTTCTTCTTTGAGTTGACCATGTATTTCGATGTCTTTACGAAAGAAATCCTAACGTGGCATGTGGCTGAGAGACGTGGACATAGAGACCAGTACATTGATGGGCTAAATGATGTCATCAACCTGTTGAAGGGCACAGATGAGCCAACTGTTCTTCATACGGACCAAGGTAGCGTGTATGCTTCACTCGCCTATAATGAGCTGATAAAGGACACGTTGATTGTGAGGTCTATGTCCAGGGCAGGAAAGCCTACAGACAACCCTGTGAACGAATCCCTCAACGGATGGATAAAAGAGGAATTGTTCATAGACTTCAAGATTGAGACATGTAATTCAAGAGAGGAGTTCGAGGAGGCCTTGGACGCATACGTGGATTATTACAATGAGAAAAGACCATGTTGTGCTATCGGCTATGATACGCCAAATAATTACAGGAAGAGGTTTTATAAAGGGGAGCTTCCAAGAAAGGACACTTTTGGGAAGCGAGAGGCTAATGCTACACCGAAGTTCGTCACAGAACGGAAGAAAATGGCTGGAAATGAGAAAAATAAAGAATAATGTTCACTTTTATAAAGAAAAACTTGCAAATATGGATGAGATTGTCTACTTTTGCAAATGAAAAGGAACGAAATTTGATAGATATGTGTACTTTTAAAAATATAAATAATTAATAATCATTTTTTGTGTCCACTTTGGGGAACTGCTACAATTATATGCCTAGTTGCCCCTGATTTACAACAAACTTTAACGCTGTTGCCGCTGATTTGCGACAAAAAAGTAGTATCTTTGCCCCTGATTTGAAACAAATGCGTATGTTTAGACGAAATATCATCAGTAAACTGGAGGCTTGGAAGCAAGACAAAAAGCATAAGCCCCTTATCCTGAGAGGAGCTCGACAGGTTGGTAAGACAACTGTGGTCAATGAGTTTGGCTCTCAGTTTGATAATTATCTATATTTCAATCTGGAAAGAAATGAGAATGCCAAGTTGTTCGAGATGGAGATTCCTTTAGACGACCTGGTGAATATGCTGTATGCCAGTGTCGGTAAGGTTAAGAAAGAAGGAACTACCCTTGTTTTCATCGACGAGATTCAGAATTCTCCTAAAACCATAGCACTTCTTAGGTATTTCTATGAACAGAGACCTGATTTGTATGTTATTGCAGCTGGCAGTCTGTTGGAGAATCTGGTGGATGTTAAAGTCAGTTTCCCTGTGGGAAGAGTACAGTATCTGGCTTTGCGACCTTGTTCGTTTTCTGAGTTCCTGGGGGCTATCGGCAAGTATAATCTGCTTGCCGTACTCTCGCAGAAGGCAGAATATACGGTTGCCTTCCATGAACAGTTGATGCATCTTTTCAATCAATATACTATTGTGGGAGGGATGCCTGAAGCAGTGCAGCAGTATGCTGAAACCCAAGATGTCATTGGTATCGAAGATGTTTATGAAACTCTGGTGCAAGCCTATAAGGATGATTCTGAAAAATACGTCAGAGGCAATAAGCTGACGGATGTGGTGAGATTTATCCTCTCTTATGGTTGGGCTTTTTCGGGTGAGACCATTACGTTAGGTAACTTTGCCAATTCTGGCTATAAGTCAAGAGAGGTGGGCGAGGCATTTAGATTGCTGGAGAAGGCAATGCTTCTGGAGCTGGTTTACCCAGTGTCTTCTACCCAGTTGCCGATTATTCCTGAGACCAAACGAATGCCAAAACTCATCTGGTTTGATACGGGATTGGTGAACTATCAGGCGGGAATCAGAAAGGAAATCATTGGCTCTACCGATATGGTGGACAGTTGGCGTGGGCATATTGCAGAACAAATAACGGCTCAGGAGTTATTGGCTTTGGAAGATAGGGTGGGACAGCATCGCTCGTTTTGGGCAAAGCCGAATAACGGTGCAGAGATTGATTTCATTTTTACTCATAACTCCAAGCTTTATCCGATAGAGGTAAAGAGTGGAACCAATGCCCATCTCCGTTCTCTCCAAGTATTTATGGATAGTTCGGAAGTTAATATAGCCATTCGTATCTGGTCAAAGCCTTATTCTATAGATAAGGTCAAGACCATTCATGGCAAGGAGTTTACGTTGATTAATCTTCCGTTTTATCTGATAGGTAATTTGCGGAACGTATTGGATGCTGTAGTAGAAGAATGAGTGATAGATACAAAAACAAAAGAATTCAGCAAATTAGCATCTTGGCTATTTGCTGAATTCTCAATTCATATTCTATTTTTCCTTTTATTCTTTACTTGAAGCTGAGCTTGCCTTCGGCAATCTTCTTGGCTTCTTCTGGCTTGTTGGTGGTTATGAAGTCAACGCCGGAATCTACGCATTTCTGAATCTCCTTCATCTGGTCGATGGTCCATACATTCACCTTCATGCCCAGGTCGTGACTCTCTTTAATCCAGTTCGGATTTTTGAGGAGGGCACCACCATAGTAGTCGATGCCGGCAAAGCCTTTCTGTTTGATGACTTTGGGAGCCACGTCGCTGCCCAGATAGTAAACCCGGGCTTGTGGGTTCAGCTTTACGAGTTCCTCGCAGGCATGCATGCTGAAGGAGATGTAATCCACCTGCTTCTCCATGCCGGTTGCCTTTACCAAATCAAGGCAAGCCTTTACGCATCTGTCTTCACGCTCAGGAGTCTGATGGGCCTTGATTTCCAGAATCAGCTGCATGGGAGCAAGCTTCTTGCCTGCCTCCAGATAACTCTTCAGCGTGGCGATAGGCTCACCGTTGGCAAGTTTCAGATTCTTGATGTCGGCATACTTGGCGTTCTCGATGATTATGCCATGGATGTCGTCGTCATGGTTTACCACCACGGTGCCGTCTGTGGTGATGTGTACGTCAAACTCGCTTCCCCAAACATCAGCCTTCTTGGCATTCTGCATGGCAGCGATGGAGTTCTGGGCTGCACCCTGACTGTTCCAATGGCCACGATGGGCTATCACCTTTACTTGAGCCATGGCGGAAGATGCCAAAAGCATCATTCCGCACAATATCATACTAGTCTTCTTCATATTCTTCTTTAAAAAACTTCTAATAACGTCTGAAAACGTCTGAGATAACTTCTAAAAATCTGTTTAAAATCTGTATCTTATACCCAACTGGCACTGGTAAGGATTACCATTGCCACCAGCTACGCCGGCGTTGGTATTTACGGCATACTTATACTGCTTCTTCTCCTGGTCGAAACCTGTGATGTAATAGAGAGGAACGTTAGAGAGGTTCTTGCCTACACCCCAGTCTTTGTTGAGAAGGTTGGCCACATTGAATACATCCAGTGAAACTTCCAGGGCATGGGTCTTGTAAAGCTTGAATGCCTTCTCCAAGTGAAGGTCGAAGGTGCCGTAGAAACCATTTACGCCGCCATTGCGCTCAGCCATCTTGCCATAGTTGCTCTGCAAATACTCCTTGAACTTCTTCTCCACCTTAGGGTTAGCCATCAGGGTTTCGAAGCCCTTGCGGATGCCTGCATCGGTGTTAGGGTCGTTAGGGTCGAAGATATAGGCGAGGTCGTTGGTTGCCACGAAGTCACCATTCACGTTGCCACCTACGATGGTAGAGTAGCGGGTGCCGCCGATGCCAGAGAAGCGGATACCTGCCTGGATGCCCCAGAAGGTTGGTGCTGTTCCGTAAACCACCAGCTTGTGGCGGAACTGACCGTTACCATAGCTCAGCTGACTCATGTCGCGTGGGTCATCCTTCACCATCTTTACCAGTGTTGAGGTGTTTGCCACGTCGCCATTATAGGTGTTGTTGTCCTTTACGCTGTTCCATGTATAGCTGAATGAGAGGAATCCATCCTTGAAGTATCTCCAGCTACCGTCGATGACGAAGGCAAACTGGTTTACCTTTCCGATGGTGTTAAGCTCCAGTACACGACCTATCTCCTTGGTCTTTCTGCCTTCCAGCCAGTTGGTGTTGCCCTTGGCATCGATGGTGTTGGCAGGCACATAGACGCCACGTCCACCTTCGTTTTCCAATCTGAAGTAAGGCTCATCCACCATGTTCTTGTCGATATAGAGATAGTTGTGGCGAGCCAGAGTCATGTATCCTGCTACGCCCATCTTGAATCGGTCGCTGAAGTAGTGGGTATACGATAGGTTTGCCTTGTAGATGGTTGGCACCTTGGAGCCCTCCTTGTTGCAGTTGATGGTGACGAGCTTCTCTACATTTGGATTCTTCAGCAGATCAGCACCCGGAGTTGTGGCTGGGTTCTGACGATAGCTTGGGAAGTTAGGAGTAGGGATGAGGCTCGCATCCTGGGTATCGATGGTTACGATGCGGCTTCCGTCGAACACCTGACTGTTTACCGTGGCGTAGTTGTTGATGTCTGATGCAAAGATACCGCCACCAAGCTTCAGAATATCGGTATGCTTGTTGTTGATATCCCACTGCAACTGTAATCTTGGCTGTACCAGGAAGAGACCGATGCCCTTGTCGGTTCTTACACCGAGAAGACGGTCGGCTGGCTCGTAGTAGTTGCCGTGGTCAAGATAGGAAGCGTTGTCGATGCGTACGCCGGCTGTGAGGTCGAAGCCCTCGAAGAGCTGGGTGTGCAACTGACCGTAGATACCTGCGTTTACGATGCGCTGGGTTACCTTCTGGTTCTTTTCGCCTTCTACCATATATACGTCGCGGGCATATCGGTAAGGGGTCATGTTGTTGAAACTGTCGAGTCCCTTGAAGTAGAAACGTCCGTTGGTTTCGCTGCCATAGAGTGAGGAGAGGTGAGAATACATCACGTCCAAGCCCAGGGTATAGTTGATCTTGCCTGCATTGATGAGCAGGTTATCTACAAACTGATATACGTTGTCGTGGAAATTCTCTGGGGTGAATCGCTGTCCGCCTATCTGGATGTTGGTCATCAAGGTCTTTCCATCTACTTCCGATGCTACGTTCTGCACGATGGCACGTGGGATGGTGCCGTTAGGCAGGAGACTGTTTGCCTTGGTCTCTTCCATCGAATACATCCATTGCACTTTCGCCTCGTTGGTAATCTTTGGTCCGAATACGCTGCGGAGAGATGCCATCAAGCTGTTGTCTGCGGTGTTGCAGTCGGAGTAAGACTCCAGGAAGTTGATGGTGGTATTGTCACCTTGGCTATATGGCTGCTTGTTGATGTTCAGGTTGTTGCGAACACTGAGCAGATTGGTTGGGTTGATCTGCCAGTCGATGCGTGCGAACACGGAGTTGGTGTTTGATTTCTTGTCAAACGAACCGTACTCCGGCTGGTTAGGCAGCCCGTATTTATCTTTTGCTATCTGGGTGAAGGCATCAAGTGTAGCTTGCGACAGATTGTATCTGCTTTCATCCGATGCTCCATGAATGTCGGCGATGCGCAATGGCTTGGTGTCCTGCTGATGATCCCATGCCACGAAGAAATGCAGGCGGTCTTTGATGATAGGTCCACCCAGCGAGAAACCATACTGATAGGTGGAGAAATCAGAGGTACGCTTGTTGCCGAGGATGTCGTACTGGCTGGCGAGCCAGTCGGTGCGGAGATAGGAGAATGCCGAACCCTTGAGGGTGTTGGTACCCGATTGGGTTACGGCGTTAATGAGTCCGCCACCTGCACGGCCATAGGTTACATCATAGGCATTGGTTACCACCTTAAACTCTCTCACGGCCTCCATGGTCATGGCGTAAGGACTGCCTTTTCTGGTATTGGCAGCACCGCCGGAGATAGGGTTCTTGGATGACATGCCATCGATGTTGAAACCGGTGGAAGAGGCAAGCTGACCGCTGAGGTTCATGCCGTTGCTCAGCGGAGAGAGGTCGATGAGCGAAGTGAAGTTACGTCCGTTTACAGGCAGTTTCTTGATGTCCTGCGCTGTAACGCTGGTTGATGCTCCCTCGTTATCCACGTTCTTCTTCAGAGAGTTTGCCACCACTTCAATCTCTTTCAATTCCTGGCTCTGGTCGCTCATGGTGAAGTCAACACGCAGCATATCGCCCTGGTTGAGCGAATAGCCTGTGCGCTTCTGGTCACCATAACCGATGTATTTGGCGGTGATGGTGTAAGGCGAACCGAGTGGAATTTCTCGGATGGTATAGTTTCCGTTGGCATCAGTGGCAGCGGAAACGGTGAAACCTGTAGACTCGTTCTTTACGGTTACCAAGGCACCGATTACAGGTTCTTTGGTGTTATCCACAATCTTTCCTGTAACGGTGGCACGGGTGTTCTGTGCAAAGAGGCACGTGGTGCTACCAGCCGCCAACAGCGCTGCTGTGGCGACAAATCGAATTGAATTCATAAAATACAATCTTTGGTTTATAAAAGTTTATCGTGATTCTGCCGAATATCATAGAATTCTTCTATTCCTATTTCCTAAAAGAATTCTTCTGCTATTTCCTGAATACGTTTTTTACTTTCTCATAGCTGTGAGTGTACTCTCCACGTCGTTGAGCATTTTTGCAGTACTCTTGCGGCTAGCCTTGAGCATCTGCTGTTCCGACTGTGGGTTGATGGATGTGAAGTAATTGCTACCCTGTGCCAATTTCTTCTTGTTGCCATCATAGAGTGAATAGTTCACGTAGTGGAAGATGGTCTTGAAAGGCTCTTCCTGATACTTGAGATAGTGATTGTCGAGGAGGAGGAGATAATCGGCTCCTGCCTGGTCGAGCATGCCACGGAGTTGGGTGGCATTGACGAATGTAAGGTCAGATGACTGGTTCTCGCCTTCGCCTGTGGTCTTGATATCCTCCAGAATGTCGTGGTAGGTGCCCTGAATGGCATTACCGTCTACATAGGTGAAGTTTGCCTTTGATTTCTGGGCAAGTTGTGCGAGGTTGTCTTCTATCACCTTATTATATATGTAGCATACGCTGTCTGGGTTGATCTGCGTATCCTCTGCCAGCATATCAGTAACGAAATAGTTTGATTTCACGTTGTCTTGAGCGCCTATCACGAGTACGCGATGGGCTTTTACTGCGTTGCTGGTGGCATTGCTTTCCAATTCTGGTGTGCCAGCCATCATGTTGCTGCTAACGAGCATGGTCATCATCAGCAAACTACCTTTTGTAAATGTTTTCTTTCTCATTCTTCTTCTTCTTTTCTATGATAATCTTTTCTGGTTGCAAAGGTAGGGGTATTAGATTACAGGAGAAATGCAATGGTGATACAATGCTTTGAATAAATTGTTTCAAAAAAATGAAGGTGGAACATCGGGTTCGATGCTCCACCTTTTATATATATACCTTATTATATATACATCTAAAAAATCTTTATTCTGCCAATCGGATGCTCATCGGGCTTACGGTGATGAGGCGCTTCTTGTATAAATCGCCCACGGCACGCTTGTAAACCTTCTTGCTCACGTGGAAACGCTCGTAGATGTCGTCGGCCTCGCTCTTGTCGCCAAGGTTACACTCGCCGTCGTTGTCCAGGAGATACTGGTAGAGGGTTTCGGCGAAATCGGCAGTCTGCTGGATGCCGGTCTTCTGCAGGGTGACATCTATCTTTCCGTCAGGACGAATTCTTCCGATGTAGCCCTTCATCTTGTCACCGGTATGGATGTACTGGAAAATCTGGTCCTGATAGAGGAGACCCGGATACTGGTTGTCGATGATAACCTTGAAGCCGAGATCGGTCTTCTGCCAGATGAGGAGATCTACCTCATCGCCATGCTTGTAGTGAGGATGGTCTTCGTTGAGATAACGCTCAATCTTGGCAGAGGCAACGATGCGATAGCTCTCCTCGTCGATGTGGATATGCACGATGTAGGAGTTGCCGAGCACCATACGTTTCTTCTGCTCGCGGAATGGGCAGAAGATGTCCTTCATTAGCCCCCAACCCAGAAAGGCTCCGTATTCGTTGACCCATTTCACTTCGAGATAGGCGAAATCGCCCACCTTTGCCAAAGGGGTTTCGGTGGTTGCTATGAGGCGCTCTTCCTGGTCGAGATAGATGAAGACATCCAGCTCGTCGCCGATGCCTGCGTCTTCAGGTACGTAGCGGGATGGAAGGAGGATTTCTCCCTCGTCACCACCATCGAGATACAGACCGAAATCAACTTTCTTTACGATGCGAAGGCGATTGTAATCGCCGAGTTTTATCTTTTTTGCCATATCATATTATTTTCGAGAATATAAAATGCTTTTGCCCTTACAGGGCGACAGGTTTGCGTCCGTAATTACCCAGGGTGTTGCCCTGGGCTAGGGGCTTCTGCCCTTTCAGGGCGTTTAGATGCAATCTATGGATGAGTCTGGTTCTTCTGCAGAAACTTCTTTATTGTTATCAGCAGTTTCTTTCTGGCTATCAGCAGCTCCTGCTTCCACCGTCTTCTCAATCATTCCATCCTTGAGATGGATGGTGCGGTCGGTGATGGCAGCAAGGCTCTCATCATGAGTTACGATGACGAAAGTCTGACCGAACTTGTCTCTGAGGTCGAAGAAGAGCTGGTGAAGCTCAGCCTTGTTCTTGGTGTCGAGACTTCCTGATGGCTCATCGGCAAGGATGACGGCAGGATTATTGACCAAAGCTCTCGCCACGGCTACACGCTGTTTCTCACCACCGGATAACTCGGCAGGCTTGTGACTGGCTCTATCGCTCAAGCCCATGAACGCCAGTAACTCCTCGGCACGCTCCTTGGCTTCCTTGCGGCTCTTGCCAGCAATGAAGGAAGGAATCATGATGTTCTCCAGGGCGGTGAACTCTGGTAGAAGCTGATGGAACTGGAAGACGAAACCGAGATGCTGGTTGCGGAAATCGCTCAGTTTCTTGGTGCTGAGGCTGCTTACATCGATGCCATCAACCATGATGCTGCCACTATCAGGCTTGTCGAGGGTACCGATAATCTGGAGGAGTGTAGTCTTGCCGGCACCACTAGGACCGACGATACTTACCACCTCGCCCTTGTCAATATGCAGGTCGATGCCCTTAAGCACCTGCAGGAAGCCGAAGCTCTTGGTTATACCTTTTATATCTATCATTTTCTTACTCAAAATTATTTTGCAGGCAAAATTAAGCAAAATATTTGGAAATGCCTAATTTTAAGAGATAAAAAGAAATAAGGAGGGATATAAAAAAACAAAACGCGCCTTATTCTTGCAAATTAAGCTCGTTTCAGTACTCAATTCTGTATTACTTTCTATAAAATGTATGTGTTATTTCAACCCATCGGCATCGCCGGTGGTCTTCAATCCGTTGCTCTTTTCTCTAGGGGTGATGTTCACCTTCTTTGCCACGGTATTCTCAATAAGGTTGGCATCAAAGGCCATCTTCTTATCGGTACAGTTGATGTTCTCGAAGGTGAAATCTACCAGACGATATTTCTCGCTCTTACCCACATCGAAGAAGTTGTCGCAATCCATCTGGATATTCTTCATTGTGATGTTGTTGCACTGGCTCAGAGGCATGTCCTTGCGATCGCCTGGCTTGAAGAACTGCTTCCATGGGCGGATGACGAGGAAGCTGCCTGTAGTGCCCTGGATGTTATCCACCATTACGTACTCGTAATGCTGAGGAGTATCAGGGCGCATCTTCAGCCAGAGTACGCGCTGTGCATTGCCCACCTTGGTGTTGCGTAATACGATGTTGCGGTCTTTCACGCTCTCGCTGCCGAGGGTTAAGCAGCCGTGCACTCTTCCGTAGTTACAGTTCTGGATGAGCACGTTATATACAGGACCATTCTCTGGTGCCTGGTCTGCCCAGGTGCCCTTACCGCCCTTGATGGCGATGGCATCATCGTTTACGCTCATGTAGCAGCCATCCACCAGCACATCGTGGCATACATCGATGTCGATGGCATCGCTACTTGGTGCCCGCATGCCACTGGTAGGGGCGAAGATGGTGCAGCCCAGGAAGCGGACATGGTCGCAACGGTAGATGTGGTTGGTCCAGAACGGACTGTTCTGGATATGTACATCCTGCAAGGTTACGTTGCTTGAGTTGCTGATATAGACGAGGCGGGGACGCTGTGCATCCTTGTTGGTGCATTCACGGTTCCAGGTGCGACGAATCCAGAACTCCTCCCAATAGTGATAACCGTTGCCATCGATGGTACCCGGACCGGCGATGGTAAAGCCATCACATTTGTCGGCATTGATGAATGCCGAGAAGTATTTGCAGGTCTCGCCCTCGATGCGGGTTTCTACCACTGGGAAGTTGGCGATGCGATCGCTACCTTTCAGTTTTCCGCCTTCCGAAACATAGAGATGAGTCTTTGGACGGAAGAAGAGGGCACCGCTCTGATAGGTTCCGGCAGGCACCACGATAACGCCACCGCCATCTTGGGCAGCACGGTCGATAACAGCCTGGATGGCCTTGGTCTGAATCAGGGTGCTATCCGTTTTCACGCCATAGTCGGTGAGAACGTATTTCTTGCCCAGGGTATCCACGTTCACCTTCTGGGCGTTGCTGAACCAGGCATCCATCTTTGTGCCATCAGGCCAAAGTTCGGTTTGTGCCTTCTTTGCTTTCTTCTGTTTCTTTGCGGCGTTGGCGCTTAGTGGCGAAAACGCCACCAGGCAAGCCATCAGCCAGATATATTTCTTCATGATTTGTTTTCTTTTTTAGCTTTAAAACTTAGACTTGGGGACCAGCGATGGAATCGCTGGGAACGGTGGCGGAAGGGGGAGGTTCTTTTTTACCCTTTTACCTTTTTACCCTTTTACCTTTAAAAAGCCTTTTTACCTTTTTACTTTTAAAAGCTTGTAATACTCTGCAGCACCAAGCAGGAGGCAACCTGTGCCGTAGTCCTCGAAATCAGGAACGGAGGTGAAGGTGACAGGCTGGCCAGCTGATGGCTCCTTTCCGGTGCCTTGGTTATAGCCGATGAAACCATCCTCGTGAACGGATGCGGCAAGAGCCTTCCATGCCTTGTCCATCGCCTTCTGATAGGTGGCTCTAGGAAGAATGCCCTGCTGAACACCCCATGCCATACCATAGAGGAAGAGACCTGTACCGGTCATCTCAGGACCGCCATAGTTGGCAGGACAGACGAGGCTTACGTTCCAGTAGCCATCCTTGCGCTGGCATTTCAGAATAGCCTGGCTCATAGAGATGAAATCCTTCTTCAGATACTGATAGTACTTGTCGGTCTTTGGCAAAGTCTCCATCACGCGGACCAGGGCTGCATATACCCAACCGTTGCCACGGCTCCAATAGCAGTTGCTGCCATCCTTCTCCTTGTAAGGTGGCACGTAATCCTTGTCTCTCCACCAGAGACCCTCTTTCTTGTTGAAGAGACCATTAGCCAGTGTATCACGGCTCCATTTATAGGAATTCATCGCATAATCCAGATACTTGCGCTCGCCAGTAATCTTGGCATACTTGGCGTAGGCAGGCATTGCCATCTGGATAGCGTCAATCCAAGTCCAATAATTCACACGCTTGGTGCTCATCTGATGGTCCAGGTTCTCCTTCACCTTGCTCAAGTCCTTCTTGCCGCCTGTCTGAACGTAGCGATCCATGTAGGTTTGCTGGCAGCACTGGTTGTCGGCATCGGTATCGTTTACGCTGCCACGGGCAGTCCACTTGTGATAATCCGCCCACTTATCGGTGTAGTCGAGATAGTGCTGCTGAGGGTCAATCTCGTAAAGCGCCATCAATCCCTCGTAATACACGGCACGTGTCCAAAGATTGCTGGTACGCTTTTTCTTCACGAAAGTGTCGATGGTTGGATCACTGTACTTCGTCATGAAGTAGTTGTTGGTTCGATGGGCTACCTCCAGGATTTCATTTTGC
This sequence comes from Segatella copri, assembly GCF_026015625.1. NCBI lineage: Bacteria > Pseudomonadati > Bacteroidota > Bacteroidia > Bacteroidales > Prevotellaceae > Segatella > Segatella copri. The sequence continues at coordinate 2,040,287 of NZ_JAPDVG010000001.1, read as the reverse complement.
AATGCGGTCTGGGCAGACATTGAGGTCAAGCCCATGAGCATGCAGAGCGATGATAAGATCAGTTTCTTCATTTGTCTTGTTATTAATGTTATGATTATTTACTTGATTTCTACGAGTTTCACGGTACTGTTCAGTCCGCTTGACACAGGAGTCCAGTTCTCGTAGGTGGTCTTCTTGTAGTTGATATCCACCACGTTGATATCCTTCATCTTGCGCCACTTAACACCCTGACGGTCCATTTCGGCGATGCGGTTGGCTGGAAGGTTGGTTACCTCGATACGGATGGTGTTCTTGCCCTTGTTGAGCGCATCCTTGCAGTTTAGGATATATGGTACAGCCCAGGCGCAACCTATATATTTATTATTGACATAGACACGGGCACTCTCGCGAACATCACCCAGGTCGATGGTCCACTGCTTCTTGGCATCATCCTTCGATAGCTTGATGGTGGTTTCGTAAACACCTGTTCCCATCATCACCTTCGCCTTTTCACTGAGACCTTCCCAAGACTTTACGCCCTTCAGGTTGAAGGTTTCGCCCACCTTAGGAGCATCTTCGGTGAATGACAGTTTCCAGGCATTCTCTGTCAGGTCGATGGTCTTGCTATCTGCAGCAGCGATGGCTTCCTTTTCGTTCACCTTCACCTTGGAACCGAGTTTCCACTCATTCACGGGTTTATTCGATGTGATGAGGATGCGGCTCTCGCCACTCTTCAGGTTCAGCTGGATACCCTTGTCGCCGATGGTTGCCTCATGGTATTCGCCCGTCATAGGGTTGTACCAGATGCCATGCTTCTCGTTCACGGCCAAAGCCACGCTAGAAGCGATGTCCTTGCTAGTGAGGTTGGCGATGAAGTAATGATGACCGATGCTGTTGGCACGGCGAATCATCTTCAAGCCCAGGTCCTTTCTTATCAGTTCCGGTTTTGCCGCCTGTTCCATTGCTTTGATATTATCGCCTTTGATAATCTTGGCGCCTTGTGATTTCAATTCTGATATGTGCTCAATCACATCGCTTGGCATGATGTTGTTGCCAGGAATGATGATACCTCTGTATCGGGTTCCGGCAGCCGTTTCAATCATGCCGTTCTTAAAGGTACACGTGCGAAGGTACTTGTCGCTGATGTAGTCGCAGTCGAATCCTGCCTTGTCGATGTCGAGAATCACCTTGATGAATTCAGGTGCTTTCTTCGCCATGCTGTGGATATCGAATTGCATCAGCCAGTTTTTGGTATCCTTGCGCCACATATCTCTTACTGGCAGATAAACCAGGAAATCATTGTCTGGCTGTCCCCACTGCAGATAGGTTTGGCAATTGGTGATGTATTTCATCAGTTCCGGAGCATCGCGCCAGATGCTGTTGGTAGGACTCATATCTACCGAAGCATAGAATTTCCAGCCTGGCCATGTATCGTTTTTAGGCGAATAGGCGGTGCCATGGAAGAACATGTGGTTTACGCCGGCGCAGAACATCAGGTCCATATCCGGTTTCATCTGGCTCAGGGATGTGCGGAAGTGCTCGGTGAGCCAGGTGAAGGTTTCGCTGGATGTATATTTCTTTCCGGTGATGTGCGCAGCCGATGGAGCATATTTTAGCATGCTGAGGTCGCTGAAGTTAGGACGGGTCTTTCTCGGATCCTTGCGCAGTCCCTTGATGCCGAAATCGGTCAGTCCGAAGCCTTCAATTTCCGGAATGTCAACGGCTGCATAGCAGTCGATGAGGTTGGCAGGTGAACCGTGTGCCTGGTTTCGGGTGATGGCACCACGCTTGTTTGCCCATTTGGTCCACTGTTCGGTGAAGTTATGGAGCAGCATGTCGCCCAGGGTTTCACGGTAATCGCTTACCACCACAGCATCGCCATCGAGGAACTCAGGGAACTTATCCTGCAGTTTATATCCGTGATATTTCTCGAATTCCGTCAGGAGATTAGGTGTCCAGTTGGCGCCATACACCTCGTAGCTGTCGTTGAAGAAGGTATGAGGATATGGAGTCTTCGATGCCACGAAGGCGCTGTCGATGTGCTGCAGATAATTGGCCACGGCAGTAGAATCGAAATGGTCGATAACGTATCCCTCTCCTCCAGGTGCGGCACGCTTTACCTTCTGACGGGTGCGGCTTTCATAGAGAGCGATGACGCGTTTCTTGTATTTTTCACCTTCCATAGGGAATGCCTTGATGACCTTCAGTTTGGCGAAGGCACGTTCTTTCAGTGGCACGTTGAATTCTATCTCCATCAGTTTCTGCTTCACATCCACGATGGTATCTACGAACACCGCCTTGCATGCTGCTTCGCTGATAGGTACCCAAGGACCACCGAAAGGCCAGCCTGTTCCGGTGGCCATATCCGTCTCGATGCCCACCTGCTTGTTTTCCTTCTCAACAAATTTGAGCATATCCATCCATTTAGGCGAGAGATAAGGAATATCGTTCTTGTCGTTGCCCTGTACGCCATAGAGCGGTGTGATTTCCACGGCACCGATACCCGCCTTGGCGTATTCGTCAAGGTTCCATTTCAGGTTTTCCTTATCCACGGCAGATCCCATCCACCACCATCTTACGCCTGGTTTGGCTTCCTGCGTAGGGGTAGGGAGCAACTGTGCCTGGCAGTTGAGTGATGACATCAATGCCATAGCAAAGGATAATCCTATGAATTTATGATTTCTTTTATAGTTCATCATATTGGGTTTTATTAAGTTGTTCTTAATTGTTTATTCTTCGTTTGCAAAGATAGCGAAAAATACCCAATAATAGCAGTATTATGATTCTTAAAAATGTAAAATAGTACAAATATGCTAGGTGTTTTGCCAAAAAATCAAGGAATTACACACAAAAGAAGACCTCGCAAAATGCAAGGTATTAAAAAAGGTAAGGTGGTCATCGGCTGATGATCACCTTACCTTTTGATGGTTCTATCTGAATCAGATATTTTTCGTCTTTATATTTGACGGGAATGTTCTTGCCAGCCTGCCTTAGTTGTGAGTGATTTGGTTACAAAAAAGAAAGCTAGTTGCTCAGCAAAGGCAACTAGCTTTTTTTATAAACTCTCCTGCTATTTATTCTTTTTATTCTTGAGAAAATCAATCTCTACGATTCTCAATACCGGTTTGCCCTTCTTGATTCCTATGAAATCGAGGGTGCTTGCCTTGCCACCCGCCAGCTCCTTGGTGTCGCTGAGCTGGGTCTTGCTCTTGGCATCGCCTATCATCCTGATGGTGATATCCTTCGCCTTCACTGGCTTGTCTATCTTGATATGAACATAGCCGAGGCAGGCGTAGGTGTAACCCTCCCAAACCTTCTTCTTACCGGCAAAGATGGCGAGCGGATACATCTTGTCTCTCCAGCCCGTAAGTTTCACGGTGATTTCGTCTACCTTCTTTTTCTTGGTAAACAGATAGGTGATCCATGTATTCTCAGGCTTGCCATCGCTCTTCCATTCTGTAGTCTCATCGTCATCGAAAGTTTTCTGGGCATCTTCCTGGTTTACGCCAGCCACGGCACCGGTGATATCAATGGTCTCCTTGATATCGGTATAGGATGGGGTAGATGGCGTTTCGCCACGAGAGAGATCTCCCTTTAGAGTCATCTGAGGCAAATAGTGTTCGATATCTACCTTATTTGTCTTTAAATCGATGCTTGCCACGCCCTTGATGCCATCAGCACCAGCGCAAATCTTGATATCGCCAGGATTTACGGTACTGCGTATCAGAACTCTGTTCACGCCGCATTCTACAGGTAAATCAATCTTTCCGATGTAATTATCGAAGGTATTGTCGCTATCTGTTGAATCGAGAATATCAGCTGCCTTCTGTTCTGCTGTCTCGTTCTTATCTACCACGAGGCTCTGATTCTTGGCTGCAAGTGCCTTTTGGGTTTCCTCGTTAGGAGTTGCCAATCCGCCAATCCATTCCATTTCGCCCTGATAGTTGAAGTGGATGGTTCGGTTGTCGAGTGGACAGCGTCTGCCCTGCTTATCTACCACCTCTACCTGGATGAGCGCCATGTCGGCACCATCAGCCTTGAAACCTTCCGGATTCTGGATGCTGGTGAGCTTGATGTGATGAGGCTTGCCCGCAGTTTCGATGGCATAACGGCTTGTTTCTTTCTTGGTCTTGGCATCTTTTGATTTCTTATCAGACTTATCGTATGTATAAGCAACAGCTTCAATCTTTCCAGCCTCGAAAGGTACATTCTTCCAGGTGAAGAGCCACTGGTTGCTGCGTTCGCCCATGCCCAGACTCTTGCCGTTGGTGAAGAGTTCTACCTCGTCGCCGGTACTTACCACATATTCTGTCTGCTTGATGGTTCCTGGCTTGTAGTTCCAGTGACCCACGATATAGGTGGCATCTTTTTTAGGAGATACCCAGCCATTCCACATTACCTGATGAGCAAAGAAGGCATCCTTCGGAATGCGCATCGCATCGGTCACACCGCTCGAACGGTAGTTGGCCTCACCACGATGATGGGTGTTGGTATCCGAGAAGATGATCTTGGTACCGCCATCGCTTACTCTTTTGCCGGTGCCCGGACGCTCCTGCCAGTATTCGAACCAGCGCTCTACCATGCTTGCTGCAAAGGTATCCATGTTGTGATTGTATTCGAAGGCAGGCTTGCCACGATACAATGGTCCGTCGCCTTCCTTATGGTAAGGATAGCTCTGCTCATCCCAGTATTTACGCAAACCCTCGTCGCGATGATACTCCATCGACCACATCGGGTGCTTCTTACTCTTGTTGATGTAAAGCATCTCGCCGCCATATTCAGCCTCGTTGATGTTGAGCATCTCTCGGCTGCCGCTGGCTCTGCCTCCGTGAGGGTCGAACTCATCGCGGATGGCTTTCATCTGTAGCATGTGCTCGCGGCTCACGCCCTTGTTTCCGCTTTCATAGAAGATGATGCTAGGGTTGTTGCGGTTGTAGATGATGGCTTCCTTCATCAGTTCCAGGCGCTGTTCCCATCTGCGGTCGAAGACATCCTTCTCTGCATCACCTGCTGGCATCGCCTGAATCAGTCCCACACGGTCGCAGCTCTCGATATCCTGTTTCCAAGGGCAGACGTGCATCCAGCGAACCAGGTTACCGCCTGATTCTACCATCAGTTTGTTACTGTAGTCGCTCAACCAGGCAGGAACGCTCATACCCACGCCAGGCCACTCGTTGGAGGTGCGCTGCGCATAGCCGTGCATCATGATGGCACGGTCGTTGAGATAGAACTTGCCTTCACCGAACTGGGTCTTGCGGAAACCGGTCTTGGTCACCACATCATCAATCTTGCTTCCGTCATCCGCCTTCAAGAGGGTCTTCACGGTGTAGAGGTATCCATATCCCCAGCTCCAGAAGTGAGCATTGTTCAGGAGTCCGCTCACTTTTACTGTCTTGGTTTCGCCTGTCTTCAAGGTATATCTTTCGCCCTCAAAATGGCCCACTTCCTTGCCGTCAGCGTCCAGAATCTTGGCGAAGAAGCGGAAAGAGCGAGACTTGGAATCCTCATTCCTTATCTGCGATTCTGCATTCACCGTTACCTTCTTTCCTGCAATATCATAGTTGCTGCCATAGATATAGATACCTGTGGTCTTGAGATTATTGTAGAGCGGAAGAGTCTGGTAGAGTTTGTCGGTGATGTGGAGGAACACATTCTTTGGAATACCGCCATAGTTGGCATTGAAGTTCTTGTCGTTCCACTGGAAACGCTGACCGCTGGTGCGCTCACGATAGTTCCAGGAGTTATCCACACGTACGGCTATGACGTTTTCACCTTTTATAATATAAGGTGTCAGGTCGAATCCGCTTGCCATCACACCATTCTCGGTATATCCCACTTTCTTGCCATTGAGCCAGATGTCGGCACCGAAGCGCACGCCCTCAAACTCGATGAAATACTTGCGGTCGCCCACTTCTTGGATATGGAAGTGCTTGCGATACCACATGATGGTGTCGCTGAGGTGTTCGATAGAAACCTTGAACGCTTCTTTCTCGTTAAAGGCACGAGGCAGCGTAATCTGTTTCCAACCGGCATCCTTGTAGTTTGCCTGTTCTGCTCTCGGGAAGTCGCCCACCTTGAGCAACCATCCTCCATTGAAATTGAGCTTTGTTCTTTCCACTGCATTCATCTGGCAGAGCGAGATGAAAGCGAGTAGAAGTAGAAATAGTCTTTTTCTCATTCTAATGATGTTTTGATTGTTTTGTTGCATTATTATTATTGTGATATTATTATTGCGTTATTATTATGGTGCAAAATTACGAAAAAAAAACGATGTTTTTTTGTTCTTCCATTCAAAATTTTGTGTTTTTGTCCGCCATTTGTTTTTGGGGGATGATGGAAGATAGAAAGCCTCTTCTGTAATCAGTAAATGATGCAAAGATGCCAAATGTCATAGCAGAAATATCAAAAGAATAGGGTGGATATGGAGAAAAATGATTACTTTTGCAGCAGAAATTTTAAACAAGCTAATAACAAGATTAATATGAATAGTGTTTTAGAAGGTCGTCCTGCCTTGAAAAAGGAGGTCGAGAAGATTGCTGAAGTTGCCGGTTATCTCTGGCAGAATGGTTGGGCTGAGCGTAATGGTGGTAACATCACCGTGAACATCACCGACTTGGTAGATGACGAAATCAAGGCTCTGCCTGCTATCAGCGAAGTAAAGCAGACTGGTACAGCATTACCTGCATTGAAGGGCTGCTACTTCTTCTGCAAGGGAACAGGCAAGCGCATGCGCGACTTGGCTCGCTGGCCTATGGAGAATGGTTCTATCATCCGCATCCTGGACGATTGCGCCAGCTATGTTATCATCGCTGATAATCCTGTAATGCCAACATCTGAGTTGCCAAGCCACTTGAGCGTTCATGCCCGTCTCATCGAGAAGGGTTCTAATTACAAGGCTACCGTTCATACTCATCCTATCGAGCTTATCGCTATGAGCCACAATAAGAAGTTCATGGGCAAGGATGTGTTGAGCAATCTGCTTTGGAGTATGATTCCAGAAACCAAGGCGTTCTGTCCACTCGGTTTGGGTATTGTTCCTTATCAGTTGCCAGGCAGTTTGAAACTTGCTGAGGAGACCTTGAAGGAGTTGGAGGATTATGATGTAGTGATGTGGGAGAAGCATGGCGTCTTTGCCAAGGGCTTGGATGTGATGGATGCCTTCGACCAGATTGACGTACTCTCTAAGAGCGCCAAGATCTACATTGATTCCAAGTGTATGGGATTTGAGCCTGATGGTATGAGCCAGGAGGAAATGGCAGAGATGACCAAGGCTTTCAATTTGCCAAGATAAATAGATTTATAGATAAAATATAAGTTATTAGTTTTAAAGATTGTTTTCTATAAGAATTTTTGGTTTAGATAATTAAGTTTAGTAAAAAGACCCCGAGCATTGTGAAATACTCGGGGTCCTCTTTTTTGTTATATAAGTTGTGGCAAGAAACTTGAGATAATCAAGACGATGATGCCGACGATTAATACGGCGATGGTCTTCTTTGAGCAGCCCTTCCATTCCTTTAGGATGATGCCCCATACATTAGAGAATACTACGTTGAGCGCCATCAGAATGCAGAACGAAAGCGTCATGAGGGTAGGAGATTCGGTAAGGAACCCTTTGCCCAGTGACAGTCCGAAGAACTGACTGTACCACAAGGCACCTGCCAAGGCACAATAGAGAATGTTATTGCTCCAAACCTCCTGGTTCTTGTAATCGCTCCAGGTATGATTCTTGGTGTTCTGATAGAAACAGTAGATGGCATTGGTGATGAAACCACCTAGGGTAACCAGGAAGGTGGCAGGCAAAGTCTTGTACATATCGGGAGTGAATGTACCGAAATGGATGTCGGAACCGAAGGCAAGGCCAACGTTGAAACATCCGCTCATGAAACCAGCCAGCAAGGCGATGGCAAGACCCTTAGGGAAGTTGAAGTCCTTTACTGCCGCCTTCTTCTCTTCTTTTGAGAGTGATGAAGCCTTCATACTGCCAGCTACTCCTATGATAGCGATACCGAGCAGGGTAACCACTACGCCGAGTATCACGCTGAAGGTGAGCGATGAAAGGGCGTTCATTTCAGGAAAGAAGATGTTGAGCAATACAGGTCCCATGATGGTGCCTAGACCTGCACAAGTTCCCAGGGCGATGCTCTGTCCCAATGCTACACCCAGGTAACGCATGGAAAGACCGAAGGTCAGTCCGCCTACGCCCCAGAGTACACCGAAGAGCATGGTCATCGCTACGTTGAAGCCATAACCGTCGAATAATTCAAAGAAGGAATGTCCGCTAGGTACAGCGAGCATAGCGCCGAAAAAAGGCAAAATAAGCCATGCGAACACACCCTGAACTATCCAGTATGATTCCCAACTCCAATCTTTGATCTTGTTGATAGGAACGTAGCAGCTGGACTGGCAGAATGCACCGATGGCTATGATGAAAAGTCCTATTAATATTTCCATATTGTTTAGTAATTAAGTGAAGAGCGAAAAGTGAAGAGTGAAGAATTCATGTGCTTTTTAGCCATAAGACTATTGAATTCTTCGTTCTTCACTCTTCACTTAAACTCGTTCTTCGTTTTTCACTTACTTGCGGTTAGCAAGTACTTCTGCTTCGTACTTCTCGATGTCAGCGATGTACTCCTCGCCAACAGGGATGTTGTTCTTCAAGTTGAAGTAATCATATACTGCACCGAATGGCAATGTCTTCTCTTCCTCGAGGAGAGCCAGACGCTGGAAGAGCTTGCCCTCGTCCTCGTACTTGCGGAGGGTATCGAGTGGCTCAAGGAATGCCTGCAACAATGACTTCTGGGCTGCACGTACACCGATGATGTAAGCTCCGATGCGGTTGATAGAACCGTCGAAGTAGTCGAGACCGATGTGAGCACGGTCGAGTGCGTTGGCACGAACCAACTCTGAGAAGAGGTTGCGTGTATTGTCGTCGAAGAGTGTTACGTGGTCTGAATCCCAGTGCATTGGGCGAGATACGTGGAGCATCAACTCAGGAACGAAGAGCAGGAGTGCTGAAACGGCATCCGATACGTTCTCTGTTGGCTCATAGTGACCTGTATCCAGGGTATACATCACGTTGTTCTTAGCGCAGTAGCCAGCGTAGAAGTCGTGAGAACCTACGGTGTAAGCCTCCAAGCCGATACCGAAGAGCTTAGCCTCCAGGCAAGACTTCATGTTTGGCAACTCCTCTGCCAGAATCTCATCAAGAGAGTTTTTCAAGATCTCGCGATAGCGACCCTTCTCTACGGTGATATCCTTGGAACCATCGTGTACCCAGATGTTCATGATACACGGGTCGTTCTGGAACTTACCCATAGCGTCTGCGATACGGCGGCAACGCTTGGTGTGCTCAATCCAGAACTCGCGGATAGCTGGGTCAGGATTTGACAATGAGAGACTGCCGCTCTTTGGGTGAGAGAAAGAAGTAGAGTTGAAGTCGAGCTTCATGTTCTGCTCCTTAGCCCACTGCATCCAACCTGTAAACTGATCTACGGTTACCTCGTTGCGGTCGATCTGCTTGCCACCGAACTCACCATAAATCTCATGAAGATTGAGACGGAAAGTACCAGCCAGGAGAGAGTTCACCTTCTCGATGTCCTGACGGAGTTCGTCGATGTTGCGAGCCTTTCCAGGATAGTTACCTGTGCTCTGGATACCACCAGAAGCAGCCTCGCCGCGCTCGAAGCCAACCACATCGTCAGCCTGCCAGCAGTGCAGAGAGATTGGAGTCTTCTCCAAAGTCTCAATAGCCTTGTCTGTATCTACACCCAGAGCAGCATAGCGCTCCTTAGCAATCTCATAATTCTTTAAAATCAAATCTGCTTTCATTGTTTTTTATGTATTTTGTTGTTATTGTTTATTTTTTTACTTTTTTACCCTTTTACCTTTAAATACTTTTCGTAAGCCGCATCCCATGCCTCTTTGTCTTGTGGCTCGAATTTCTTGAGCTCCAGCGAGTTGGCGATGATCTGACGCATCTCCCAGATATCCTTAACCAAACCAGAAGCCTTCGCTTGGAGCATGATGTTGCCGATGGCGGTGCCTTCCTGAGGACCAGCCAATACGGTAACACCGCAACTGTTGGCTGTAAACTGGTTGAGATATTGATTGAGCGAACCGCCACCGATGATGTGGAGCACGTTGAGGTCGATGTCGGCGAAATCCTTCAGCCATGTAAATACCTGGCGATAGCGGAGAGCAAGACTCTCGAAGATGCAGCGGCAGAATTCGCCATAGTTCTGAGGAACGTGCTGACCGGTTTTTTCGCAATACTGCTTAATCGCCTCTACCATGCTCGATGGGTTGGCAAAGCATGCATCGTCCGGATAGATGATGCTTTGGAAGGCAGGCTGCTTCATGGCTTCAGCTATCAGTTCTGCATGGCCCAGGCAAGTCATATCTTTCTGGTTGGCAGCAGCTTCGTCTTTCCATTCCTTGCGGCAACGCTCGTAAATCCACATGCCGCAGATGTTCTTCAGGAATCGGGTAGTGCCCTCAATGCCACCCTCGTTGGTGAAGTTGAGCTCATAGCTCTTCTCGTTGATGATGGCGTTCTTGGTCTCGATGCCCATCAGGCTCCAGGTTCCTGAACTCAAATAGGCAAACTCCTCGTTCTTGGCAGGAACGGCTGCTACGGCACTGGCTGTATCATGACCTGCTACTGCGATGACGGGAACGGCATTCAGTCCTGTTATCTTCTGTACCTCTTCGGTCAGTGTGCCGATGATGGTAGCAGGATGGGTCATCTTGCCAAACTGTTCTCTCTTCAATCCGATACTTTCCACAAGGTCGATGTCGAAATCGCCGGTCATCGGATTCAGAATCTGAGAAGTAGATGCTACGGTATATTCGCAGATGGCGTTGCCGGTGAGCATATAGCTCAGTGCATCAGGGATGAAGAGAATCTTGTCGGCATTCTCCAGAGCCACGTTTCCTGCCTTGCGCATGGCATACATCTGGAACAATGAGTTGAAATTCATAAACTGGATGCCGGTCTTTTCGTAAACCTTCTCCTTGCTGATTTTCTCATCAAAGTATTTCTCCATGATGCCCATGGTATGAGGGTCGCGATACGCCATCGGGTTGCGTAGGATATCTCCGTTCTTGTCTACATATACAAAGTCGCATCCCCAGGTATCAATACCGATGCTCTGGATGTGGATGCCACGCTGTGCTACGAGTTTCAATCCTTTGATAATCTCAAAGTAGAGGGCGTAGATATCCCAATAGAAGTGACCGCCTGTTTCGATCAGGTTGTTGTCGAAACGGGTCAGCTCCTCTAAGTCAAACTTGCCGTCTGACAAGCTTCCTACTATGGTTCTTCCGCTGGTAGCACCTAAGTCTACCGCGAAGAAGTATTTCTTTTGTTCCATTATGAATTTTGTCTTTAAGTTGCTGTTATTTGTTCACGTTTGCAAAGGTAGACCAAAAAAGGGATATGGAACAAGAGAAATTGATTTTAGAGCCTTATTTTTTGACTATCTCGTCATATTTCTGAAATCTGATGGCTTCATGCCCGTCTGAATTTTGAATTTGGCAGAGAAATAGTCAGGCGATTCGAAATTGAGCCGGTATGCAATCTCCTTGATGCTCTCGTCGGTGGTAGACAGCAGTTCTTTGGCTCTCTGCAGTTTCAGATTCTGCTGATAGAGGGCGGGAGCGAATCCGGTATGCTCCTTGAAGAGCTTGCGGAAAGAAGAGTAGCTGATGCCCAGTTCCTGCGCAATCTCCTGGATGGTGAGCGTATCTTCAAGCGATTCTCGGATACGCAAACGGGCTTTATTGATCATGTCAACATGCTTGGTATCCTTGCTCAACACGATATTTCTCTCCAGAGAATACATTTTGCCTATCAGATGGTTTACGATACCCGCCATAGTCTGTTGTGCAAAAGCAACCTCTTCCTGTGCGGTTTTGTAAGCCTCTTCGTAGAGAGCGATAATCTCGTTACTGTAACCTACATGGTAGATTGGCTTTTCAGGAGAAAGAAACCCTGCTTTCACGCGGTCGTCGATGTTCTTGCCCTTGAAGCCGATCCAATAGCTTTTCCAACCCTTGGTGCCTGATGGATGATAGCTATGCCATTCACCGGGAAAGAGCAGGAAGATGTCTCCAGCCTTGATCTTTGTTTCCGGGAGATGGGCAGAACAGAACACTCCTTCGCCTTCCGGCTGGTAGAGAAGCTGGTATTCATCGAGGGTTCTTCCCTTCTGGAGATCGAAGTAATATCCATCGGCATGACCCTTGGTAGGATATTCTTCTCCCGGGGCGATTTCTTCCCGTCCCACGGTGCTGATGGTGAGACCCCATTCGGCGTCTCTTTCTGTTGCTAAAAGGTATTTACTGGTTTGCATAATGCATTGTTTTGTTTCTGGATTTTGCCTCCTGGCTCATCTTCTGGTGCTATTGCTTCCAGAGCCATTTAGCTTATTCATCGGCAAAATTACGCAAAAAAATCCACTATACCTTATTATATATGCAAAAAAGTATGTACTTTGTGCTGAAATGTATAAAAAACAAATATTCGGATAATAATAATGATACTTGAACGATTTTATTATATGAAAAACAAGGTTATTTGATAGTTTTGCAGCAGAAATCCTTTTAGAATAGGATTTGCAACTAACAAAGCGAGATCATCAATCGCAAAGCAAGATAATTGAAATCCTAAAAAACAACATTATTCTAAAGCTGGAAGCAAGATGGTCGAACCGAAAAAAATAAAATCTTAACGTCATAATAAACAAAATGAATAACAAGCTATTTATGAAAAGTTCGGCAGTGCCTGCAACTTTGTTTTGCACGGCATTGATGCTTGCCCCTCTTTGCGGAGGCGCAGGTTCTGCTAAAGCGACTACGGCTATAGCTCAGCAAACAGGTATCGTAAAAGGTACAGTGGTTGATGCCAATGGTGAAGCCGTTATTGGAGCTAGTGTTATCATCGAGGGACAGAAAGTTACCCAGGGTACAGTAACAGACTTTGATGGTAACTTCTCTCTCAACGTGAAGCCAGGTGCCAAGTTGAAGATCAGTTACATTGGATTCGTATCCCAGACTGTGGTTGCCAAAAACGGCATGCAGGTGGTCTTGAAAGAAGAGGCTACTTCCCTCAAGGCTGTAGAAGTGGTTGCCTATGGTGTACAGAAGAAGGTTACTGTTACCGGTGCCCTCTCCAGCGTGAAGAGCGAAGACCTGGTCCGTACCCCTGTTGGTAATGTCAACAATGTGCTCGGTGGTCAGCTTTCGGGTGTTACCACCGTACAGTATTCCGGTGAGCCGGGTTCAGATGCTGCGAGCGTATTTGTTCGTGGTAAGGCATCTTTCAATGGTGCCGACCCTTTGGTTCAGGTGGATGGTGTAGAGCGAAGCATGAGCGATGTGGATCCTGAGGAAATCGAGAGCATCACCGTTTTGAAGGATGCTTCTGCCACAGCCGTATTCGGTGTGCGTGGTGCCAACGGTGTGATCCTGATTACCACCAAGCGTGGTCAGGAGGGTAAGACCAAGATCAGCGGTTCTACTTCATGGGGAATCCTGACTCCTACCAAGATGGTAGAGCAGGCAAACAGCTACGAGTATGCTACCTTCCATAATATGATGCGCCAGAATTCGCATGGCAAGAATGGTGATCCGTTGAGTCCTCAGTTCTCTGATGTCGTTATCCAGAAGTTCAAGGATGGAAGTGATCCTGTCCGTTTCCCTAGCACCTTGTGGGCTGAATACATTATGAAGGATGCTACTATGCAGAGTAAACACAATCTGAATATCAGCGGTGGTACAAAGACGGCACGCTACTTCATCAATGTTGGTTACTATACTCAGGGTGGTCTGTTCAAGGAGTTTGGTCAGGATTACGATTTCGGTTATCAGTATAACAGTTTCAACTACCGTGCCAACCTCGACCTGGATGTCACCAAGACAACCACCATCTCCTTCAATCTGGCAGGTAAGGTAGATAATGCCAACAAGCCATATTCTGGTCAGGGATCATCTGGTCTGATCAACGAGGCTTATCAGGCTACTCCATTCTCCAGTCCTGGTATCATCAATGGCAGATACATCGCTACCGAGACCCAGTATGAGGATTGCGGTACCGACCAGCTTCCTTTCGTGGGGGGGAGCGGTATTACCTATTTCGGCAATAATGATGTGAATGGCGGTTTCATGAAGACTACCAACAACAAGCTGCAGTTCGACCTCCAGTTGAAGCAGAAGCTCGATGTGATTACCAAGGGTCTCTCTTTCAAGATGAAGGCTTCCTACAATGGTGCCTACGCCATCAATAAGAATGCATACGCCAAGAAGGCTACCTATACCCCTGTACTCCAGGACGACGGTACCTATAAATATAAGAAATATGGTAACGAAGAGCAGTTGAAGTATGAAGAGAAGACCGGTCGCAGTCGTTACTGGTATTTTGAGGCAGGTCTTAACTATAACCGTTCCTTCGGTTTGAACAATGTGGGTGCCATCCTGCTCTACAATCAGGACAGCAGCTATTATCCGAGCACCTATACCAATGTGCCTCACCGCCAGGTAGGTCTGGTAGGTCGTGTTACCTACGACTGGAACAACCGCTATATGGCAGAGTTCAACGTGGGTTACAATGGTTCCGAGAACTTTGCTCCGGGCAAGCGTTACGGAACCTTCCCAGCAATGTCTGTGGGTTGGGTAGTCAGCGATGAGCCATTCTTCAAGCCGCTCACCAAGGCAGTAAGCTTCCTGAAGCTTCGTGCCAGCTACGGTCTGGTAGGTAATGCTAATCTGAACGGTAATCGCTTTATGTACACCGCCGATCCTTTCGCCATCAATAATGGTAATGTTTCTACCCGTGATGGATATGGATACATCTTCGGTGTTAACAACACTACCGTATGGAAGGGAGCCTACGAGATGGCGCGCCACAATGCCGACATCACCTGGGAGCACGCCTATAAGCAGGACTATGGTATCGACATCAACTTCCTGAAGGATAAGCTCCGTGGTAGCTTCGATTACTACTACGAGCACCGTACCGACATCATGATGATTGACAACAATGTACCTACCATCATCGGTTTCAAGATGCCTTACACCAACGATGGTGAGGTGAACAGCTGGGGATGGGAAGCATCCCTGAAGTGGCAGGACAAGATAGGCAAGAACTTCAGATATTGGGCAGGTGTCAACCTCTCTTACAACCAGAATGAGCTGATCAACAATGGTGAGGCTCTGCAGCCAGAGGCTTATCAGATGGCAAAGAACCATCGTCTGGGTGCCCGCAGCATGTATCAGTTCTGGCGTTATTACGACGAGCAGACACCGGCACTCTATGAGAAGACTTTCGGCGAGAAATTCCCTACCCAGCTGGTAGAGAACATCCAGCCTGGTGATGCCGTGTATGTGGATTTGAATCACGATGGAAAGATAGACCGGAACGATATGACCCGCGACCTGGGCTATACCGATGATCCTGAGTATATGGTTGGTCTGAACCTCGGATTCAGCTACAAGGGATGGTCTGTCAATACTCAGTGGACGGGTGCCTGGAACGTGAGCCGTATGCTGGATGGTGTGTTCCGCATGCCATTCTACAACAAGACCTCTAACACTATGGGTGGACTCCTGAAGTATGTGGTGGAGAACAGCTGGACAGCCGATAATCCATCCCAGAGTGCGAAGTATCCACGTGCATCATGGGATGCCTGGGACAACAACTACGCCACTTCTACCCTCTATGAGAAGGATGCGAAGTATCTGCGCCTGAAGACCCTGCAGATTTCCTACGATTTCAACGCTCCGTTCATGAAGCGCATGGGTATGAACCAGTTGCAGCTGGCATTCAGCGGTTACAACCTCCTTACCTTCACTCCTTATATCTGGGGTGATCCTGAGGCACGTGCTACCACTGCACCATCCTATCCATTGCAGCGTACCTATATGCTGTCTTTGAAGGTGGGCTTCTAATATATTACACATTAATATATATAAATAAGGTAAATACAATGAAACTTAACAATATATTCAGAGGAATCGTTCTTTCGGCCGTTATCGGTTCTGCGGTGACGGGTTGTACAGAGCAGATCAAGTTTGGAGATTCCTTCATCGAAAAGACTCCGGGTGGCGATGTTACCATTGATACCATCTTCAATAGTGCAGAATATACCCAGCAGTTCTTGACCGGTATTTATAAGAACCAGTACTACGGTCTGCCTTTCAAGGCGGGTGACGGTAACTCCCACAGTTACTTTAGTGGTCAGATTGAGGCAATGTCAGACTGCTGGCACAATCCTACATCTAAAGTTGCTATCTATAATTTGGTGTATGATGATTACATGACAGCAGCCAGCAGCAACGCCATCTATGGTTTTGACAAGGAGAACATCTGGGAGATGGTGCATGCCTGCTACCTCCTGATGGAGAATATCGACCGTGTGCCTGATATGGATGAGGCTACCAAAAAGCAGTATGTGGCTGAGGCGAAGTGCCTGATTGCATCTTCCTACTTCAACCTCTTCCGCATGTACGGCGGTCTGCCTCTGGTTACTCACTCATACGATGTAAACGGAGATAAGCTGGATGCGCCACGTGCTTCGGTAGAGAAGACACTCAATTTCATCCTCAAGCTGTATGATGAGGCTATCAATTCCGGAGCCCTTCCTTTTGCTTATTCTGATGATGATGTCACTACCATGAAGGCACACTGGACCAAGGCGGCTGCCATGGCGATGAAGTGCCGTGTACTGCAGTTTGCTGCTTCTCCATTGTTCAACGACGACCAGCCATATTACAGCGGCAAGTATTCCATGGAGAATGTGAGTCAGGACAGTCTGGCTTGGATGGGGGGCAAGAAGCCTGAGTTGTGGCAGCAGTGCAAGAAGGCATGTGAAGACTTCTTCAATGAGAATGCCAACAACGGCAATCCTTACCATCTCGTAGAGCCTACAGCCCAGACTACCGAGGCTTATCGCTTTGCCTATCGCTTTGCGTATATCAGCCAGGCTAGTCCGGAGGTCATCTTCGAGACCCGCGTTACTGACAACAACCACAACTCCAAGTATTGCTGGGCGGCACGTCAGTATATGCGTACCCTCGACCGCCAGGCTTATTGTCCTACCCAGGAGTTTGTAGAGATGTTCCCATGGGCTGATGGAAAGCCATTCAACTGGGAGGAGACCGAGAAGGCTGGCGAATTGGACCACATGTTCATCAAGGGTGATAGAAAGGTTGGCAAGCAGGAGCTGCAGAACGTGAAATACACCCGCGACCCTCGTCTTTACGAAACAGTAAGTGTGAACGGTCAGCGTGACAAGGTGAATGTGGGCGACGGCAAGTCAACCGGTCAGAATGTAGAGTTGTATGTGGGTGGTACCAATGCCGGTACAGATCCAAAAAATTGTGTGGGTGCTTTTGCTACAGGCTATTTCCATAACAAGTATATTGCCGACGGAATCACCGGTTCAGCCTACGAGCGCGAGAAGCCACACTGGGTAGAGATGCGTCTTTCCGACCTCTATCTCATCTATGCAGAGGCTCTGCTTCAGGCTGACGGCAACAATGTCAAGGCTTTGGAATACATCGACAAGATCCGTGCCCGTGTAGGTTTGAAGGGACTTGCAGAATGCAACCCATCAGAGAATCTTACCACCAACAAGGATAATCTCCTGGAAGAGTTGCTGCGCGAGCGTGCCTGCGAGCTGGGATTCGAGAACACCCGTTTCTTCGATATGAAGCGCTATAAGAGAGCCGACCTCTTCAGCCGCACGCTCCATCGTCTGGTCATCTATCGCCAGGTGAAGGATGATGCTACGGGCAAGTGGGAGACCACTACCAACAAATGGTATAATGGCGACAGAACCAACAAGAAGCTGAATAAGAACAATGATGCCTGGTATGAGCCATCTCATTTTGAGTATAAGCGCCTGCCTATCACCACGGGAGCCCGTGCATGGTGGAATGGATTCGATGTAAAGTGGTATCTGTTCCCATTCCCACAGACCGAGGTGTTGAAGGGTTATCTCGTTCAGAACCCAGGCTGGTAATCCCGCCGGAGGTTATCTCTTGAGTAAAGGTTACTTGATTAAAGTTACAGATTAAAAAAGTAAATTCGATGAAAAATAATAAGAATGCTGTACTGATGGCGATGGCTCTCCTGAGCCTGCCAGCTTCAGCACAAGTCAAAATAGATACCATTGCTCCTCATCGCTATGCGGCTCAGAGCATCGATGTGGGTGCCAATGTGAACTTCTCCCGCGAACAGTCAACTTCAGCAGTGTCTGTCATCACCAGCGAGAGTACCAACAAGCGCAGCGCCAAGAATATCGGCAACTCTATCCTGGGACAGGGTTCCGGCCTGATTTCGCTGCAGAATTCCGGCAACTATGCCGGCATCAATCCTACCTTCTACATCCGCGGCATGCAGAGTCTGGATGGCAATACCCCACTTTTCGTGGTAGATGGTATCGAGCGTGATATCCAGTATATCTCTGCCGAGGAAGTGGAGAGCGTATCCGTATTGAAGGATGCTGCTGCCACTGCACTCTATGGCTACAAGGGTGCCAACGGCGTGGTGCTCATCACTACCAAACGCGGTAAGTTCAATTCCAAGGAAATCAAGGTGAATCTGGACCATGCCATCAATTTCATGGCTCACAAGCCTAAGTTCGTGGATGCGCAGACCTATGCCAAGGCGATGAACGAGGCTTATGCCAACGACGGCTTCGAGAACCCTAGATATACCCAGGAAGAGGTGGATGCCTTCGGATCAGGCAAATATCCTTATCTCTATCCTAACGTTAACTGGGTGGATGAAACCTTCCGCAACCACAGCGTTACCAATATGCTCAACGCTTCGTTTACGGGCGGTGGCGAGAAGTTCAAGTACTATGCCTTGCTCGACCTGCAGTATGACAATGGTTTCGTGAAGAATCCGGATACCCACGAGGGATATTCTACCAATAATAAATATGTGAAGGGCAACCTGCGCATGAATATGGATATGATTCTCTCGAAGAATACTACCATGAAGGTGAACCTCCTGGGTGTGCTCGCCGAGTCGAATGCTCCAGGCAATTCTGCCAAGTTGTGGGATATGGTCTATGGCCTGCCTTCTGCTGCCTTCGCCGTGAAGGGCGAGGATGGCAAGTGGGGTGGTAACTCTACCTGGGCGGGTACCGTTAACCCTGTGGCGCAGTCGCAGGATGCCGGTTACTCCAGAAATCACAACCGTGGTATCTATACCGACCTCACTATCCGCCAGGAACTCCCTGCGGTATTGAAGGGTCTGGCTGTTCAGGGCCGCATCGCTTACGACCATTTCTCCAACATCTACGAGAATTATAGCAAGACATACGTATATGGAAGTCCTACGGTAGTCGACTGGTTGGATGGCAAACCTCAGTTGGGCAAGGCATTCACGGGTGGTTCTGAGAGCGATCTCGGTGCCTCTATCTCCACCAACAGCTTCACCCGCCGTTTCCATGCCGATGCCAGTGCCGACTATCAGAATACCTTCGACGCCCACAGCATCTACAGCCAGTTGAAGTACGATTACGAGTTCAGCGATGAGTTTGCCATCAACAGTACGCTCTATCGCCAGAACATCAGCTGGTACACCCACTATGGTCTGCTCGATCGCTACTTCCTCGACCTTGCCCTGGTAGAATCCGGTTCCAACCGTCTGGCTCCTGGCAGCAAGTGGGCATTGTCGCCTACGGTATCAGCAGCCTGGGTACTCTCCAAGGAGAACTTCATGAAGAATCTCAACTGGGTGGATTTCCTCAAGCTCCGTGCGTCCTACGGCATCATTCAGACCGACATCCTGCCTTCGAGCGGATGGATGTACTATATGCAGCAGTATCAGACAACTGGTGGTACCTATCCGTTCAACAGCGGTTTCCAGAGCGATTTCGGCAGAACCTATCTTGATGCCATTGCCACTTCCGGTCTGACCCGTGAGAAGGCAGCCAAGTTCAATGCCGGAGTAGATGCCACCCTCTTCGGTGGTCTCGATTTCAGCTTTGATGGTTTCTACCAGCGCCGTTCCAACATCTGGGTATCTACCGCAGGCAAGTATTCTTCAGAGTTGGGTGTGGATGCTCCATACGAGGGCGATGGTATCGTGGATAGCTGGGGTTGGGAGGCAAGTCTCGACTACAACAAGCAGATTGGCGAAGTGAAGTTCAACATCGGTGCCAACATCGATTACTATCGCAGCCAGATCAAGGAGCAGGATGAGGCTCCTAAGCTCTATCCTAACCTGGTAAGCACCGGCCATCGCGTAAGCCAGCTCTTCGGCTACAAGGCTATCGGCTTCTTCAAGGACCAGGCTGACATCGATGCTTCCAAGCCACAGCTTCTGGGCAGCACTCCTCGTCCGGGCGACATCAAGTATGAGGATGTGAACGGTGACGGACAGATTGATACCAACGACAAGACTGCCATCGGATATTCTACCGTGGCTCCAGAAATCTACTACAATATCCATTTGGGAGTAGAGTGGAAGGGACTGGGTATTGATGCGATGTTCCAGGGCACAGGCCGTTATAGCGGCGTGCTTTCTACCAAGAGTATGTACAAGCCGCTGGTGGGCAACACCACCATCTCTCAGTACTACTACGACAATCGCTGGACTCCTGAGACAGCCGGCACAGCCAAGTTCCCGGCGCTGAGCTCAACCAGCAATGCCAACAACTACAATACAAACACCCTCTGGATGTTTGACCGCTCATTCTTCAAGCTTCGCAACATCGAGGTTTATTACAACTTCCCTAAGGCGATGCTCGCCAAGACCAAGCTCCTGAATGCAGCCAAGTTGTATGTACGTGGTGTAGATTTGTTTAGCTTCGACCATCTCGATGAGTCAGATCCTGAGGTATTCGGTGCAACCAATCCTCTGAATCGCAGTATCGTGGCTGGTTTGTCAGTAACATTCTAATTATCTTAAAGTAGAACAATAATGAAAACAAATAAATTAGTATATGGTCTGTTCGGACTCTTGGCGCTGGCATCTTGCAGCGATAAGATGGATTACAGCGAGACGGTAGTCAAGGATAAGGATTATGTGATTCAGACCTTCGAGAAGGTGGGTGGTTTCATGACCGATATCTACAATTATGCAGACTATGATTATGGTCAGAACTTTGGCGGAGGCATGCTTGCCTCTGCCACCGACGAGAGTGTTTACTCCGTGAGCGGTACCAGCATCGAGACCTTCTATAACGGCAGCTGGAGCCCATCCAACGCCCAGGGTTCGCTCTGGCGCAATATGTATAAGGGCATCAAGACCTGCAATGTGGTATTGAAGGATTTCCAGGACTTGAAGTTCGAGGATTTCGAGCTCAATGCCGACTATCAGCAGCAGATGTTCCGTTACGAGAACTATAAGTGGGAGGCCCGCTTCTGGCGTGCTTACTTCTATTTCAATCTCGTTCGCCAGTATGGTGGTGTGCCTGTCATCGACCCTGAGATGGCGGCAGCTGATGTCAACAATCAGCCTCGCAAGTCATCTGATGAGGTGTTCCAGTACATCTTCGATGAATGTGATGCCGTAAAGGACAGCATCATCAAGGATTACTCTGACCTGGGAAGCATGGCTCTGAGTACTGCCGAGGATGGACGTGCCAACAACCTGACCGTTCTTGCCCTCAAGGCTCGTGCAGCGCTCTATTGGGCAAGTCCGCTCTTCAATCCTTCAGGCGATAAGGAGCGTTACCACAAGGCTGCTCTCTATACCAAGGAATTGCTGGATGCCTGCGAGGCAAGAGGCATGAAGCTCGCTGCCAAGTATGCTGATCTCTGGTCAACCAATAATTACAAGGATGCCGACAAGAAGTGCGAGATCATCTTCGGTCGCCGTATCTATGGTAGCAAGATTTCTTCTACCGATCCATCAGATAATGTAGTAGAGAGCTACAACTATCCGTTTGGTATCGATATGGCAAAGGCTAGTTATTCTGCTTCCGGTAGAAACTGTCCATCCCAGAACCTGGTGGATGCCTACGAGATGAAGGCTACGGGTAAGGGTATCAATGAGGCTGGCAGTGGTTATGATGAGCAGAATCCTTACGCTGGCCGTGACCCTCGCTTCGAGCTGACCATTGCCAAGAATGGTGATGTATGGCCTACTGCAGCCAACTATAAGAAGGCTGCTCTCCAGACCTATTATGGCGGTGTGAATGCCGAGCCATTGGTGGGTGCTACTCCTACGGGTTACTATCTGAAGAAGTTGCTGCATGGTGATATCGACCTTACTTCAAAGACCAAGAAGCAGGGCGACTATCATACCTGGGTTACCTATCGTCTGGGTGAGTTCTATCTCAACTATGCTGAGGCTGCATTCAAGTATCTGGGCAGTGCCACTGCTACGAGTGCCGATCTCCCTATGTCGGCAGACGAGGCTGTAGATAAGATTCGCAAGCGTGCCGGTATGCCTGATTTCCCTACTTCGTTGAGCAATGATGAGTGGTGGAGCAAGTATCAGAACGAGCGTATGGTAGAGTTGGCTTTCGAGGGTCATCGCTTCTGGGATGTACGCCGATGGAAGGAGGCAGACAAGTTCTTCAAGAACATTCAGGAGATGAAGATTACCAGGAACGATGATGGTTCCTTCACCTATACCCGTGAAACCGTACAGCGCCAGTGGGATGACAAGATGTATCTCTTCCCTATTCCTAACGACGTGATGCTGAAGCACGAGAAATATGGTCAGAAGTGGGAGCAGAATCCTGGCTGGTAACAAAAACAATTATAATATACTATTGGCTAAGGCGTAAAAACCTTAGCCGATAACTTAAACAGTAACGATTATGAAAGTATATAGTTTTTTTGAAAAATATGTATTAGTCCTTTTGGGCATCCTTGTTTTCGCCTCTTGCTCTGACGATGATAATGCTGGCGTGATGAGCAGCAAGGTGATGCTGAACCAAGAGTTGGTTGCTTCCAATTATAGTTTTATTTGGAATGGTGTTACCTCTCCTCGCAAGGATGACGTCAAGGCTAAGTTTGAGGCGGTAGAAGGAGATTCTACCAAGATGAAGATGACCATCTCTGGTATCGTTCCTTCATCTGATGATGACATTCAGTTGGTTGTGGATGTTCTTCCACAGGCTGATGAAATCCAGTATCAGGGAAAGGTCGAGAATTCCGATTACGACATGACCGTGAGTGGTGTCTATTTCCCATCGAGATCTAGTGTAGGTCATTACTTCAAACTGAAGGTGGTATATAATGTTGTTAAAGAAGCTTTGCTAAAACAACCCTTTACTTTTAATTTCAAAAAAGTTTGTACTGCTGTAAAGAGTGGCGATGCAAGATTTATGACAATTGACGGCGTGGAATATGCTTATTCACAACTTGCAGAAAGTACATTGTCTGGTATGTCAAATCTTTATGCAAAGACAGATTCTGTAGCAAAGTTGACTTTCTCTAATGATGGCAAGTTGACAATAGATATGTTGAGCAATAATAAAGGTGAAACTGTGTCTTCTAATCTAATGACGATAAAGTATTGGCTTACGAATCAAAGTCATGACATGATTCTGGAATTTACGAAAGCGCAGGCAGAGTCTTTTACTGCTAAGTTCTTGAATGTGGGTACTCCAGATGTAGAAAGGCTGTTCACTAAATATAAATCAGAAGATAAGTATATATTGAGAGCTGCTTACGATGTAGATGGTAAGTTGGCTATTATGTTGAATAGTCCATATAATGCAAATGCGATGGATTTGTATGTTCGAGGAAAGTTCGCAGATGTAAAAGATGAATTACTTAAAAAACAAACTTTGGCATTCTTGGATATATTGAAAGAATATCCAAATGTTTGGGGATTGTATTTCGTTTCTGAATAAATAACATGGCATGCTTGTTTTTTGAAACGGGCATGCCCTTTAAAAAAGAGAATAAATGAGAACGTTTAAATATTATCTGTTGTTTTTGATTTTCCTTTCTTCTTGTAGTGTTGACAATATTGTTGATCATCAGACTTTGTCATTTGAAAAGTGTGACTCAACAAATGGCAAAGTTGCATATCCCAATAGATGGAATAATTTAACAAGAAGTTCTGTTGTCACGTCAAGCTGGGAAAAATGGGAAACTGTGCAATTGGCTTCTGGTAGTTATGTTCATACTCCATGGAATAAGAAAATCACTTCTGGTACTATACCTTATGAAATCCGTACCGATATTCTTCCGAGTGATGGATGGGATTTAATAGCTCATACGGTGAATGGATATGGAGAAAATGGTATGAATTATTTGATTTTTCATAATCATTATACAGGAATACTAAAGATATTTTATTATTTAGAGCAAAATAGCTCAAATTTACAAAATACAGCAATATGGAAGCTTCATTTTGAAAATCCTCAATCCTTTTTGGCCTTTACTGGTGAATATGCTCGATTGTCTACAGATAAATCTGTGCGAGATATTTATTTAAGTAATATTACGAGTGACGATTCTAGAGGTTTTAATGTTGGGTGGAATTGTTTTCAGGTAGAATTGGCTTATGATCCAGATTTTACAGAGGGTAGCTTGCAAATTATACCGATGTCGATGACAACTTCATCAATAAAACTTGATGGCAAACTTAATTCTAAGACAAAGGGTACTGTTATATCTACTACGACATCTAATCCATTGAATGGAGTGGTCAAAGGTGTTGCAAGTTTAGTTGGAAATACTGCCAAAGATTGGGTTTCAGATCAAGTAAAGGATGCCAACTTTGGAGATGATGTGAAAAAGTCTCTTAGCAGTGGGGCTGGTTCTTTAGTTACCTCTGCTGTGGGAGCTGCTTTAGGTTCTTTTATTGGATCGTTTTCCAAGACAACTCAAACCACTCAATCTGTTCAGTTGAATACTGTAGGAACTGTAGAATTAGAAGGTGAGATGAAAACATTGCAAACAGGATTGATTGTGCCTTTGTCTATGTCTATATCTGTGAAAAATGTTGGGCGATTAGGAGTTTGGTGCCTTACGAAGAAGCCTGCTGTTCTTGTAAATCCTTATGTGGTTTTAGAAAAGCAAAATATTGGGATTCCATTTTGGTTCGATTATAGGATGTATGCTAGTACTGATTGGGACAATAGAGAGTATGTTGTCTTTAATCCTGATTTGGTTTCTAGGTTAGGTGGTTCTAATCCTGCTCGAGTTAGGGTGGAAACTCAAATAGGTGGTCCTTGTGTTCAAAATGCTTTTGGTACCAAATATTCTGATCACGGTATGGTGGATTTTATTACAAATGGTAATTGGCTATATGGCAAAACATACACAATGGGAAATTCATATTATCTTGTTACTTTACCTTTTTGGGATGAAGATGGTAACGTTATAGATGACATGGATATTTCACAAGCTCCAATTGAAACTTATATACCAACTACGCCTGATGGTCTTCCTGGAGCTCGTTCAGAGTTTGATACATTTTCAGATTTCATTTCTCTGTTTAACATAAAGATAAATACAAAAGAAGGTAACATGGTTTCTTTATATCACAAGTTTGTTCCTTATTTAAAATGGGATTATTCTCGTTTTGATGACCACCTGTATTTAGAAGAATATCCTAATGTTCCTATCGTAAAAAAATAATGTTTTTTGAAAAGGTGTTCAATGATTATTATAAAATACTAACTCGTTGGTAAGTGTTTGCGAGTTTGTATGTTGAAAGCTAAATATACTACAGTCTATAAATTGTGTCACTGTGATTCTCGCTTCGAGCTGACCATCGCCAAGAATGGTGATCTGTGGCACTCCTACGGGTTACTATCTGAAGAAGTTGCTGCATGGTGATATCGACCTTACTTCAAAGACCAAGAAGCAGGGCGACTATCATACCTGGGTTACCTATCGTCTGGGTGAGTTCTATCTCAACTATGCTGAGGCTGCATTCAAGTATCTGGGCAGTGCCACTGCTACGAGTGCCGATCTCCCTATGTCGGCAGACGAGGCTGTAGATAAGATTCGCCAGCGTGCCGGAATGCCTGATTTCCCTACTTCGTTGAGCAATGATGAGTGGTGGAGCAAGTATCAGAACGAGCGCATGGTAGAGCTTGCCTTCGAGGGTCATCGCTTCTGGGATGTACGCCGCTGGAAGGAGGCTGACAAGTTCTTCAAGAACATTCAGGAGATGAAGATTACCAGGAATGATGATGGTTCCTTCACCTATACCCGTGAAACCGTACAGCGCCAGTGGGATGACAAGATGTATCTCTTCCCAATTCCTAACGACGTGATGCTGAAACATGAAAAATATGGACAGAAGTGGGAGCAGAATCCTGGCTGGTAATAGGATGATTATAAGAATAAAAAAAACTCGTTGGTATTTGCCAACGAGTTTTTTTTGTAATCTATTTGGCAGGCAATCTTTACTTGCCATACTTGCTAGGCGCTATTCCATACTTGTTCTTGAAGCACTTATAGAAATAGGTGGCATCGGAGAAACCAACCTTCTCGCTGATTTCTGATACCGTGTATTCGCCTTCCAGCAGGAGCTTGGCGGCAATGCGCAGGCGCTCGTTCTGGATATAGATGTTTGGCGAAACACCCATGATGCTCTTCGTGCGGTTATATACCGTGGTTCTGCCCAGGCAGAGCAGCTCGGCAAGGCGGTCTACATTGAAGTTGTTGTCGCCGATATGCTGTGCCACGATTGCCTCCAGCTTGTCCTTGAACTTCTTGTCGAGGGTTGACATCAGGAGGGTTGGCTCATTCTTCTTGAGCTCCTTCACAGGCTTGATCAGGATAGCTTCTCCGCCTGACGTCTGCTCTGGGTTCTCTTGCGGAGCATTCTCCTGCAGGGTCTCTTCCTGAAGCTTCGCCTTCTCTTCAGCCTGCTGTTTCGCCTTCAGGTCCATAGCCACAAACTGCAGGGCTCGGGCGATGAGGAGCTTGAAGTTGCAAGGCTTCACCATATAGTCATCTACGAAGTTCTTGTATGCCTTCAGTATATGGCTGGTATCATCAAAGGCGGTCAGCATGATGACCGGGATATTCTGCGTCTCCGGATCCGCCTTCATGTTGCTTACAATCTCGTAGCCGCTCATTTCCGGCAACTGGATGTCGCTGATGAGCAGGGCTGGCTTAATCTTCCGGATGTTCTCGTAACCCGTCTTTCCGTTCATGAATGTTTCTACATGGAAATAGACCGACAGCTCCGACTTGATCTGTTCCAGCATGTCCGGATCGTCTTCTATCACCATCACGGTAACGTTGTTGATGGCTTTCGGAGTCATCTCCTTCACGATCATGTCTATCTCGTCCTTGTCGATGCTGTGCCCGTCCAGCGCCTTCTTCTCGATGATATCCTCCGGCTGATACTTGCCGGCATCGTCTGGCAGGGCAAGGCAGAAGCGGCTGCCTCCGAGATTCCGGGAACGCTGATAGGTGAGCGAACCCTTGTGGATTTCTGCCATCTGATGCGCCGTAAAGAGACCGATGCCCATACCGCCCTTGGAAGCATAGCCGTGCATGAATGGCTTGAAGAGGTCAGCCTCTCTTTCCGGCTTGATGCCCGGACCGTTGTCTTCTACCGAGAAGAATACGATGTCGTTCTCCAAATAGAGTCTTACGCTGATGATGCCCCTGTCCGGGGTATATTTCACGGCGTTGCTCAGCAGGTTATAGACGATGGTTTCCACCTTTTCCTGGTCGAAGAGCATCTCATGCCTGCTAGTCCACGGAGTGAAACTCATGCTGACGTCCTTCTGCTTGGCTATGGTATAGAAATCATTGTAGATGCTTCGCACGAAACCGATGATTTCGCCCTTTTCTACATTCAGCTTCATATTGCCCGTATTGATCTTGCGGAACTCCATCAGCTGGTTGATGAGTCGCTGCAGTCGCTTGGTTCCTCTGGAGAGGGTATAGATATTGTTCTTGGAAGCATAGCCTTCTCCCTTGGTCATCATCTTTTCCACGGCACTCTGGATGATGGCGAGCGGGGTGCGGAACTCATGAGAGATATGGGTGAAGAAGTTGATTCGGAAGTCAGACATCTGTTTCTCCAAAGCAATCTGCTGGTTCAGTTCGAAGTTTCTCAGCCATGAACGGTAATAGGGCACTCCGGCTCCGCTGATGATGAGCAGATAGATGCACCACGCCCATACCGTATTGTACCAAGGCTGGCAGATGGTGATGTGCAGCAGGGTTTCCTCGCTCCACTGGTTGCTGCCTATACGGGTACGGATGTGTAGGGTGTAGCTGCCAGGGTTCAGGTCGCTGAACTCGGCATGGTTGATGCTGGTCATCGGGCGCCAAGTATTGTCTATTCCTTCCATATAGTACTGGTATATCGCATCCTGGATGTGCGGATAATCGAAGTTGGAAAAGTGGATGTTGAACGAATTCTTGTCGTGTGGCAGGCTGATTTCCCGTGTATAGTTCAGCGCCTTGGTTAGGAATTGTTCGTTTTCTGCTTCGTATATCGAGATACCGTTGATGGAGAGGTCGGTGATGACTGCCTTCATGTGGGCTGGCGGCATACTGATGGTGCGGGATGGCTGGATGAAGATCATACCGTCGGATACACCGAATACCAGTCTGCCATCATTCAGCTTGGTGGCGCAGTTCTCCGTAAAGTTGTTGCTGAAGATGGTGCGTCCTATCTGGAACGAACGGATATCATTAGTCTTGGCGTTGAGACGGGAGATTCCTTCCTCTGTACCAATCCAGATATTGCCGTAGTTGTCTTCCTCCAGCGAGCGGGTATTGTTGTCGGTGAGTCCTTTGCTGGTATCAAACAGCTCGTATTTCAGTTCCCCGGTCTTCTCGTTGTAGCTGCATTTCAGTATACCTCCTGTTGCTGCAAACCATAGTTTTCCGTCATGTGCCTCGATGCCGCAATTGATTTCGCTTACCGGCAGCTTTTCGTTTTCATCGCTGAAGCGGAGGAACTTCTGGGCTGTAATCTTCTTTTCTACAGTATTCACCATCAGGATGCCATTGTTGCTGCATATCCAGAGTCTGCCTTTGTGGTCCAGAAGCAGATCATGGATTTGGGCTTCCTTGCCGTTTGCATTCAGAAACTGCTCGAATTTCCGTGGCTGCTGCCCCGTAGTCTGTGGGGTGATGAGCAGACCTTCTCCCCAGGTGGCAATCCAGGCTCTTCCCTGCTTGTCGAAGATGGTCTTGTAGAAGGATGCGCTTGGAGCATAGTGGTTCTTCTCATATTTCCAATATCTTACATTGTCAATGTAGATGCCGTCGCCCTTGGTGGCTATCCATTTCTTGCCCTGCGGGTCGATGGCATAGTCATAGACGCAGGCGTCGGTCTGCATTTCCAACGAACGCTGTTGGGTTTTGGCATCATAGATGTAAGTTATGTTGGCACGGGTAGTGACGGCGAGCTTGTCATTGCCTATGTTGCTGATATGGCGCACGTAGTTGCTCCATTCCCGGTTGATATTTGGTTCTATCTTGACATGCTCTGTGTTGAGATCCTTTAGTTCACGGCAGCAATATACGCCCTCTCCCGTACAGATCCAGATGCATCCGCTTCGGTCGATGAATACGCTCAGCAGGAAGTTGGAGTGGAAGAGTGAATTCTTGTCAGCTGTTGAGAAGTGCTGGAGTTCATCTTCCTTCCGGTTGTAGATGAAGAGTCCGTTACCATAAGATACGATATATACATTTCCGTTGGCATCTTCGGCAGCCACGAAGTTCTTGTCTCTACTGTTGATGTAAGCCTTGTCGTCCAGCAGATGGAATTTCTTATAGAGTTTTCCATTCTTGCTGAACAGGTAGGCGTTTCCCTTCTTGTCGTAAAGAAACTCATAGGATTTGAGAAAAAATTTCGACATGGCATTCGGTATCTGGATGGCTGGCTTGTGGAAGATGCCGGTTTTCAGGTTCATGGCGAAAGTTTCTTCCTGGGTAAAGATATACCATTCTCCCTGCCAGAAGAAGGAGGCGCGCGATTTACCCACATATCCCACCATGGATGGAAGATGGGATTTCCGGACGAGTTTGCCCGAGTTGTCATAAAGGAAGGCATCGCCCTTGTCGGTCAGCACGGCAATATGATTGCCGTCAGTAGTCAGGGTGATGATGTGCTGGTTCTTGAGCATCAGATGGCTCTTGCCATCAGGGGTGATGCGGTTAAGACCTTTATCGGATGCGATCCATACATTCTGTTTGGCGTCTTCTGTCATCTGTAGCTGATGATCGCCTATCAGTTTGCCATTCTTTGTAGTATAATCTGTGGCGTGAAACTTCCCGTTGCTATAGGTCAGGTATCTGGCTCCGAAATCCCCGGAAAAGAGCCACATGCCATTCTGGCTCTTGAATCGGTTTTTCAAGAGCGCAGCATTCTCCTTATCGAAATAATTGGAGAAATGAGCTGTTTCCAGGTCGAAGCAGCAGAGGATGTTGGATGGATTGTAGCCCCAGATGAGTCCGTGTTTCTCGTCGTTGATGAGCTGGGAGATGGAGTGGTGACTCTTTTGCCCGGAGTTCTTGCTGAGATAGGTGAAGTTGATAAACTGATAGCCATCATATCGGCTCATACCATTCGGGGTACCGAGCCAGATAAATCCATCTCTATCCTGGATGATATCGTTCACCGTATTGCACGACAAGCCATCCTTAGCCGAGAGTCGCTTCCCGTCTAATTTGATGCTGCCGAATGCCTGCAGAGGCAGCAGCCAAATGCTGATGATTCCTGCTATATAGAATAAAATGTAGAATGTCTTTTTGTTTCTTTTCATTTGATAGGTCGTTTGATTTTTCTGCAAAAATACGATAAAATCCTTAGACTACAAAACAAAAAGAAAGAGAAAATGTAATGTGAAAAGCAAAAAATGGGCAAAAGGCAAAAAATAAAGGTGAATGGTCAAAATATAAAGTATAGTCGGCAAGAATAAGTGTATTTTTGCTTTGACATCTCCCGGTAGAAGGTATCGCTTTTTTCTTCTCATACAGAAAACTGTAAGAATGGAATAATGGAAATTGTATGATAGTTCGCTTCTTTGGATAATATTACTAGGTAGATGAATCGGATTATGTGTACTTTTGTAGCAGAATATAAAACAATAAACAACTATCATCATGCAAATCAAACAAATGTTATTTCCGATGATGAGTATGGTGCTGAGTATGGCTCCCTGCTCTCATCTCCATGCACAAGGACAGACTCCGGTATCGCAGATGGAGAAGCTGGACCGTGGCTTGGTGGCTTTGCCTGCCCAGAACCAGGGAATCTTCCTCAGTTGGCGATTGCTGGGTACGGATAGCAAACACGTATGCTTCGATGTGGAGAGGGATGGAAAGATAATCGCCCATCAGGTGAAGCTGACCAATTATACAGACCGGAAAGGTTCCTCTGCCAATACTTATCGGATCATCACTTATCAGAAAGAACCCAGGATGGATGCTCCGGCTGAAAGAGAAGTTTCGAAGGCGGTGAAGCCATGGAACGATCTCTATCGCTCCATGCCCATCAACCGTCCTGCCGGCGGTGTCACTCCCGATGGAAAATCCTACGAATATACCCCCAACGACTGTAGCGTGGGCGATGTGGATGGGGATGGAGAATACGAAATCATCCTGAAATGGAACCCAACCAATTCGCATGACAATTCGCATGACGGCTATACGGGAGAAGTCATCTTCGACTGCTATAAGCTGGATGGAACCCAACTCTGGCGCATCAATCTGGGTAAGAATATCCGTGCCGGTGCTCACTATACCCAGTTCCTGGTCTATGATTTCGATGGCGATGGCAAGGCGGAGATGATCTGCAAGACATCGACGGGTTCGGTAGATGCCAAGGGAAAGTTTGTGAGCGATGCGGCTACGGATGCCGGAATCCGAGAACTGGACAATGCTGCCGATTATCGCAATTCGAGAGGTCGCATTATGGCAGGTCCCGAACTGCTTACAGTCTTTAATGGCGAAACCGGAAAGGCGATGCATACCATCTGGTATCAGCCCAACCGATCCTTCGGTACAGGCCGGCAGGTGGAAGAGGGAGAGCATCTGGAGAACGGATTTCCTGCCTATTCTTCAGTCTGGGGCGATAAGAACAACTATGGCAACCGCGGCGAGCGATACCTTGCCGGTGTGGCTTTCCTGGAGGGTGCCGACAAGCAGCCAAGTGCCGTGATGTGCCGTGGCTATTATACCCGTTCTTATCTCTGGGCGATAGATTTCGACGGAAAGGAACTCAAGACCAAATGGCTCCATGCTTCGCTGACTCCCAACGACTGGAAGGTAACCGATACCGATGGAAAGGTACTGAAGGAGGCTCGTGGATGTAAGAATACGGCTTATGCCCAGGGTACTCACAGTCTGGCTGTGGGCGATGTGGATGGGGATGGATGTGACGAGATTACCTACGGATCTGCAGCCATCAACCATGATGGAACCTTGTTGTATTCTACCGGATTGGGACATGGCGATGCGCAGCATCTTGCTGATCTGGATCCCGACCGACCGGGATTGGAATATTATATGGTACACGAAGAATATCCCTATGGTTCTGATCTGCGAGATGCACGAACAGGCGAAATCCTGTTCCGTACACTCGATAAGGATGATACCGGAAGAGGATTGGCTGCTGATATCGATGCCCAGCATCGGGGATATGAACTTTGGTGTTCGGATGCTCCTGTTGTAAGAGACATCAAGGGTAAGACTGTTTCGGCAGAAACATCTTTATCCTATAAGAAGAATCATGAAGCTGATCATTTCAGAAGTAATGAGAAAACGAGTTTCAAAGCTGTTTCCAGAATGCCGGCAATGAACTTCCGGATTTATTGGGATGGCGACTTGCAGGATGAACTTCTGGCAAACGGCCGTCCTCCTCATTTCCCTCCTTATCTCCAGAAATGGAACGGAAAGGAAGCGGTGGCGTTGCCTTTGAGCAATGGCAAGCAACTGTATGAGATGGGCAACTCGGTGAGTTGTAACTGGTCGAAGGCAACTCCTAATCTGCAGGCTGATCTCTTCGGAGACTGGAGAGAGGAAGTTATCTATTGGGATGAGAGCGATGCATCGCATCTCAATATCTTCACCACCAATATTCCGACAGAATATCGGGTTCCAACTCTGATGCACGAGCATATCTATCGTATGGGAGTGGCTTGGCAGAATGTGGGATATAATCAACCTCCTCATCTGGGATATTATCTGCCTGATCATGCAGAAAGGATTAAGTGAAGAGTGATGAACGAAGAGTGAAGAATTCTCTTGTATATAATCTAACGATAATAATTTGATAAAAATACGTAGCTAATGAAAAGAATATTATTTGCCTTCTCATTGATAGCGGCAACAACTGCTTCTTTTGCCCAGGTGGCAAAACCAATGGAAGATGTCAACAAAGTTATCGACAATACTGCGGATAGTCTGAACAAGGCGATGACCGCACGAATCCAACCGGGAACCAGCCGCAGTGGCAACAACCCTGTGCTCTTCCTGATAGGTAACTCTACTATGCGCAATGGTACACTGGGTAATGGTAACAACGGCCAGTGGGGCTGGGGATACTACGAGCATGAGTTCTTCGATGCCAACAAGATTACGGTAGAGAACCAGGCGCTCGGAGGTATGAGCAGCCGCACCTTCTATAACCGTCTCTGGCCGGATGTGCGTAAGGGCATCAAGGCTGGCGACTGGGTGATCATCTCCATCGGTCATAACGACAATGGTCCATACGATAGCGGTAGAGCACGTGCCAGCATCCCTGGTATCGGCAAGGATTCACTCAACGTCACCATCAAGGAGACTGGCGTCAAGGAAACCGTTTATACCTATGGCGAATACATGCGTAAATACATCAACGACTGTAAGTCCTTGGGTGCTCATCCTATCCTGATGTCGTTGACTCCACGTGATGCCTACGATGAGAACGACAAGATAGTTCGTGTCAACAAGACCTTCGGATTGTGGGCAAAGCAGGTGGCTGAGCAGGAGCATGTACCTTTTGTTGATTTGAATGAGATTTCTGCAGCTAAGCTTGATAGCTATGGTCATTGGAAGGAGAAGTATCATTTCTTTAAAGATCATATCCACACCTCCCGTTTCGGAGCGATGATGAATGCCCGGTCGGCAGCAGAAGGATTGGCTGAAAGCAAGGATCCTGAGCTGGCTCCTTTGCAGGCGATGATGATCAATGTGGCTTTGCCTGTGGAAAATTTTAAACGTGAACCAGGCAAACCGGTTGTCTTCTTCACAGGCGACAGCACCGTAAAAAATGCCGATAAGGATGAAGACGGCATGTGGGGCTGGGCATCTCAGGCTTACACCATCTTCAATCCTAAGAAGATTACCTGTGTGAATGCAGCCAAGGCGGGTCGCAGTTCCCGTTCTTATCTCAATGAGGGAAGATGGGATAAGGTATATAACAGTCTTCAGCCGGGCGACTACGTACTCATCGAGTTTGGTCATAATGACATCTGTTCTATGACCGATAAGAAGATGCGTGGTTCCATACCTAGTTCCAAGGATACCTGCCATGTCTACCAAATGGAAGAAAGCAAGCAGTATGAGGTGGTTTATTCTTTCGGCTGGTACCTGAAGAAGTTCATCCAGGATGTGCGTGAGAAGGGAGCTACTCCAATTCTCGTTTCCCTGACTCCTCGCAACGAGTGGGCTCATGGCAAGATGGAGCGTCGTAACGATAGCTACGGAAAGTGGTATCGTGAGGTGGTAGCCGAAACGGGCGTTGCTTTCCTCGACCTCCACAACATCGCTGCCGATTCTTACGATAAGATAGGCAAGGATAAGGTGAAGGCATATTACAAGAAGGATCATACCCACACCAGTCTGAAGGGTGCACGGCACAATGCAAGGTGCGTGGCTAAGGGGTTGAAGAAGATGAAGAGTCCATTGGCAAAATTTTGAAATAAGAAAAACCTGAGCCGTGATAAAATAAAATGCCCGTTTTCGGGTTTATAAATATAAAAACAAAGGTTTGAAAACGTTATGAAAAATAAGATTTCTAAAATAGGAATGCTCAGTGCGCTGGCGTTATCTTGTACTCTCACGATGGGAGCGCGAGATATCGTACAGCGCACTGCTCATTATATGCCCGAAGGTAATGCCTTCGTCTGTGTGAATGGCAGCAGCCGTTATACCCGTGCTCTCTATGGCAGTACGGCTGAATGGCGGTTAGAAACCAGCGACCGCCCTGTCTTTGCCACCTACAAGAAGAACCAGACGGGCAATATCCGCTTCCGGATTTCGAATGGGGAACAGATGATGTGGCTCGATGAGGCTGAATACTGCAAGGCGAGTTATGAGGCAGGACGCCGTAACTATCTCCTGAAAGACAGGCGATGGGGAAAGGGTGAACTCGATATTTCCGTTCTGGCTTTTCCTGATACAGAAGGAGCTGTCTGGCGTTTTACTGTTCGTGGATTCGATAACAGAAAACTGAAGGTAGAGGCAGTCTTGAGCCAGACCGCTGTTCCTAAACCAGTCCGTTCGGGTGATATCGGAAGTTTCCTGAAACCAGGAACCTTTGAACCTGCCACATCAGAAACGTCAGTTCTCGGGTCTGTATCCAGGCTTTCTCCCGGTTCCATCTTTTATTTCTCGGTAGATGGAGAAAACCAGCTTTCTACTGCTGAAAATGCGAAGATGCAGTCCCGGTATGATGCAGCAGAGCAATGGCGTAACAAACTTGCTTCATCTGTCGTCTTCCATACCCCCGATGCCTATATCAATCCGATAGGTGGCGCTCTGGTCATGGCTGCCGATGGTGCCTGGGACGGGAAGGTTTGGCAGCATGGAGCTGTGGGCTGGCGCATGTCTTTGCCCGGCTGGCGAGGTGCCTATATGGGCGATTTCCTCGGCATGCAGGATAGACAGCGTATCCATTTTGCTGCATACGCCAAAAGTCAGGTAACCGATGTGCCGGTTACCGAACCGCATCTCATGGACGAGAAGAACAACCTGGCGCGCGGTACCTATAAATGGGGTACTCCTATGTATAGTAACGGCTATATCTGCAGAAATCCGGAGAAGAACAACCAGTTTCATCATTACGACATGAACCTTGTGTTTATAGATGAACTGCTTTGGCACTTCCAGTTTGATGCAGATACGGCTTATATGCGCAAGATGTGGCCTGTCATCAAGAGTCATCTAGCTTGGGAAAAGCAGGCTTGGGATCCCGACAATGATGGCCTTTATGATGCTTATTGCTGTATCTGGGCGAGCGATGCCCTGCAATACAACAGCGGTGCCGTGACCCATTCTTCCGCCTATAACTATCGGGCTAATCTTCTGGCAGCTCGCATCGCCGGAATCATCGGTGAGAATCCGGGGCCTTATCGGGAGGAAGCTGATAGAATTCTGAAAGCTATGAACGAAAGATTATGGCTGAAGGATTCCGGGCATTGGGCTGAGTATCAGGATTTCATAGGCTTGAAGCGTGTGCATCGGGATGCGGCTCTTTGGAGCATCTATACTCCGATAGATTGTGGAGTGGGAACTCCTGTACAGAACTATCAGGCAACCAGATATATCGACCGGCATATTCCGCACATCCCTTATATATATAATAAGGTGGAATATCAGACCCTGAGCACTTCTGACTGGGCTCCTTACGAATGGAGCATCAACAATGTGGCGATGGCTGAAGTGATGCATACCGTTCTGGCTTACTATCAGGCGGGAAGAACGGAAGAGGCTTATCAGTTGCTGAAGGCAAATATTCTCGACTTCATGTATCTTGGCAGCAGTCCTGCCAACTTCGGACAGTTATCGAAGATGGATGTTGCCACAGGTGAAGGCTATCGTGATTTTGCCGATGTTACCGGCATCTCGTCCCGTGCCCTTATCCAAGGCTTGTATGGTATCACACCTAACGCTTTGGAGGGTGAGTGTATCCTCCGTCCGGGATTTCCTGCTGCCTGGGATAGTGCTTCGGTGCATACTCCTTATCTCGATTATTCGTTTAAGCGGGTGAACGGGAAGGAAATTTTCGAAATCAGACAGAACTTCAAGCAGCCTTTGAAGATTGTGATTCGTCAGAATATGGGAGAAGGAAAGTATCTGGATACTGCTTTCTCTACCGAAAAGGTACAGCATATTGAATTGCCGGTAGTCAAGCCTGAGAAAGAAGAGAAAAGAACGTTGAAATGTGCATATACGTTGGCGGAAAGCATCGCAGAGCAATCTGTAGATGTCTGGGCTTCTACCAAGGGCGTGGGTAACGACTTTGACGAAGTAAAACCGGAAGAGTGCCGATGGGTGAACATGGACAAGGTGTTTAATGCAAACGTAAGCGACATCTTCAAGAACCAGTATCTATCGCCTCGTTCGCCATATACTACACTCTGTGTGCCAACCCAGGGCATCGGTGACTGGTGTTCTACCAAGAAGACGGCTCATGTTGATGATACGAAGTTCAGAAGTCTTATCAAGGATGGTGTGTTCTGGGCACACGTAGATGGCGATTTGCCGTTCCGCTCTCCAAAGGAAGGTAAGAATATCGTTTATACTTCTCTCTGGGACAACTATCCGGACAGCATCTCTGTCATGTTGAGAGGCAAGGCTTCTCATGCTTATCTCCTGATGGCTGGTTCTACCAATCCGATGCAGTATGCTATAGAAAATGCAGTGGTAAGAGTAGAATATGCTGATGGAACCAGGGATGAACTGATGCTAACTCCACCGGTTAACTGGTGTCCGATAGAGCAGGATTTTTTGGAGAATGCCACTGCCTTCCCGCAGCCGGAACTTCGTCCTTATCGCATAGGTCTGGCATCGGGCAAGGTGAGTCGTCATCTCTTCCGTGATCTTCATCTGGAAGTCAACAAAAACATGGCAGATGTGCCTGGTTTCAAGAAAGCCGTGGCAGAAATAGAGGGTGGAGCTGCGATATTGCTCGACATGCCTCTGGATGCAAGGAAGAAATTGAAGCGTTTCACTTTAAGGGCGCTGAGCAACGAGGTGGTTGTCGGATTAATGGGAATTACCCTGCAGAAATAGACAGGAATAATAGTTTTTGAACGATTTTTATATAAGAAGGATAAAAAGCATAATATCTTTTTGTCCTTTTTATGTATCTTTGCTCTCGAAATTCAATCATAGCCAAGATGAATGACAACAACAGAAAAAATAATTTATATGAAAACTAGAAATTTTTTATTTACCAGCCTGCTGGCGCTAGCTTCTACTGTAGCCGTCAATGCCCAGACTTTTGATATTGATATATTGAAGGTGCAGCCTGTCTATTCCGCAGAGAAGGGGCAGGGATATGACATCGTGGCTGCACCAAAAGCTAAGAGTAATGCCCCTTTCTTCTATTCTGTGAAGGTGGCAGATGGCAACTATAAGGTCACCGTGGTGCTCGGTTCTAAGAAGAAAGCAGGCAAGACTGTGGTTCGTGCCGAGAACCGAAGACTGATGCTCGATGAGGTGAGTACCAGGAAGGGGGAGTTCAAGACTTTCTCCTTCGTCGTGAACAAGCGTTCTCCTTATATTACCGATAAAATGAACGTAAAAATCAAACCTCGCGAGAAGGAGACGTTTACCTGGGATGAGAAGCTGACCTTGGAGTTTACTGGTGCTGCCCCAGCTGTAAAGAGCATCAAGGTGGAACCGGCTCCTGCTGAAACCACCACCGTTTTCCTCTGCGGCAACTCTACGGTAGTAGATCAGTTTCCAGAGCCATACGCTTCCTGGGGACAGATGGTGACTCGCTGGTTTGGTCCGGAGGTGGCTATCTCAAACCATGCCGAAAGCGGATTGACAGCAGGTTCCTTCCTTGCTTCCAACCGTCTGGACAAGGTGCTGGCGATGATGAAGAAGGGCGACTACGTGATTTGTGAGTTCGGACATAACGACCAGAAGGAGAAGTCTGCAGGCAGTGGTGCCTGGTATAACTTCTCTTATAATCTGAAGAAGTTCATCGATGAGGTCCGCAAGAAGGGTGGCAACATCATCTTCGTAACTCCTACTCAGCGTCGCTTCTTCGATGAGGCTACCCATAGCAAGATTCAGGAGACTCATAAGGATTATCCTGATGCCATGAGAGCTGTGGCAAAGAGAGAGGATGTTCCTGTCATTGAACTCCACGATATGACCCGCACTTTCTTCGAGACTTTGGGTTATGAGAACAGCAAGAAGTTGCTGGTTCACTATCCGGCAAATACTTATCCAAACCAGCCTAAGGCTTTGGAGGATAACACCCACTTCAATCCATACGGAGCCTACGAGGTGGCTAAGATGGTGGTAATGGGAATGAAGCAGCTCAATCTGCCTATCGTGAAGTATCTACGCAGTGACTGGAAAGACTACAATCCTGCCCAGCCAGATGATTTCAATCAATTCGTGTGGTATCCATCTGTGAATCAGAATGTAACCAAGCCGGACGGAAATTAGTACTTTGAACTTTGAGCTTTGAACATTGAACTTTATGATTAGTTCTTTTTGGTTCAAAATCTCATATTAAATGAATTTGACATGAATAAAAAGACAATACTTTTCGCCTCGTTGCTATTGGGCGGTTTGCCTTTGATGGGAACCCTTTCGACTGAAGCTGCGGTGCGCGATACAATCAGCATCAACCAGGGATGGCAGTTTCATCGTGGTGATGTGAAGAATATTGCTGAGTTGAAGTCAACTCAAAGTGGGGATGATGTGGTGAATCTGCCTCATGATTTCCTGATCGGACAGGATTGGGTAGCTCCAGATGCCAGTGAGCGACCAGATAATAGCGATGCGGGCAGCAATGTGCGCAGCCGATTGAGTCCGCGTGGCTTTAAGGAGATGGGCATTGGCTGGTATCGCTATCAGTTGACTCCGAAAGATGAATGGAAGGGAAAGCGCATCGTGCTCGACTTCCAGGGTATCATGCTGGTAGGAGATGTTTATCTCAATGGTCAGCGTATCGGAGGTACCGATTATGGTTACCTCGGTTTTGATATCGACCTCAGTAAACTCCTGAAATGGGGCGAGGCTAACGAGATAACCGTCAAGGCAGATACCCGCAATCCTAATAATTCCCGCTGGTTTACGGGTGCCGGTCTCTATCGTGATGTCAATCTCATCATCACCGACAAGGATCTGTACTTCCCTCGCCATCCGCTCTTTATCCGCACCCAGGATAACAAAGAGGTGAAAATCAAGGCAGAGATTATCAACCAGCAGAAGCTGGCAAAAGAACAGGGAAAGGCTGTTATTCCTGTAGAGGTTCGTATTCTGGATGCCGATGGCAAGGTGGTGGCTCAACAGAAGAATAACATCGATTTCAATGCCAAATGGCGTGATAGAGAATATGAGTTGCCTGCCATCTCTCTGGAGAATGCCCAACTGTGGTCGCCAGATACACCTTATTTATATACTGCCGAGGTGACACTTTATGACAACGAAGGCAACATTGCTGACCAGATTAAGGAGCCGTTTGGTGTGCGCACCATCGAAATCGTTCCGCAGAAGGGCTTGCTGGTGAATGGCAAGAAGGTCTTGCTGAAGGGCTATGCCAATCATCATACCCTCGGTGCCTTGGGTGCTGCTGCTTATCCGCGTGCCATCGAGAAGCGGCTGAAACTGATGAAGGAATTCGGCATGAACCATATCCGCACCTCTCATAATCCATACAGCGAGGATTTCCTGAAGCTCTGCGATAAGTATGGCATCTTGGTGGTGGATGAACTTTACGACAAATGGCTTACTCAGTATGCCGGCGGCAGAGTGGAATGGGAGAGCCTCTGGCAGAAGGATATTCCGGAGTGGGTGAAGCGAGACAGAAATCATCCGTCGGTCATCCTCTGGAGTCTGGGAAATGAATTGCAGCAATACAGCAACCTGCCTTTTAATGATTGGGGCGTGACGGCTTATAAACTCCAGAAGGAATTGCTGCACCGTTATGATGATACCCGATTGACGACCGTTGCCATGCATCCCCGCTACCGCAACATCGAGACAGATTCTATCCCTGCTGATTTGGCGGTGGCTACCGAGGTAAACTCCTACAACTATCGTTATATGTACTTCCCTGGTGACATGAAGCGCTATCCTGAAAAGACCTTCTATCAGAGCGAGGCGAGTGTAGCTGCGATGGGACCAAACTTCTATGAGATGGATCTCGACAAGGTGTTGGGCCTGGCTTATTGGGGAGCCATCGATTACCTGGGCGAGAGTATGGGATGGCCTGTCAAGGGATGGAACCAGGGTGTGTTCGATCTTTCTCTCCAGCCAAAGCCGGATGCTTATTTCGTGAAGAGTATGTTTAAGGATGATCCAACCGTTCACATCGGTGTCATCGAGAAGTCGGGTGGCAACATCCAGTGGAATGGCATCAATGTTTCTGCCGGAAAGCTCTCAGAAAACTGGAACCGTGAGGCAGGCGAGCAGGTTTCGCTCTATACCTATACCAATGGCGACGAGGTGGAACTCTTCCTCAATGGCAAGAGTCTGGGTGTGAAGAAGAACAGTAACGACCCTAAGCTCCGTGCCCGAATCAAGTGGGACAACATCGCCTATGCACCGGGTGTGCTTCTGGCTGTAGCTAGAAAGAACGGCAAGGTGGTGGCTCGCCATCAGATAGAGACTACGGGCGAGGCTGTGGCTCTGAAGCTGGTTCCGGATATAGAGACCTGGCATGCTGATGGTAAGGATCTGATGCATGTTCGCATCTATGCGGTGGATAAAAAGGGCAGAAGAGTGCTGAACGTGAAGGATGCCAAGGCATTCGACAAGTTAACCTTCACCGTGAAGGGCGATGCGAATATCGTGGCGGTGGATAATGGAAACATCGCATCTGATGAGCTTCATATCGGAAAGACCCAGTTGGAGAAGTCCATCCAGCGTCATCTCTTTCAGGGATCCGCCCTCGTGATATTGCGCGCCGGTGATAAGCCGGGAAAGATAGAACTCTCGGTAGCGGGAGAAAAGATGAAAGCTAAGAAGTTGGTTTTGAATACGAAATAAATATGAAAAAAGGTCGCCAAAATGCTGGCGACCTTTTTTAGTAGTATCCTCTGTTTTCTCTTTATTTTCTGAATTTCTTAAACCATTGCAGGAATGATTCGTAAGCACTGATCTCTTCCTGATGCTGAGGCTCAGCGAAGGTAAGCTGGTCGCCGTAGGAATCACCATGCTGGTCGGGGAAGATAATCATCAGGTTGGTACCTGAGAAGTATTTCGTTATTTCCTCCGGCAGACGCTCCAGTGCTGTCTTGTAAGATACGGTTCCCTTACGGGCGGTTACTACCACGAACAGGTGATCTGGAGATATCTGCGAAGCCAGCTGTGGCAACTCGTTCCAGTGAATCATCTGGGTATAATCAGCACGCACTTCCGGATGCCGGTTCTTGATATATTCATTGATGAGCGCCAGACTCTCTTCTCTGCCATGAAACTGAATGCGGCAGTCGAGGTTGCCGGCAAGTCGGGCTAGGCGTTCCAGCCAGCGGTAGAAACCCGGCTCAAACTCTGCTCTCGAAGGTACGGCTACCCGTATTCTTCTCAATGTATTCAACGGCTGTCTGATGCGTGCCATGATAATCTGTCGGCTCAATCCGTTGAAGAGACTCTGGTGGAATTCTCCCCAGAACTTCGGCGAAACCTCAGGATGCATGTGCATTCCGATGATAATCTCAGAACATTGGAACTCGTTGAAGGCATGCTTGATGCCGTTGGCGATGTTGGCGGCAATACGAACCTGGGTCTGCGTCATCACATCGGTGGCAGCAGCCAGCTGACTGCAATGTTCCAGAAGTCGTCTTCCCTGTTCCTGGTTGTATCGCATGTCCTTGTCTTCATATACCACATTCAGGCAGATGA
Source organism: Segatella copri (assembly GCF_026015625.1). Lineage (NCBI taxonomy): Bacteria > Pseudomonadati > Bacteroidota > Bacteroidia > Bacteroidales > Prevotellaceae > Segatella > Segatella copri. The sequence continues at coordinate 1,997,597 of NZ_JAPDVG010000001.1, read as the reverse complement.
GTCCCCTGTTCAGTTTCTGGTTTCTCACCAGAAACGCCAGACTCATCAGGTTGTCAGCATATTCAGGATATTTCACCGGAATCAGAATCTTCTCATCGCTCACCTTCTTGTCGTCTTCCGCATCAGGCAGTTCCTTGTCTCTCAGGATAATCTTCTGCGAAGACCGGTCGATAAGGATGGATGAGATGATGCAGGTAATCAGAATCATCATAACCACACCGTTGAGCATATCATCGTTGACGAGGTAAGTGCCCGGTGCTACGAGCAGATGCATACCCACCATCACCATGGCGATACTTCCGGCAGCATGAGCCGAAGTGAGTCCGAACATCATGTGACCCGAAGAAAGTGGCAATCGGAAACCCAAACAGGCGATATAGGCTGCGATGGCTTTGCCCAGGGTTCCGAAGAAGGCGATGCAGAACACGACCCATAGAATATGACTGCCCTGAAACAGCAGATTGATATTGATCAGCATGCCCACACCTATCAGGAAATAAGGAATGAAGAGGGCATTGCCGATAAACTCGAGGCGGTTCATCAGTGGCGAAACATGCGGAATGTATCTGTTTAATATCAGACCGGCGAAGAAAGCACCGAAAACGCCCTCGATGCCCACTATCTGCGAAAGTGCCGCACTCATAAAGAGCATTGAAAGTACGAAGATAAACTGCATCACTGCATCGCTGTATCTTCGCAAGAACCATCTTGTAAGTCGGGGAATCAGCATGATCATCACGCCACAATAGACAGCAAACTTGAGGGTGAAGAATACCCAGAACAGTATGCCGTCATGCTTGCTGAACGATGCTACCAGTCCGGCAAGCATTATCAGGGCTATGAGCAGCGAAATCATGCTCGACCCCACACTCAGCGTAACGCTCGGTTTCTGTTGCAGTCCGTATCTCGAAACGATAGGATAGGCAATCAGCGTATTGGATGCCATGATGCAGCTCAGCAGGAAGGAAGCCTTGGCAGAGTAGTGGAGCAGCCAGATGCTCATGCCATAGGTGAGGAAGAACGGAATAAAACAGGTGAGCAGACCATAGATAAGCAGTCGCGACTTGTTCTTTTTCATGCCTTCCATATCCATCTCCAGGGCAGCGAGGAACATGATGTAATAGAGTCCCACCTTTCCGAAGAGTTCAAACGAAGAGTCGCGCTCCAGGATATTCAGTCCGTATTTGCCTATGAGCACACCTGCCAGCACCATACCGATGATGTGCGGGATACGGAGTTTACCCATGATGATAGGGGCAAAGAGGATGATGAGGAGCACTACGAAGAATATCAACGTAGGGTCTGTGATAGGGAAGTATTGAGCGATATGGAACATAGGCTTTCTCCTTTTTTGTTATACTTAAAGAGGGATTTCTGCATCAGCATTCATCCCTCCCTTTCTGTTTTTGACTGCAAAAGTACGAATAAATCTTGAAAGCACAAAGTTTTTCTGCCCTTATCCTACTATCATGGTGACATTTTTGCAATTTGTGAACCCGAAAACGGGTGCACCGATGCCTATTGGCATCACAACCGATGAGAACGAAGTGTTTAATACACAGGGGTAGTTACTGCTTCCTCAAACTATACTTGCCGTGCTTGTCGAACACGAGCCAATAGAGCACAGGCAGGATGGTGGCGATGAGTACCATCGAGATAAGCGTACCGAAGAAGATAACGGCTCCCATTGGCGACCACAGCGTATTGTTCTCTACCATCATAGGCAGTACGCCTACCGAGGCGGCTGCCGATGTAAGGAAGATAGGGCGCATGCGGCGCTCGCCAGCCTGAAAGGCGGCTTCCTTTACCGATAACCCCTTGTCGCGGCGCAGTTCCTCGGCATAGTCGAGCATGATGATGCCGTTTCTTACCAGGATACCCATCAGGCTCACTATGCCTAATATGCAGGTAAGACTCACGTCGAAACCCGTAACCAGAAGGCCTATCGCTGCACCGAAGATGCAGAGCGACATGGACGAGAGATTCACCAGTGCCAGACTGATGCGCTTGAAATGGAAGAGCAGGATGAAGAAGATGATCAAGGCTGCTATCATCACGCCCGATGTAACCTGAGGAAGGGTTTCGGCATCCTTTTCTGCCATACCGCCAATCTCCCAATCAAGACTGGAATCTAGCGGGAGTTTGGATACTTCCTGCTTCAGTTCGTTGGCCAATCGGTTGGCATTGAATCCCCTTAAAGGTTCACCTATGATAGAGATGGTACGCACGCCGTTTCTGCGTATGATGCTGCCGTCGTGCCAGTCGGGCGAAATCTTAGCCAGCTGGCGGAGTGGAACGCTCGATGTTCCTCCCATCACGGGGATGTATTCATTGGCAAGGTCGCTGTCGTTTTCCGATTTCAGAACCATCTTCACCGGATAGTCGCCTTCCCAAAGGGTGGCCATTGGGATGCCATCGCCAAAATGAATGGCAAGGTCGGCAGAGAGTATGGTCTTGTTCACACCCAGCCGGTTGGCCTCGGTAGCATCTGGAGTTACCCTGATGCCAGGCAGGGGCTCTTCGTAGTTGGTACGAATCAGGTTGATGCCTTCTATCTTGTGCATGCAGGCTTCTATCTTCCTGGCGGCAGCCTTCAGGTCGCCCATGCTGTCGCCGCTCACTCTTACTTCGATAGGGTAGGTGGCGTTGTTGTAATCCATCTGCTTGAAGCGGATGTAGCAGTCGGGAAAATAGTTGGAGTATCGGTCGGCATATCGGTCGAGTACCTCTTCTGTGGCATCGTTATCTACCGTATTCACGATAAACTGTGCAAAGTTCTCACCGCCAATCTGTGGCGCATAGGTGGTGTGGAAACGGGGTGAACCCTGACCAACAAACGTGGTTACAGCTGTTACCTGCGGGTCGCGCTGCAGAATGTGGGCCATAGAATCTGCCACCTGTGCGGTTCTTGCAGCGGTGGTTCCGCTAGGCAGATAGAACTCTACGGCAAACTGGTTTCTCTCGGCGATAGGCATCATTCTCTGCGGAAGATGTACGAAGATGATGGCTCCGGTGCTCACCAGCATGATGCCCACAGCGAGGGTGGTGCGTGGAAAGGCGAAACAGCGTTTCAGCAACCAGGTGTACCCCATCTGCAGATAGTCGAGCGGCTTTTTGCGGGCGTTGGGCTTGTGCTGGCTGCTGATGCCCTGGTGAATCACCATATACTGTAAATAAGGTGTGAGCAGCAGCGAAACCATGAGCGAGATGCTCAGGATGATGAACATGGCCCAGGGGAATGATTTTACGAAATCGCCCATGTCGCCATGCATGGTAAAGAGGAATGGAAAGAAGGTGAGCGAGATGCTGAGCGTGGCAGAAAGCACCGACATGAAGAACTCTCTAGGAGCGGCGATGGCTGCATGCCAGCGCGACATGCCATGGCCCAGCTTCTCCATGTAGTTGTCGATGATAACCACGGAATCATCCACCACCATACCCAGTGTTACGATGAGGGCAGCCAGTGTAACGGTGTTCAGCTCCATGCCGAAAAGATAGAATATGCCCAACGACGAGAAGATGGTGATAGGGATGCTGAGGGCTGATACCTCTGCTACGCGGCGCGGCATGAGCAGGATGACCACGATGATGACGGAGATGACCGATATGAGCAGCTCACGCAGGAAGTTTAGCACCGATTCGCTTACCACCTTGCTCTGGTCGGTAATGGTATTGATGTGTACATCGCCGGGCAGGGACTGTTCAAAATCATCCATCATCTTGTGTACGTCTCTTCCCATCTTCACGATGTCGTTTCCCGGTCGCATTTCAATGGATAGGAGCACGCATTTGTTGCCGTTGCTCTTGATGTATTTATTCAGTTTCGGATATTCTCTTTTAATCTGTGCGATGTCCTTCAGGCGCACTATGTTGCCCTTGGGGTCGGAATATACGATTTGTTCTGCCACATCCCGCTCGTTGTTGTAGGAGTCGGTGATGTGGATGGGCAGGTTGAGGTTGCCCATCTCCAGGTTTCCGCTCATGGTGGTGAAGCCCTGCAGGGCAAGGTCGTTCAGAATCTTATAGGGGCCGATGCCGTATTTGGCCAGCTTGTTCTGGTCCAGGCAGATGCTTATCTGTTCGTTTTCCAGTCCGTAGGTTCGCAGGTTCGAGATGGCATCAATGCGGCGCAGTCTGTCCTTCAGCTGGTCTATGTATGTATTCAGTTCCCTATAGGTTTTCTGCTTGCTTTCCATCGTGATGAGCAGGGCAGAGGTATCGGCGATGTCATCCACAGCCTGCAGGGCAAGGACACCCGTAGGAAGGGAGCTCTTGAAGGCCTGTAGGCCATGCTTGAACTTGCTCCAGAAGGCATCCCGGTCCTCCACGTCGTCGTTGAGTTCCAGGAACACGATCAGCATGCCGTCCTTACTCTGGGTATAGGTCTTTTTCTTGTTCACCTCCTTGTATCCGAAGATGAAGTTCTCCAGCGGTTTAGTCACCCGTTCTTCCACCTCTCCGGATGTAGCGCCCGGATATACGGCTACGCAGGCACCCTGCCTGATGGTGAATTGCGGCATCTCCTGCTTGGGCATGATGCAGATGCCGAGTATGCCTAGAAATACGAGCATGCCCATCAGAAGCATCACGATGTTGTGGTTGCACATCGCCGACTCGATGAACGAGCGCTTGATGATGCGGTTGGGCTTCCTGGTGATGCGTGCCTTGATGTGGTCGCGAAGGGCGGTGTCTCTCTCCGGCTTTTTGGAATCCTCCGGTTTGTTTGTCTCTAGCCTTGTCTCTTGATTCATATCTTTTCCCTCCACTTTTTTATCGGTTATCGCTTTTTGCTGTATCTACATTCATTCCTTCCGAAACTTTCTGCTGGCCATTGATGATAACCTGGTCGCCAGCCTTCAGTCCCGAAAGGATGACGATGCCGTCGCCTTCGAAATCGCCGGTAGTTACGGGTTGCTGATGTGCCTTTCCGTTTACCACGGTCCATACGAATCGGGAGTTATCTACATCCAGTTCAATGCTTTGTGGCGGAACGGTGATGTGGGATGGGGTAGCAGCGCTACCCTGCACCTGGGCGTTGCATACCATGCCTGGGAGCAGACGGCCCTGCGGATTGGTGATGCCCACCTTGACATCGTAGGTATGCGAGATGGGGTTGGCATCGATGCCTTTTTCTGAAATCGTTCCCCGGAAAATGGCACCCGAAAGAGCGGCTACCGTCAGTTTCACCTTGTCGCCCACGTGCAGATGAGATATTTCAGCTTCGGGTACGGATATCTTGGCGTTGACTTGTGCCACATTGGCGAGTTTCAGCACAGGCTGTCCGGGGAGCACGTAGGTTCCCAAGTCCACGTTCTTGGCAGCGATGACACCTGCAAAAGGAGCTGTGAGGGTAGAGTGGGAGAGTTGCTGGCGGGCGATGCTTTCAGCCGCCTTTGCCTGTTCCAGTTTGCTTTCTATCTCCACCCATTTCATATCCGAGATGGTTCCCGACTGGTGCAGGGGCAGGAATCTTCTGTAGGCATCCTGCGCCTGTTTCAGGGTGGTGAGTGTTGCCCGGTGAGCCTCCTTCACGGTGGTAGGGTTGATGGTGGCGAGCAGCTGTCCCTTGCTCACTCTATCTCCTTCTTCCACCCGTATGGAAGTGATGTTTCCGGCTATCTCGAAACTGAGTGTAGATCCCATCTTTTCCTCGATGGTTCCCACATAGTCTTTCGTTCCCCTCAGGTTTGTATTCCCCACGGAGATAGTCTCAACTTTCACGTTTTTCTTCTCTGGCTTGCTGGATTTTTCGGTGCATCCCGCCAGCATCATACAGCTGATAATGAATGCGACAAGCCATCCCGTTATAACATCTTTCTGTTTCATATTGATTACATTTTGTTGTTTTTTGAAAAGATAATGCAAAGGTATGAATTTTAGCTGAATGCATGGGGAAAATAGGATTAAAAAAGATAAAAAAAACAGTTCTTCTTCTTTTACTACGATTTCCACGCTGTTCATAGTTTCAATCACGTCTTTCATGGAAACTACGTCTCTGATGCATCCAACCGAACAATCTACACCTTAGACCGAGGGTTGAGTCGACTTGCTCACAAAGCTCTTGGCGACTATGGACCACTTGGTGTAAAGGTAAGCAACGATGATTTCTTGCAGTAATGACCCCAAAGGTACAAAAAAAGGCTAGTCCATTACCAGGACTAGCCCTCCGTTTTAATTATTTTCTAGGGTGCAATGAAATGTCATCCAGAAAGCTGCTTAGCACGTTATGAGTGATTACTTTACCTCAATGTGCTTAACATCGTCTTTTTTTTCAAGTGGACTCTTTCTTCAAGTCCTTATCCACCATGGCACAGACACAGGAATCAGACCATACGTTTTCTGCCGTTTCAATCATGTCGATAATGGTATAGATTGGCAGGATGATGCCCATGATGCCGATAGGAGCATTGATACCGGACATCAGAGATAGGGTAAGGAAATAACATCCCATCGGTACTCCTGCATTACCCACTGCTGAGATAACTGAAATGAAGAGCCAGAGAATCATCGTAGTCCAAGGTAAAGGCATTCCTCCATTTTGCATCAGGAATAAGGAGGTTACGAGGATAAATGCAGCGCAACCATTCATGTTGATGGTAGTACAGATAGGTAATACGAAGCGGGAAACCTGATTGGAAACTCCCAGCCTGTCTTCTGCTGTCTGCATCGTTACCGGCAACGTAGCAGCAGAACTCTTTGTAAACAGAGCCATTAATACTGCCGGCATCATCTTGCCCAGTGTACGCACAGGATTCAAGCCTCTTGCCAAGAGGAAGAGCGGGAGGATGATGAAGAATTGAATGACATTACCTCCCAGGATAACAGCTACGTACTTTCCTAGAGAAGCCATCACGATACCCGCAGAGAACTGGGCTGAGAGTTGTGCTGCAAAGGCAACGATACCCAGAGGCAGAGCCCAGATTAATCCATGAATCAGCATGAAGAGCAAATCCTGTAATCCAAACAATCCCTTCATCACGACTTCTTTCTTATCGCTTGATGGCATCTTGGCCAAAGCAATACCTGCTGCTGCCGCCAAAATCAATATAGAGAGTACATTTCCTTCGGCAAACGGCTTGATGATGTTGTTGGGTATTACCCCAAGAATATGGTCATAATAGCTGGTTTCTCCCAGCTTTTGGGGAACATCCGCCATACCGCTCTGTACCAAGGCTGTAGGTAAATTGCCTGGAGAAACGATGTTGTAGAGCACCAGTCCCACTGCTGCAGCTGCTATCGTTGTGAGCAGGGTGTAGGTGATGGCGTGGCGGAATATCTTACCGGTATCTGCCTGGTTGCCCAAGGATGCCAGGGTTGTGATAACTGCCAAGGCTATGGTTGGTACTGCCAGAAGCTGGAATAAGCGGGTATAGACCGTGGCTATGAAGTTCATCAGACCATCCAGCCAGCTGATGCCGAATATCCCCAAGATGGCGCCTACTATCAAAGCGCCAATCCATAGTACCAGCTGCCGGGTTTGCTTATTCTTCACTCCTTTTTGCTTACTGCAGCCAGCATTGCTATCTGGCTGTCTATTTCCAATATTATTCATTGTTTCTACCATGATTTTAAACTATTATTTTCAAAAGGCAAAGGTATTATTTTTTTTCCTTGTCAACAATCCCACAAATATGGTATTTTGCAATCTCGTTATTTTTTTCGGGCTATTCCTTTGCTTGTATCATTATTTTTTGTAACTTTGCCGAAAGAATTTAAAAAGGCAGCAATATGAAATATCCTATAGGAATACAAGACTTCGAACAAATCATAGAAGGTGATTATGTTTATCTCGATAAGACGGCATTGGTCTATGACTTAGTGACTAATGGTAAAATATACTTTCTGTGTCGTCCTAGACGATTCGGAAAGTCGTTGCTCGTATCTACCTTGAAATGCTATTTCGAGGGTAAGAAGGAACTTTTTAAAGGGCTTGCCATCGACAAGCTGGAGAAGGAGTGGAAGCAATATCCTGTGTTTCATCTTTCTTTTGGTGGTCAAAACTTTGTAGAGCCTTATGCGTTAGACAAAGTGTTGGAGGAGTTTGTTGCCATGGCAGAACGTATCTATGGGCGTGAGGAGTTGGCCGAGACTTTAGGTAGTCGCTTTAAGGCTGTGTTAGGGAATGCTCATAAGAAAACAGGAATGAGAGCTGTCGTACTCATTGATGAATATGACAAGCCTTTGCTTGATGTGATGGATATGGATATTTCTGTGCAGAATGAATATGGAAAGATGACTTTGGAGGATTATAATCGTAATCTGCTCAAAGGCGTATATTCTGTGTTTAAGGAAGCTGATGATGACCTGCAGTTTGTTTTACTCACGGGTGTCACAAAGTTCTCGCAGGTAAGCGTGTTCAGTGGTTTCAATCAGCCTAACGACATCAGTATGGACGAGCATTACGAGGCACTTTGTGGAATTACGGAAGATGAATTGTATTCTACCTTTGATGAACAAATCAAGGCGATGGCCGTGAGATACAAGACGACGGAGGAAGGGATGAAATACAAACTGAAGAGGAAGTTTGATGGTTATCACTTCAGTCCCAATATGCTTGATATCTATAATCCTTTCAGCATCTTGAATGCTTTGAGTAAGAAGATCCTGGCAGATTATTGGTTCCGCACCGGTTCGCCAACTTATCTGGTTCGCCTATTGTCTCATTTTGATGAGAACATTAATGAGATGGTGAACAGGTTTTATCCTACGAGTAGTTTTATCGACTACAAGGCAGATGTGGAAGCACCGTTGCCTATGATTTATCAGAGCGGTTATCTCACCATTAAAGATTGGAATATGGATACCGATTCCTATCTTCTGGATTTCCCGAATGATGAAGTGAGGAGCGGTTTCCTGACGTTGGTAGCTTCCAGTTATCTGAAGCCATCGAAGTCAACGGATGCCTGGATTATTCAGGTAGTAGATGTGATGTCGAAGGGAGATTGCCATCAGTTGGAGAATCTGATGACTTCCTTCTTTGCCAGCATTCCTTATAACCAGCGTCGTAAGGACGATGAACGCGAGAAGGAACGTTACTTCCAATACACCTTTTATCTCGTATTGAGAATGATCAGCTGCTTCACGGTCTTCATCGAAAAGCAGCAAAGCGAAGGTAGGGTAGATTGTGTGGTTGAGACTCCGAACTATATCTACATCTTCGAGTTCAAGCGTGATGGTTCGGCAGAGGAAGCTCTGAAGCAGATAGAGGATATGGGCTATGCCAGGGAATATGCAGCAGATGGCAGAAAGATTTATCAGATAGGCTGCAACTTCTCGTCGAAGACGGGAACCATTGATGGGTGGAAAATGAAGTAAGTAATCCGTAAGAATATCCCGAAGATGTAGTGATGTGGCGTTGTTAAGAATGAAACTTTTTTACATTAGCTTGCCTGAGATTCTCGTATTTTCAGATGCTTATTGTTTCTTTGAGAATATCACAAATATGAGGAGAATAGAAACTCGTTGATAATCAGATATTTGTGATTTCTTGACAAGATGGTACCGTTGAGGAAAATCTATAGTTGTACGACTATAACCCCTATAGTTGTACAACCATAATTCTACAGTTGTACAACCATAGCATGTATAGTCGTACAACTGTAACTTTATAGTCGTACAACTATAGGTCTTATTCTTAATATAGAGCAGAAAACAAGGATTTCCAGCCTCTCAATCCTCTTGTTTTTATCGCTAGATTCAAAACTTGCAGGTATATGAATTTTGGTTATAAATATTGACGGGAGGTATTTTTGCAATTGTAATTTGAACTAAAAAAAGGAGGAATAAAGAATGAATACAACAAAGTTAACAAGAGAAGAAGCGTTGCGCCGTTGGAATGCTTCTAAGGAAACCAAGCGTAAGATGGTTGAAAAGCTAGAAACCTTGGCAAGAAATAGCTGTCTTGAACGGGGAGATTTGGAAAATTTAAAGTAGTACATGATGGAAAAGGTTATTGTTGACGTTGCGTGGTGCGACAGAAATTATGGCGGTTCTCTTGGTAGTAATGTACCTGGAGCGGTGGTTTTTACAGCGCCAACTTTTGAAGCTTTGCAAAAGGAGGCAAAGGAAAGTCTGGAGTTTCATATTGAAGGCCTTATGGAAATTGGGGAAGATGTTCCCGAATGGCTGAAGAATGGGGATTATGAGTTTGAGTATAATATTATAAGATAAGATCAATTGTGTGTCTGATTTAACAAAGAGGGTGTGTCATAAGTTAATGATTCACCCTTTTTTGTTTGTTGGAATGTTGCTGATATGTTGTTGGAAAACATAGTATAAGTTGTTAGAAAAGATAGTATATGTTTTTGAGTTAGTTAGTATCTCCGGTCGCACAACAGCTGTTGTGCGCTTGCATATCAGCTGATATGCGTTTGCACAACAGGTGATGTGCATGCGTAGGTCAACTGTTATGCGCCAACTGTAATTTAGACTTATGACGCCTCCTCTTTGTCATTTGATACATACAGAATGGCATTTCATACAAGGTAGGTTTTGATATTTGGAGGATAGAAAAGTTTGAGGTATATAGGCATCGGAGCCGTCATGAAATAGGAATGTGGAAGTGCTATCTTTTTGGCAGTGGCGCCATCCGATGCCTTTTTCTTATCCTTTTCAGAAAAATCAAGTTCTTCCGATAAAAAAGTGGCTAAAAGTTTGGCAGTATCAAGAATATTGCTTACTTTTGCGGTCAGAGTTGGAGTAGACGGAAAAGAATGGCTGCGATGAAGACTCAAATGAATGAGCGTATTGAACGTTAGTCTTGAAATAGAGATGTGGAAATTTCAAAATTCAACTATGACGAACTGCAATACGGCTCACGCTAGGGGATTATTGTATTCTTTTCTCTTTAAGGGGAAGGTATCGATATACCTTTTGGCGTGGGCTATTGTTAGTTGCTAGTTGAAAGGTCTTTCCACAACCTCTATTTCGGCGACAGAACAATAGTCCCACGCCATTTCATTTAAATTTAGTTACTAATGCAACTTCTGGGAACAAGTTGGGAATCGAGGTATACTTATGGTATTGGAAAAATATATTATGTCAACATTCAATCCAACCATTTGGATATTCGTTATTGAATAATCTGATATTGTTGAATTAGTAAAATATTTATTTATGGGACATTTTACGTTTAAAAACGGACAGGCTAAGCCTATCAGCCCACAACTCTTTTAAGAGCTTTATTATTATGGTGGTTATGCTCGTTCTGACCACTAGTAGTGCATTTGCTGAAGAAATAGATGGTCTAAATTACAAATTAGATTCAGAGACAAAGACAGCAATACTCATACCTAAAACGAATGGAAAATATGCTGGAGATATTGTTGTTCCTGGAAAAATAAAAGGCACAGATGGAGCGGAATATTCTGTTGTAACTTTAGGAGCAGAATGTTTTAGTGCCTGTTATAACTTGAGTTCCATCACAATTCCTTCAACTGTAACGGTAATTGGTGTTCGTTGCTTCAAGGAATGTGGTAGCTTAACTTCTATAGTCATTTCTTCATCTGTTACATCATTGGGGTATGAATGTTTCTATGGTTGCAGTAGTTTAGTTTCAATAATTATTCCCTCATCAGTAACTTCTTTGGATTGGAGTTGTTTTTGGGATTGCAAAAGCTTAACTTCAATAACCATTCCGCCATCTGTAACATCGTTGAGTAAAGCTTGTTTCTATGGTTGCAGTAGTTTAGTTTCAATAATTATTCCCTCATCAGTAACTTCTTTGGATTGGAGTTGTTTTTGGGATTGCAAAAGCTTAACTTCAATAACCATTCCGCCATCTGTAACATCGTTGAGTAAAGCTTGTTTCTATGGGTGCAGTAGTTTGACTTCAATAACCATTCCTGCATCCGTAACATCTATTGGTTCTTTATGTTTTGCGTATTGCACTAGTTTGACTTCCATTACTATTCCCGCATCAGTAAAATGGATAGGAGAATATAGTACCTTCATAAACAGTGTAAAACTTAATACAATTTTTTTTAAAGGTGTACCACCAACATGTGATTACTCTAGCATGGGGTTGTCAAACTATATAGGAATAAAAGTCCCAGCGGAATATCTTCAGGATTCTAAGAAAACTTTCGGCTCTGATTTTATTAATATATCTGCCTGGAATCCAAACGAATCTGGTGATGACGATAAACCTGTTACCCCATGTGCCACTCCATCAATCTTTTATGGTGCAGGAAAATTAAAGTTCTCTAGCGAAACAGCAGGAGCAAAGTATCACTATACTATCAGTGATAAGGATATGGCTACAGATGCACTTTGCGAAGACGGTAATGTATCTCTTTCAGCAGCTTATGACATATCTGTATATGCAACAGCTGATGGCTATTCTGCATCCGAAAAGGCTAAGGCAACACTATATTGGGTCAATGCCAACCTGGAAATACAACCAACATCTATCAGGCTAGAACCCGTGGCGTTGTGGCTTCCGCTCATGATGGCATCGTCTGCATTTCGGGTCTTGATAATGGCGAGGTGGTTAAGTTTTATGCAGCTGATGGCAAGCTTATCGGCTCATCTTCTGCCGTTGACGGTACCGCATCCTGCGCTGTATCAGAAACCATGGTTATTGCAAAATTTGGTGATAATACAATCAAGGTTGCAGTAAAATAAACTATTGTAGATAAAAAATAAAGAGTTTGATGCACTGAAAATGTGCGTCAAACTCTTTATTTGAATTCGTACTGCCTGCGTCTTGGTTTATATGTTAAAGATGGGGTCCTAAAATCACATTTTATTTCTATCTATTTTTTAGCATTATAAAATAACGCAAGATTCTTCGCCACCAAGATACTTTTTTGCCTGTTTGGGCAGAAAATGATAATTCTTGTACTTCTTCCCTTTGCAAGTCTGACTCATTCTGAGATTTTATTTCCGCTCTAACACGTTTTTCTGATTCTGTCAGTTGTTTTGGGAATGTTTCACCACTATTTGGGACAGACTTTTGCACAATGTCTAAACCTAAATATTTCGACCTCTCATTTGCTGCTATCATTTGACGGGCCTCTTCAAGTGACCAATGTCTTTCGGAGACAATTTGTTCATTTAAAGGTTTTTTTTCAGGCAAATACGTAGAATCAATTGATGACAAAACATCTTCGACTACTTTTAAACAACCTTTAGGATAAAGTGTAATCTGTCTCTCTGAAAAACGAATAACAATCCACCCATGGTCAACAAAATATTTATTCCTCTTTTGGTCATTATCACATTCGATATAATGAATTGGTTCGTTATTAACAGAATAAGGTTCGTCAATCTCTATATCAATATGAACATGAGGATGTCCCTGATGAACAATAGCAATATCGGGTTCATAACATAAGTCTCTGTCATTTACCAAACCAATATCAGATCTGACCTCATAAGGATCTTTTATGAATCGAGAAAGCATTTTTTCAAATGAATCTTCTTGAATTCCACGATTGTAAACTCTTTTTTGTATTCTATAGGGCATGATTGGTGTTTCCATAATAGGTAAGCATATAAAAGGATACATACTGTAGGAAGAGTACTTATCATACCTAACATTAAAATCAACATATTCAATAGATGAGGTTGACTCAGAAACTGATTTTGAAAAATCACTATTTCTGAATCTATGGCGATATTCTTCTAAATCTATATCCTCAACATATATGTCATTTATTTCTGATTCTATAGCCTCTGGTGTTGGTTTATATTTCTTCTCTTCTATCTGCATTCTTTGATATATTGGATCATATCCTTTAATATAAACCCAATTACCATATTCGTCAACTTTCGATACTAAACAAAAAGCCCACACTTGAGAATCTTTATAATGATAACCATATTTATCTGTCCTAATCTGACGATTCTCACCTATTATTTGATAACTAGGTTGAAAAGAAAGATTACAAAAAATATTATGTCCCCATAAAATGCCCAGTGGTAAGCCTTCACTATTATACTCGGGAATATTTACAGAACGACCTTGGTATGGTAGTAACTCTGAAGCCCAAACAGAGTCACATAGTTCATAATCTATAGTGTCAGGTTCATATACACAATGCTCATTATAAAGGTTTACACGAAAATGTTTTCTGTCTGGTTGAACTCGAACATTATATAGTTTATATACACTTTCACTTTGTAACTTCTTATTTTTATTACTCTTATCAGACATACTTTTATCAAATTCCGAGCGAGAAACACAAGGAAATGATGTTGCAGAAAACGGTAAATAATAGCGTTTACGTATTCTATCGGCAATATCTGCTAAACATCTTCTATCATCACGAGCGCAAAATACAGATATTTCAGTATAGACTATGGGGAGTAAATCATTAAGAGAAATAGGACCATTTAACGTCATTCCATCAGGAATTTGTCCAGTATAAAAGTCTTCATATTCTACAGCATTATATTTTACAGTTCTGATACCGCTGTAGAAATTATTGAATTTTCTCACGTATTTTCCATTAAGAATAAATTTAGATACGTTACCATAGATAAAACGTAATTCCTCAGGTAACAGCACACAATTATCTATTTGAAATTTTAGGTTATTGCCATGAATGTAGTCTTTAAACTTCGTGACATAAGAATCATCTAAAATTTCAGCTAATATTGGTCCTTCTAAAATATGCTCTGTACTCTTAACTACAGCTAATATGTAATCAGATATAATGCCATTAAATAAGCCTTTACAGAGCCTTAATTTAAATATTTCAAACTTCTCCATAAAAGTAAATCTATTTTTTCTCTTGACTATAAACTTCTCCAACCATAAGAATAATCAGATTTTCTGTTTGGCAACCTGCCATTAACTGACCATTGCGAATAATCTGTTCGTAAGCCAATCATCATGAAGTTAGCGGACAATCATATCCGTTTTGTCGGTAAAGGTACAAAAAATATTGATACGTTGACTCTTTTTTCTTAAATATCGACTACAAAAGTACAAATTTTCTGGATTTCCTATCTGCACAGCAACAAAAATGCCATCAGATTATCTGATGACCTGCCGATTTAAAATTGTGTTTATTGTATCAATAGTTCGTTAATAATTCAATAATGTGCTAAGCAGCTATACGCTGTAAGCACGAGAGATCTTTGAAAATTTTGCTAATTAAAGTTCGGTTCGGGGTGTACCCGCTTGCTTTAAAAATTCGTTTCACCAGATAAATGTTGGTCACCAGTGACTTAAATGAAGACATAGAATATTCCATTCCCATCTCCTTCATAGTTACCCTGGCAACATTTAGTGATGTGAACGAAGCATTGAAAGCAAAATCGAGTTTCCACTTATCACGAGCCTGGCAGTCCATAAGACCAGTATAGCCTTTGGCGTCACGAAAGTAATTATGAGAAGCTTTACATAATTACTTTTATGACAAGAATAACATTATGAGAAGTGAATGGAAAAGTATTATTGAAGATCAGAACTTTAGGAGAATGCTTCTCCGTTCGACTTCTCATAATGATAACTATTTCTTCAGACCTCTGAGCCAATCTCTGAGATTTTTATTGTTTTCCCAAGATTTATCAGCCTCTCGGTTAGGTGTGAGATCTGTATACGCCTTTTCGAACGCCTCACGTTTTGCTTTAGAGTCTGCACGAGCATAAATGTCCGTTGTTTGAATAGAGACATGTCCTAGCAAATCTCTAATATAAATAAGGTTGACTCCAGCCTGTAGAAGATGCATAGCTCGACTATGACGTATAGAGTGACAACTAATCCTTTGCGGAATAAGTTCTGGAGACACCTTCCTTGCCATGTTTGCATAAGTACAAAGAATGTATGTGATACCCTCACGCGTTAGCTTTTCATTTCTGCCATTATAGAAAAGTGGAGACGCAGCTTTGTTGCAATCGTTAAGATGATTCTCTTCCATATATTCACATAGAATTGACACCTGTTCCTTTACAAGCGGTACTATTCGTGCTTTGCGTCCTTTTCCGAACAGACGTATGGTATATGGCTCATGGGTTATGCGCACACTATCCACAGTAAGATCTGCTATTTCAGAGACTCTTGCTCCCGTATCATACATTAGTGAGAGTAAAGCGAGATTTCTTCGGCCTCTCCAAGTTGATGTATCAGGCTGAGCCAGCAACAACTTGATACCTTCTATTGTCAGGTAGTTAAGTGTTGTCCCTGATGTTTTTATGGCTTTAATAGTTAGGATCTTTTGCCATTCTTCTATCATTTCTATGACGCTATATTGCAAGTAATGACAAAAAGAATGAATGGCAGCAAGCCGATAGTTACGTGTCGCTGCAGAGCATTTTCGCTTGTTAAGTAGCCATTCGAGATACTCGGTTACACTTACTCTCGTGAGATGTTTCAATTGCAATTTTTCAACTGTGATTCCTTTAATATCTTTCATGAAGTCAATAAATTGTACAAATGCATCTCTATAGGAGGATATGGTGTTAGGGCTTACATTACGCTCATGAGGCAGGTATTCTACCAGAAAGCGGCTTAAATGTTTGGCAAAGTCAGTCGTCGTAGTCATAGGCTTTACATATCTTTGGATAGACAAAAGCGTTGATTTCAGAACATTGCTCTTCCAATTCTGGATACATGTTGCATGTGAGGCGAACATACTGCTCTGTCGCTTTCAGCGAGTGATGTCCCAGGCATGTTGAGAGAATTGGCAAACTGGCATACAAGTCCATTCCTTTGTGCCCCATCTGTACAAGAGCATGTACTGCATTCGTATGTCGCAGGTCGTGAACGCGTGGTCCATGATGATTCCCCTTATGGGGAATTCCGCATGTGTCCAGCAATTTGCGCAGATGCTGATATACACTATTAGCCTTGATGCTAGTCCCGTCCGATTTTACAAACAAAAAACCATTTCCTGCAGCTATGTCTTTGATGGGCATATTGTTTCTATACTCCATATAAGATGTAAGTACCGTCTTCATCGACTCACATAAAGGTACGATCCTTTCACTTCCGTTCTTGGTTTTATCTAAGCGAATGTAACCTTCATCCAGATGAACATGTTTGTTGCGGATGGAAAGAGCCTCAGATATACGCATTCCTGTACTATATAGTAAACGAAGAAGAGCTGGCATGGCTATGAGAGCTGTACCCATGCGTATGTCATATAGTCTATATTCGTCCGCTGCAGAAAAGATTGCGCCAATCTGCTCCTTTGTGAATATATACGGAGTAAAATCAGACTTCGGTTGCTTGGGCATTCGTGGAATGAAGCATACACAGCCACACCTGCACATCAGTCTTGTCAATTGACACCATACGGAACATTTGGAATATAAAGTTCTGTCACAGTCCGCCACACGTGTAGCTCTCCACTTTTTGAAGAACACCTCTTTGATATGAGGATCCTTTAGGCACTCTGCATTGGCAAAGTCGTCAATCTCTTTCAATATCCATCTGGTACGCAACGCACTGATTCCTGCAGATATTTTAATGTCAAGAAGATGATTCATATATGAGGCTAACACGCTGGAATATTTAAATTGCTCAGCCATAGAACGCACCTCCTCTCTGTTTGTAAAAGGCATCTGGAACTGGCGGTACAGGAATGGCACACTCTATCAAAGACTTTATGTCAATCTTAAGATAAGTGAGAGTTGTTTCCGTACTGCGATGCCCTAGCGATTCGGATATGACAGGTAACGTCGTGCCTTTCTCAAGCATGACGCTTGCAAGAGAATGACGTAGAGAATGTGGACCATGATGCTTGGCCGATACATCTATTCCGGATTTACAGATGATGTTGTTTATTGCAGAGCATACCATACTTTTGGTTGCTGGCACATAAGGTGCCTTGCAAGAAAGAAATACATTCTGTGAAACTGTCTGAGGTCTTCCATGCTGCAAGTAATCTATGATGGCATTACCAACATCCGCAAGCAATGGCAACTCTATGACCTTTCCGGTCTTATGCATCACAAGGGTTAGTACATTGTTGTCCCAGTCTATATTAGAGAACTGTAGGTTGGCTATGTCCGAAGCTCGCAACCCCAAACGTGATGCAAGTAATAACATTGCATAGTTTCTCTTGCCAACGCCGCTGCTTCTATTCACGGAGTTCTCTACTATATTTACCTCTGCTGCTGTGTAAAACGAAGGAATACGCTCTTTCTTGCGCAGCTTATATGTGTCAAACAGACCATCAAACCTTCCATCTACAATATGCTCCGCTTTCCAGAAACGAAAGAGGACACGCAGGGCAGAAACTATGTTTACCTTGTTGGTCGGATGGGACGAGACAAACGACAAGATGTGTTTATCCGCAATCTCGGACACACTGTTGACACCACTGAGATTGAGATGAGTTAAGAACTCGCTTAGATACAAACGATAGTCATTTATAGTCACCAGACTTCTACGAAGAGAAGTAAGATGGATGATGAGTTTTTCCATCTCCATGCCAATCTTCCCATCGAGGGTATGGAAAACAGGAGTGAAACAACGCTTACGTATAAGCCCTAACGAAAGCATATCGTCAAGGACTTGAATACTGCGAATCATTTCACGCTCCTGGTGACGAATCTCACCATAATGATGACAGGTTGACAGGAACTCTTCACCAATAGAAGGGGAATAATTCTCAATGTCGTGAGCCGACATGTAGTGGACGATGCCTTTACGCCATAGACATTTATACACAGATATTCTATTCTCTGTGTAACAATGGTCTTCAAAGTACTTGATGCATCGATCCATTAGGACTTGAATCTTTACTTCTTGCATAATATATAATATTTAGTTTTGGGGCTTATGCCCTATACTGTAATATAACGTTATGAGAAGTATTTATGATAAGTTTTTGCTGTAAAATTCATATAATCAACAATTTTTCACAGGTCAAATCTGTCTAACTTGACATAATGATATTCTTGTCATAAAAGCAAAATTCGATCTGGAACCTGGTCCTATAATAAAGAAGTACCTCTTCACCTGAAAGTGAGGTGTCTGTAGAGAAGAATAGTTTCTTCTTGCCATTCGGCATCTACCAGATGACAAGTCTAACTTTACACTTGAGTGCCTTGGGATAACGCTTAATGACGCTGATATAGAAATCTACCATAGTCTTGTTTCTAAGACTCAGTTCTTTATTATTTAGCGACTGGTGGGCTCTTAACATCATGCAGTCTTTGGTATCAATATCAATGAGTCCAATACCCATGATTTCGAGACCATGTTTAACAGACTGTGCACATCCCGACCAAAAACGACCGATATGTGGAGTTTTCTTGCCAGCTTTGCTGATGTAGCTGGGATCAATGGCAATAGCCCATCTTCCCTGTTTACCAAAGAAGCGCTTGGCAAGTGAGACATTAAGTTTGAGCCAATCAATGCACTTCGACTTTTTCAAGCCGAATGCGTTGCGATAGGTTTGTTCAACATGCGAGCCATACCTCCCCATTTGGGTGAAATTTATCTTTCTTGGTATTACCATGAACAAAATTATCACCTCGATGAGTATTTTCTCGAAACTTTTTGTTATCTTTGCAGCTGAATCTTCAACTGCATCTTTAAAGATATCCATATATTGGTCAAGTCCTGTATTCATGTAATATTGTATTTGTCGTGATCTACAAAGTTACTGAAAATCAGCGACTTGATCAACTTTTTATAGTTGAATTTTTATAAGCGTTTCTTAATATAAGTTATTGATTTACAGATAATTAAATGTTAATTTAACGCAGTGTTGAGATAAGGGTGAATTAAAATAATCAATAGGCTAGTTGACTACCGATTATTGTCTAATTTTGCAAAATTGATGCTTGATAGGCAATGTCAAGCATCAGTTTTGCCATTTTATATTTCCAGCACATCTTTTATACATTTATCCCTTATTTTTCTTTGTAGTTTCGGATAAATTCTTTATCTTTGCCCCTAGAAAACAACTTCTGAGGTTTAATGGCTGTGTAGGTACAAATGAAATAGTAATCAATAATGAATAAAATTATGGAAAAAGAATGGTTTAATGGTTTTGTAGCCAATGGCTTGCAATTTAGATTGGATGGTTCTATGATAAACGACTTTGGCGTTACATATCATATTGGCGTAAAAAATATCTCTGGGCACCTTGTAGAGATAGAGGATCGTGTATATTTTCGATTTGATTATAAGAAAGTGCGTAAGAGAAATGAGTTCGGTCAATATTATCTCGAAATGGGAAATGTTATTCCTTATGCAGAAGTATGGGATTATGTACATTTGCTAGATATGCAAACACAGAAACTTGTATTTGGAAGTAAAGCTCAATTGATGCCGGGCGAGGAGTATCTTGTCAAGATTCATTGGAATGGAGCCAAAGAGTTAAAGCAAGATGAATCGTATTTTACCGAATGTGCTAACGATATATTGTCGGCACATGATTTCAAGTATCTACAGTTGAGAATTAGCAATTTCGTAAATATGACTATCTGCCCTTCGGATAAGGAGAAAGATTATTCTTGGTATATTTCCAGTAAAGAAGTTTGTGAGAATTATGGGGTGTATGTTCCCGTATCTTCTACTTCTAAATAAGGTGAAGGTTATTGCTCCCTATCCATCTGCGAACGGAACTGCTGTAGAATTTAATAAAACGTTAAAACAAGGATGAATTTTTTGAAATTAAGTGTCACTTTTGTGAAGTCTTTGAGTGCTTTATTCGTTCCCGGTAAATGCCCCAAACGAATTGATCATGAGAAAATTGTCGCTGGTGAAAGCTTGGCGTCCGATTCTACATCTTCGGACATTATCGGATATCTAAAGGCTCAGCAGCCACACTATGATCTCTTGCGTTTTCTGGATGCACAGGAGTTTGCCTATACCCAGGCTTTAAGTGAACTGAAAGGAGGTAGAAAACAAAGCCATTGGATATGGTATATCTTCCCACAGCAGAAGGGGCTCGGACATAGTTACAATTCAAAATACTATGGCTTGGATGGCGAGGGTGAAGCCAGAGCCTATGTTGAACATGAGATTCTGGGTGACAGACTCCGTCAATGCTGCAAGGTGCTCTTGCTCCACAAGGGTAAGGACATCAAATATATCATGGGAAGCGGAATAGACGTGCTGAAGCTCAAAACTTCTATGTGTCTCTTCAATAAAGTGAGTCCTAATGATGTGTTTGAGGAAGTATTGGATGCTTTCTTTTAAAAACGTTCAGAAAAGTCTTTATCAGGGAACAATAATGTAAAGTAATATACGCAACTATATTTTCCCCATCGACGATAAGGATTATGGTGGTGGTGAAATGGTAGAAGATAAAAATATAGCGAGCAAAAGGGGGGAATCCCTCCTTTGCTCGCTAAGTTTTTATAGTTTCCTTTTGAATTGTCTCAATAATGCTTGTTGAGAACGTTTGGTGTACCAAATGTCAGCAATAACGATTTCGTCACGATCTTTGTCGTAGCGATAAATGAGCTTGAAGTTGTCCATAAGCAGTGCGCTACGATAATCTCGATGAAAATCTTTCAGAATAGGCTCTGGAGAATATGACAAAGGGAACATAATGAGACGAGTGTATATGGCCTCAAGTTCCTTTTTCCATCTCAAAACGCATTTCCTTCCAAACTCATCCCTAGCATATTCGATACAATAGCGTATGTCTTCTTGGGTTGGTGGTAATACTCGTATCTTTACCATTCGAATTCGTTTTTGAAATCGGCCATCATTTCTAGAAAGTCAACAGCGTTGCCTGTTCTTGCATATTCTTCTTCACGAGCTAAGACATGATTCACCAACTCGTCATTATTGCATGGTGTCATAAAAGGATATTCTTCGGATTCGTTATGAGCCTCTGTTGCATATTCGTGACGATAGGCAACTGTAGGTTCTTGAACAGTACAGCTATCCTCGAAAAAGCGTTGGGCTTTATCGTTTAGTCGTTCTTTTGAGTTTGACATTATTTTAGTCATATTGTAATCCTCCTTAATTTTGGTTACTCTTATTTGTTGCAAAATTACGATTAATATTTGAAAGTACCAAAGTTTTTTTTGCTTTTCTTATGAATAATCCTAAAGAATTTGAGTTTCGTACTTTCAGTCCCCCATTTCATACAATTATCCCCCAACTTTCTATGCTGTTTCGGATAAATTCACTATCTTTGTCCCCTGAAAACAACTAAAAGATAAAATATAATGAAGAAAGGATTAAAATATACTTTGGTTTCCTTAGGCAGCCTGGTTGTTTTGGCTGGTATGGGGCTGGGAATCATGTATGTGGTGTCGCCATATAAGGTGAAGCGATGGTTAGGCATCGCTTCATCTTATTCTGATGTGTTCGTTGATAGATTGAAAGGGCAACCTTATACGCATGGCGGATATGACGGCATTGATGTATCGAAACACAATGGAGTTATCAAGTGGAAGGAAATAGCGAAGAACAAGCGAATCAAGTTCGTTTATATCAGAGCTACACATGGTAAGGGATATGTGGATCGACATTATCGCCGAAATATCAGACTGGCTCGTAAATATGGGTTGAAGGTGGAATCTTATCATCTGATGTCTGCCGGCTCTTCAGTAACTGCTCAGTTCCTGGATTTCCAAAAGATGGTGAAGAAGAGTGAACAGGACTTGATTCCTGTATTGGATGTGGAGGAGAAAGGCATCCAGGGAAGATGGAAGGGACGACAGCTGCAGGATAGCATACAGGTGTTTGCTGACTTGGTGAAGAAACACTATGGCAAGTATCCTATCATCTATAGCAACGAGAGCTTCTATAATAAGGAGATGGGGGCGAAGTTCAATCGTTATTATCTCTTCATCGCCAATTATAACTCCCGACAACCCTCTATCGACGGCAGAGGAAAGTGCAATATCTGGCAGTATTCAGAAACCGGACATTTGCATGGTATTGGAGAAAGGGTAGATTTAAGCAGATTCATGAATGGTACAACCATCAAGGATTTGATGTTGTAGACAATGATGATTTCATACACATAAGCGAGTATTTGATACAATCCACGTATGGATAGCATCATTACTTGCTTATTTTTTTCTACTTTTGCATTATTATGAAGAAGTTATTGATTATATTGGGAATACTGGTTCTGCTTGTCATCGGTGTTCTTTTCGTTCCACCTATTTATAATAGGTTCACAAAACCGTTTTTTAAGAATACGGTGGATGCTAAAGAGTGGTATCATCAGGTGGATTGTGAGAATCTGACGCAAGTAAGAGATTATTGCGACAGACGAGGATACAGTAAGGATTACTATATCCTCGTGGATTTCTCCAAACCATCTGGCAAGAAGAGGTTCTTTATCTATGACTTGCAGCGTGGCAAAAGAGTAATGAGCAGCTATTGCATGCATGGAAGTGGTAAGGGAAATACAGCAGCCCAACCAAAGTTCAGTAATAACCCTGGAAGTGGATGCACGAGTCTTGGAAGATATGTCATGATAAGAAAAGGTGGAATGAAGTTCAAAAACTGCGTTCGCCTTCGAGGGCTCGACAAGAGCAATTATCTGGCAGAAGCCCGTGGTATCCTGATTCATTCTGCTGGCAAGGTGACAAGGTTCTCCGGTGGAAAGGAGTATATTCCGCTAGGAACAGAGAGCCGTGGCTGCTTTACTGTATCAAGGAGCTGCGTGGAGAAAGTGATGCAGATATACAAGGAATCTTCCAAGAGAAGACCTATATTGATTTATGCAAAATACAAATAAAAAGAATATTCTATGAAGAAGTTATTGCTGTTTATTGCTGGAATCTCAATCCTGTTTTTAGCAGGTTGTTACAATGGAAATCAGAGTCATGGCAATGAGGGAATGGGAGATAGTCTCCCTGCAGATCCTCCATTGGGTTATGTAATTGAGTTAAAACCTTTGGGAAATTTCTCACATCAGGAGGCAGAACAGTTGAGAGAAGAACTCGTGAAGCAGTTGGGTATCATTTTCAATACGAAACCAAAGGCTTGGGTGGAGGCATCTGTATTTGTTGGAGACAAGAAAGAAATACCTGCCTCATGTCTCTACAAACCAAGAAACAGGTATTGGGCTGGGAAAATCCTGAAAATGTTGCATGAAGAGCATGGAGGTAATGATGAAATCGTAACGATAGGTTTGACGCATCGAGACATCTCTACTTCTATTCATGGACAATACAACTATGGAATCATGGGATTGAGTTTCCGGCCTGGTGACGCCTGTGTGGTTTCAACCTTCCGATTGAAACGAAAGGATGACTTATGGAAAGTAACAATCCATGAGTTCCTGCATTCTCGCGGTTTGCCGCATTGTAAGACGAATGCCCCTAAGTGCCTGATGCAGGATGCCCATGGCAAGAATACCTTTTACATGAAACATGGGTTGTGCGAGGATTGCAAGAAATCTTTGAGGATGATTATGACTCATCAAGAGAGATAATTCAATTTTCCTGCACTCTATCGTGCCTTGAATATAATCCAAGGCACGATTTCCTGATATTTTTTATGAGGATGCTTGCATTCTTCTTTTGAACTGCCAAACGTAATAGCGACTATTTTTCTCCATTTTTCTGCATATTCTTGCAGAAAAGTAAGCAAAAATGATAAATTTGCAGCAAAAAGTAATAATTTTTGGGAATTTATGCTTGATATTGTAGAAAAAGTCTTAACTTTGCAGCGGATTTGAGAAAATAAGCAGTTTCCGGCTATCAGAAAATGAGAAATCATGAAGCTATCAGAAAATGAGGAATCATGAAGATGATAAGGAGGCTGGCTTTCTCTTCCACAGTTTACACTTATAACAACTTTATAAATTAAAAGATTCGATTATGAAAGTAGCAATTGTTGGTGCAAGTGGCGCAGTAGGACAGGAATTCCTGCGTATCCTTGCTGAGAGAAATTTCCCTATGGATGATTTGGTGTTGTTTGGTTCTGAGCGTTCTGCCGGACGAAAATACAACTTCAAGGGAAAGGACTATGAGGTCAAACTTTTGCAGCATAACGATGACTTTAAAGATGTCGATATTGCTTTCACATCTGCTGGTGGCGGCACTTCAGAAGAGTTTGCCGAGACTATCACCAAGTATGGTGCCGTGATGATTGATAACTCTAGCGCATTCCGTATGTGCGACGACGTGCCTCTGGTTGTGCCTGAGGTAAATGCTGAGGATGCCCTGAACCGCCCTCGCAACATCATCGCCAACCCTAACTGTACCACCATCATGATGGTAGTAGTGTTGAAGCCTATCGATGACTTAAGCCATATCAAGAAGATTCATATCTCTTCTTACCAGAGTGCTTCAGGTGCCGGTGCTGCTGCCATGGCTGAACTTGAGCAGCAGTATAAGGATATCATCGAGACCGGTAAAACTGAGCATATCAATAAGTTCCCTCATCAGTTGGCATACAATGTCATCCCACAGATTGACAAGATGACTCCTAACGATTACACCAAGGAGGAGATGAAGATGTATAACGAGACCCGCAAGATTATGCACTCTGATGTTCGCACCAGTGCTACCTGCGTTCGCGTTTCTTCACTCCGTTCTCACTCAGAGAGTGTTTGGTTTGAGACTGAGAAGCCATTGGCAGTAGAGGACATCCGCAAGGCTTTGGAGGCTGCTCCAGGCGTAACTGTAAAGGATGATGCCCAGAACTACGTTTATCCAATGCCATTGGAGAGTGCCGGTAAGGACGATGTATATGTAGGTCGTATCCGCAAGGATTTGGCTGATGACAATGGTAACACATTGTGGTTGACTGGCGACCAGATTCGTAAGGGTGCTGCCCTGAACGCTGTTCAGATTGCTGAGTACTTGATTAAGGTGGGCAACGTAAAGTAAGCCATACCTTATTTATATAAAAGAATATGAGGAAGTTAAGGGATAATGAATTTTATCTCTTAACTTCTTTTTGTCTTTATATGATTCTGAATAGAAAAGTAAGAATATGCTTGAAAGATTCAAACAATTACTCGGTGAGATGAACCGGGGCATTTATGAGAAGGAGACGGAGATATCGCTCTCGCTCCTGGCAGCTCTGGCAGGTGAGAGTATCATCCTGCTGGGACCTCCGGGTGTGGCTAAGAGTATGGTAGCCAGACAGTTGAAAACGGCATTCAGGGATGCTCAGAGCTTTGAGTATCTGATGTCGCGATTCTCTACACCCGATGAAATCTTCGGTCCGGTGAGCATTCAGAAACTGAAGACTTCGGATACTTACGAGCGTGCGGTGGAGGGTTATCTGCCTACAGCCGATGTGGTTTTCCTGGATGAAATCTGGAAGGCGGGACCTGCTATCCAGAACACGCTCCTTACGGTGATTAACGAGAAAATCTTCAGAAACGGCAATCGAGAAATGCATCTTCCTCTGAAGCTTCTCGTGGCTGCAAGCAATGAGTTGCCGGCTAAGGGAGAAGGACTGGAGGCGCTCTGGGACCGATTCGTTATCAGAATAGAAAGCCGACCGATTAAGCTGGAGAAGAATTTCCGGGCGATGCTGCTGGAGGCTCCCACGGATTTCTTAGGTCCCACAGATTTCACAGATTCCACAGATTCTTCTGGTTCTATGGGGAAATCTGATTCCGCAGATTTTTCTGATTTGAAGATTACTGCTGAGGAGTATGCTGAATGGGCGGAGAAAATCTGTAAGATTGGCGTGAAGGAGGAGGTGCTTGATGCAATTTCCGCCATCCGTAAATCTCTGAGAGCCGTGAATGTGGATGAGGCTGCCGAGCGCAGAAATATCTATGTGAGTGACCGAAGATGGAAGAATATCGTCCGCCTGCTTCGCACTTCTGCCTTTATGCAGGATAGGGAAGAGGTGGATATCTGCGATTTGCTTCCTATCTACCATTGTCTGTGGCAGGAGCCGGAAGAGCGGGATGCTATCCGAAACATCGTGATCCGTGCCCTCTTTTCTCCTTTTGCAGATAAACTCGTGGAGATGAAGAATGCGCTTGCTGAGGACATCAAATATCATCGTGTACGCAGGAATCCGGAGGATGGCAGGGATTACGAAGGGGAGATAGAAACTCTTTCGGATGGCTTGAGCTCGCTGGAAAGGCAGTTGGGCGAGAATCTCTTCGCATCTGCTGATGATAAGGCGGAAATATCGGCTTATCTCCGTGATTTCTATAAGGAGCTGGCGTTTACCCGTCAGGATACGATGAAACTTTATGAGGTTTAATCGCCTCCTATTACATTATTATATATAGAAGACTCTAAACATGATGAATGAACAGAAAATATTGACTCCAGAGTTGGAGGCGCGTGTTCACCGGGCTGTGGATAACTTTATGCAAGGCTATGGCTGCTGCCAGTCGGTAGTGGCTGCCTTTGCCGATTTATATGGTCTTGATGATGAGATGGCGAAGCGCATAGGTGCCGGCTTCGGTGGTGGAGTAGGCAGAATGAGAATGATGTGTGGTGCTGTTTCGGGCATCGTGGTGCTCGTTGGCTTGGATTGCGGACAGACCGAGGGGGATGACCGTGAGGGCAAGTCGGCCTGCTATAAGGTGGTGCAGGATTTGCTCGCCAAATCGAAGGAGCAGAATGGTAGTATCATCTGTGCCGAAATCCTCGGCTTGAAGGGCCACGAGAAAGCGCAGTCCAGCTATGTGGCTTCGGCAAGAACGGCAGAATATTACAAGTCTCGCCCTTGCGCAGCCAAAGTAGAGAGTGCTGCAAGAATCTTCGCAGAATATCTGATGGAGAAAAAATAAGGATTTACTCCTATGAAATACCAGAATAACAAGGATTTGGCGGAGGCACAGTATTACTTGAAGATGCTGGATGACTTCTGCAAGTCGGGACAGGTGAAGATTCCTGATCCGACAGGCACCGCCATGCCTTGGAATTTGAAGGAAGACCCGCTGAAGGATTATCTTATTCATCTCTTTACTCTGAAAGTAACGATTCCGGAAACTGGCGAAGAGGTGCAGAAATTCGTGCGCCAGGTGGTGAACAGCAAAATCAAGAGCAAGGTATTCTATGATTGTGTGGGAAAATTCATCGTGGAATGCGTCCATCACATGCGGTTCCAGCGCCAGCGTGCCTGGACCGAGAGTCATCGGGCTGATGATGTGCTCGATTGGGCTCCCTTCAAGCGGATGGATGAGCAGGTGTGGCTCCCCTTGCTCGACCAGCTGGAACAGGAACATGCTGAAGATGGGTTCGATAAGCCTTTCTTCCTCAAGCTGATGACTGGAGACGGGGCTTCGAAACCCGAAAACTGGGAAAGGCTGGTAAGAGACTGGAAGGTCTGCATCGACCATCAGGTATTGAACAAGCTGAAGGACTTCATCTCCCTGCGCCAGAACAACTTCGAAACAGGACTGGTGCGCATGATGGACCAGATAACCCGCAACATGAAGACGAAGGGCGTTTCGGAACAGCGCGCCGTACAAGCCTGGGAACTGATGACGAACGGATGGACTGAAACGGAGTTTGAACGCCGTCTGAACCAGGTGAAGATTCAGGATAAATACCCCGAAATCAAGGAGATTGTGGCGAAGATGGGACGAGTAGCCGATGCTAACGGCATAGACCGGCTCACCATCGCATCGGGCGTAGAGATGAAGATGGAGCATTCAGCGGGTAGCGATATTGAGGGCATTACCGTGGGCGATGATCTCAACTCCCTTCTCCCGCTTGAACTGGCACAGTACAGCGATGAAGATATGGAGGGCCTCTTTATATATAAGTATCGCACGCGAAGACTCCAGACCTTCCGTTATAAGAGCGAAATGTCGAAACCATCCCGCAAACTGGGCTTTACCCATGCCTCCCGCAAGGGTCCGATGATTGTCTGCCTGGACACCTCAGCCAGCATGTATGGCACGCCTGAAAGGATATCCTCAACACTCATCTCTCTGCTGGAAGAGACGGCAGAAGATCTGGAGCGAGACTGCTTCCTGATAGATTTCTCCGTCAGTACCCGTGCCATCGACCTGATGGCGAAGCGGAAGGCAGAGCGCCTGAAGAGAATCGGAATCACTATGATGGAATCAGCCGAAGCAGATGCAGCTCCTTCCGACGGAGATGGACAGGCGCATACCGGGCGAGGCATCCGGCGGCAGCCTACCACAACCCACCTTCCATTTATCGGAGGCGGAACATCGGCAAAGAAGATGATGACCCAGATGTTCGACCTTCTCGACAACGATGGTCTTCATTACGTGAATGCCGATGTGCTTTGGATTACCGACTTCCTGATTCCAGATCCGCCACAGCAGCTGTTGTCGAGATTCCGGGAATACAAGGAGACGGGTACCCGATTCTATGGCATCCGCATCGTGCGTGATGATGACAAGGAGCCGAACAGCTGGAAGGAGTACTTCAATCAGATTTATACCATCCGGTACCGCCCGCTGCGAAGATATTAAAGAAGATGTTAAGGCAGAAAAAGGGTATCAGATGATAATAGAGACATGTATGAAATGTATCAAGAACTTTATCATATGTTACATTTGGCGCAGAATTTCGGTTTTGCGCCATTTTTTTGAATTAAAAATTCCTTAAAACGCTTGGTGATACAAAATATATTTGTACCTTTGTGCTCGGAACAATGAATAATTGTCAACCGAACAAACTCAAAAATGAATCAATAAGAATCAATAAATATAAGCAATTTATACAAAAACTTAAGTAATAAACTAAAATTATGGTAAGCAACAACATTCCACAAGTAAAGCTCGGTATTATTGCCGTTAGCCGTGACTGTTTTCCAATCGCGCTTTCTACTCAGCGCCGTGAGAACATCGTAAAAGAGTACAAGGGTGAAATCTTCAACTGCCAGACTACAGTTGAGAACGAGAAAGATATGCTCAAGGCTTTGGGCGAAGTGAAAGAGCAGGGCTGCAACGCTTTGGTTGTATTCCTCGGTAACTTCGGTCCTGAGACTCCTGAGACTTTGATTGCAAAGAACTTCGATGGTCCTTGCATGTTTGTTGCAGCTGCAGAGGGTGACGGCGACATGATCAATGGTCGTGGCGACGCTTACTGCGGTATGCTCAACTGCTCTTACAACCTTGGCATGCGCCACCTGAAGGGTTACATCCCTGAGTATCCTGTAGGTACAGCAGAGGAAGTAGCTAAGATGATTCTGGACTTCGTACCAGTAGCTCGCGTTATCCTCGGTTTGAAGGGTTTGAAGATTATCACCTTCGGTCCACGTCCACAGGACTTCTTCGCTTGCAACGCTCCTATCAAGGGCTTGTACGAACTCGGTGTTGAGATTGAGGAGAATTCAGAGCTCGACCTTCTCGTAGCTTACAAGGAGCATGAGAACGACCCACGTATCGATGAGGTTTGCGCTGATATGGCCAAGGAGATGGGCGAGGGATGCTACTATCCTGATCTCAGCCGCAGAATGGCACAGTTTGAGTTGACATTGCTCGACTGGGCAGAGGCTCACAAGGGTTCTCGCCAGTATGTAGCATTCGCTGACAAGTGCTGGCCTGCATTCCCAAGCCAGTTCGGTTTCGAGCCTTGCTATGTAAACAGCCGTCTCGTTAGCCGCGGCATTCCTGTAGCTTGCGAGGTTGATGTCTATGGTGCGCTCTCAGAGTACATCGGTATGTGTGCTTCTGACGATACCGTTACATTGCTCGATATCAACAACTCAGTTCCTCAGTATATCTATGATGAGGACATCAAGGGCAAGTACGATTATAAGTTGACTGATACCTTCATGGGCTTCCACTGCGGTAACACTCCACAGTGCAAGATGTGCTCTAGCCGTAAGATTAAGTATCAGCTCATCCAGAACCGTTTGTTGGAGAATGGTGGTAAACCAGACTTCACCCGTGGTACCTTGGAGGGTGATATCGCAGCTTCTGACATCACATTCTACCGTCTGCAGTGCGATTCAGAGGGCAACCTCCGCAGCTACATCGCAGAGGGTGAGGTTCTCGATGTTCCTACCCGTTCATTCGGTGGTATCGGTATCTTCGCCATCAACGAGATGGGCCGCTTCTATCGTCACGTATTGATTCAGAAGGGTTATCCACACCACGGAGCCGTAGCATTCTCTCACGTAGGTAAGACCTTGTTCGAGGTATTCAAGTATCTCGGCATCAAGGATATCGCTTACAACCAGCCAGCTAGTCTGCCTTACCCAACAGAGAATCCTTGGAAGTAAATTGAGTGAAGAGAGAAGAGTGAAGAAACAAAGTTCGGCGGCCGAAGGGAAAGCCAATTCATTTGCTCTTCTTTCTAAACTGAGTTCATAAAAGATAAGGGCGATTGCTTATCCCTTGCGTGGGGAATAGCAATCGCCCTTTTTATGTTTTCCTGGAAGGAGATTACCTGATGATAATCTCCTTCCAAGAATGGTTTGCTTATTTCGTATTTTCCAACGCTTCCTGTTTCTGCGGAATCACCACCGAAGCCCCGATGCTGACGAGCAGTACGAGGATGATGAATACCAGCGAACTGACTGCATCAATCTCGAAGAAATCGTGGATGAGCATCTTCACACCGATGAACACCAGCAGCACACTCACACCCACCTTCAGATAGCGGAACTTGTCTGCTATCGCTGCCAGCAGGAAGAAGAGGGCACGCAAGCCCAGGATGGCGAAGATATTCGAGAAGAACACCACGAATGGGTCGAGCGATACCGAGAAAACGGCTGGGATGCTGTCGAAGGCGAAAATCAGGTCGCAGAACTCGATGAATACCACCGTCATCACCAGCGGACCCAGATGCAGGCGCTTCTGCATGAACTTCACTACCGGATGCTCCAGAGCATTGATTTCCTCCTTCTTGTTCCTGTTGAGGAACATCTTGGCACCGCTGTAAACCAGGAATCCTCCGAATACGAGTAAAATCCAGGCGAACCGGCTGATGAGCGCAGCACCCGCGAAGATGAAGATGAAGCGCAGCACGATGGCTCCCAGAATACCCCAGTTCAGTACGTGCTGGTAATCTTTCTTGTCTACTCCGAACGAGGTGAAAATCATCATCATCACGAAGAGATTATCTACCGAGAGCGTTTTCTCTATCAGATAACCCGAGATGTAGGAGATGGTCATATAGTGCCGGTATTGCTGCAGACTCCCCTCATAGTCGTTCGGGTCCAGTTTGAGATGCGAAGCATAGCGCGAGGCTATCAGCTTCAGGTCGTCGAAGTTCTCTATGCCGTGTACCATGTCGCCATGAAAATAGATGAATACGGCGAAGGCGAGCGCTAGAATAATCCATACAGCCGTCCATGAACCGGCTTCCTTGATAGACACCACATGTGCCTTTCGGTCGATGACCAGCATGTCTAATACGAGTATGGCGGCGATGAAAATCACGAATCCCACCAAAAACATCGATTCAGTAAAAACATGTTCCATTTTTCTTTATCCTTAATCTATTTAGTATATACCATTGAATCTTAAAATCATTTCATCTGTTAGAAACGTGGGCGCAAAATTAGGAAAAATATCTGGAATAGCGAAGGTTCCGGTGCAAAACTTAATTGATTTTAACTTGAAAGGCAGGAATGTAACAGGTTTGTAATAATGGCGCTGTGAGAACCGGCAAAAAAGGCGTTTTAAAGGTAAAAGGGTAAAAAAGTAAAAAGGTAAAAAGAGCCTAGCGGAATGTTACGCTAGGGTGCTCTTTTTACCCTTTTATCTTTTAAAGGCTCTTTTACCTTTTCTTAGTCAGCACATAGTGCTTAGCCATGGCGCCTTCAGGCTCATTGCCCAGCGAATCGGTCATGATGAGGCTGTTGGCATCCTTTACCTTGTAGTAAGATGTCTCGCCACTCGATGGACGGGTGATTTCTACCACGTTGTTAGCCAATACCTTGAAGATACCGCTCGCTTCGTCGTGACCATCCTTGCGCTCCAGATAGTCGGCTGAGTACTGGTAGGTGCTGTCGGCGTTGAGCGTCAAAACGGTCTTGATGCCCGGACAGTCGGCAGCAGGGAGAGTTCCCTCGTAGGTGCCGGCGATGGAATCGAGAATGACATCGTTGGAATTGAGCGAATCATTTTCAGCATAACTGAGGCTATCCTGGTCAGCCCCCTGGCTATTTGTCTTCTTGCCATTGCAGGAGACAACTGACAATGCAGCGATGACGGCTGCTGTCAAAACTAATTTCTTTTTCATACTATACTGCTTTTTAATTGTTACTTATTTACGGAATCTCTTCTCTTAGAGAGCACTTCCCCGAGAAGGATTTCTCTTCGCAAAAATAGTGTTTTATTCTGATATCCGCAAGTTTTACACAGAAAATTATAGAATATTATACTATTTTCTTAATTGATGATGACTGGCACAATCTCTTCTTCGCTAGGCCAATGAGGCAGATAGAAGAGCGGGCGAGGGGTGCCGCCCAAGCCCGTCCAGTCTATCTGTTTCACAAAGTCGAAATCGGGAGGACCGAAGTCGAAACTTCTGCCGTAGAGCACGATGGCGCCTCTGCCTTCATCTATCTTCCACAAACCGCCCCCGTAGGTGCATTGCTCGCCGGGTGACAGCATGTCACGGTGAAGATAGACACGCCCGAACTTCAGTACTCCGTCTCTGTTGATAATGAATTTCTGAAACATCTCTATTTCTGGTTTATTCAATGAAATCTGTATTCCGATTGATTCAATGTAATGAGAGAATTATTTCTTCTTCCAAAACAGTTTGTCTATGAAATCATAGCGCTTCTCCATCTGGGCATCAGTTTTTACGACGGTATTCACGTCTATCTGAAGCACAGGGGCTACTGCCTTGCCGTTGGTGGATGGCCACTCAGGCAGACCCAGACCATTCGGATTGCCGGTCTTTACGAAATTGACGTAATACTGGTTGAAGATGTCGCTGATCATATAATCCTCCGGCTGCCAGTTGAACACGCGGTTGGTTGGCAATGTACCCATTGCATACTCGATGTCGGCAGAATGAACGGCTCCCTTGTCTTGTGGCGCAGGAGCCGCATCTTCCTTGGCATCTACCACGCCGCCAGCCAATGCTGCCACCTTGCCCTTGATGGCCATAGCAGGACGAGGATGGCAATAGCGGTAGCGGTAAACAGGCTGTCCGCCTGTCAGCTTGTGCATGTTGCCCCACTTCCATGTAGAATAATCGAGGAAGATATCCGAAGCTAGGTTCACGCCCGGCTGCTCCAATACATCCTTATCACTGTTGATACCGTAGAGGCGGAAGAGTTCTTCGATGTTCTCTTCTCCAAATGTAGCCTTGGCACCCGCCTTCAGATTCTCGACGGTAGGTTGTTTGCCCATCAATACGGCTGCAGGAGTCATCTCCTGGTTGTTACCGCCAATGAGCAGAGGTACCTTGGTCTGCTCGCCCTTGGCAAATACCTCTACAGGCTGTTCTTTCATAAAATATCCGTCGATATTATAGACAGGAACCGCTCTTACTTCCGCCAGCTTCATCAATTCCTCGGCAGGAAGGGCACGAAGTTCGTTGAGGTTCTTCATTCCAACCTTCTTTCCCACCTTCTTGCCGTTTTTCTTACCCATCTTCTCGGCTATTTTCTGGGCAAGCTGCACTCCTTTCTCCTCGGCTTCCTTCTGTGTAGCCACCTTCTTGAATCCCATCACTGAACCACTGGAACCCATTGCCTGCGCAAAGAGTCCCTGACAGAGAGGGGAAGCCATCAGAGCGCTGACCGACATGGAACCTGCCGATTCGCCTACGATGGTGATGCGGTTAGGGTCGCCGCCGAAAGCCTCGATGTTATCCTTTACCCACTGGATGGCAGCCACCTGGTCCATGAATCCATAGTTGCCGGAACCCTTGTAGGATGTTTCCTTAGAGAGCTGTGGGTGGGCGAAGAATCCGAAGATGCCCTCACGATAGTTGGCTGTGATGGAGATGATGCCCTTGCGTGCCATCGCATCGCCCGCATATCGAGGTTCGCTTCCGCTACCTGCCATCAATCCTCCGCCGTTGAAATAAATGAGTACCGGCAGATGCTCCTTCATGGTCTTTGCCGGTGTCCATATATTAAGGTAGAGGCAATCCTCGCTGTTGGTCTTCGTTCCGAAGTTCATATCGCCGAAGAGAGGTTCCTGCATCGGGTTCGGTCCGAACTCCTTGGCCTCGCGAACGCCCTGCCATTTCTGTACAGGCTGCGGAGCCTTCCAGCGGAGATTTCCTACCGGAGGGGCAGCGAACGGAATACCCTTGAATACTGTGATGCCTGAGAGGTCTTTTCCTTCGAGGATACCTTCGGCAGTCGTTACCTGAGTCTGCGCCATCATTCCCATAGCAGGGAGCAGGAAGGCGATTGATAAGAGTAGTTTTTTCATATCGTAAATCTGTTAGTTTTGCAATAATACTGCAAATATAATCAAAATATCGTTACCTTGTTTTATTCAGTCCCATTTTTTAAATCTTTTTGTAAAAAGGCAATGCTTTCACTCTTCTTTCATTTCTTTGTAACACGAAAGTAACATCCTTTAAATACCTTTGCAGCGGTATAAAGCATTACAGTATTATCCGCAAAACTCCTTTCGGCAATTCGCTGACGATTGATTTGGTAAAGGCGGCGATAGACGGCGAGCAGTTGGGTGCAGATGAACTATACGGCAGCCGCGGAGACTCTGGTGCGCTCTTGGGAGGACATTGCTGTAGAAGTTTTGGACAGATATCAGCATTTAATTGACAGACAACAAAATAGATTAGCCATTTAATCGTTATATTACTATATATAATAAGGTATAGTTTTATTTTGAGAGTAATATGAAAAAATGGCATTTATGGTTGGCGGCTTCCATCGGACTGGTGGTCATCGTTGGAATGATGATTCGGGAGTTTGATGTGGAAGTTCTGAGCAGGATAGATTTGTCTCCCAGGTTCTTTCTGGGAGTAGTAATGGGCGTGTTGCTCTTTGCGGTCCAGAATCTGATGCTCACCCTCCGTTTCCGTCATCTCTGCCAGCGTAAGTTATCTGTAGCCGAGGCGTTCCGCATCAATGTGCTCTGTGAGTTTACTTCTGCCGTCACTCCTTCGGCGGTGGGGGGAAGTGGATTGGCTTTTGTCTATCTCAATCGCGAGGGAGTTTCTATGGGTAGAAGTATCTTCACCATGTTTGCAGCCCTGCTGGCTGATGAGGCTTTTCTTGCCATCAGTTGCGTGTTGCTCTATTTCTGTGTTCCATCGCATCTCTTGTTCAGCTTGGCTGATGGAGTGGGGATTTCTGCGGATGCTACGAACGAATGGATTAAGGGCGGAGTGCAGGTTATTTTCATCGTCAGCACCCTTATCGTTGCTGTCTGGACGGTCATCCTCTACCTCTTGTTGTTGCATCGTCCTCAGATTCTGGGCTGGGTATTGAAGGGATGCTGCAAGATTCCTTTCCTTCGCAGATTCCTGCCCAAGGTAGAGAAGTTTTCCGAGGAGATGACGATGGCTTCGGAGGAGGCAAAGCTGGAGGGCGGAAGATTCTGGCTGCAGCTGATGGGTTATACTTCCTTGGCGTGGCTGTCGAGATTCGCCATCGTGGTAGCTATTCTCATTGCCTTCCATTGTCAGGGCAACATGCTGGTGGCTTGGTGCCGCCAATGGGTGATGTGGATGATTTCCATTCTGAGTCCTACGCCTGGCGGAAGTGGCGTGGCAGAGTTGATGTTCCGCCTTTATTATGCCGATTTCCTGCCCGATGCCTCAGTAGCCATCCTTGCCGCCATGCTCTGGCGCGCCATCTTCTATTACCCTTTCCTGGTGATGGGCACCCTGGTCTTGCCGAAATGGATAGCAAGGAAATAAGATTGAAAAAATCTCGATACTTCAAAATTTTCGTCCATAGACGAAAACAATGATGGAAATAAGGAGATTTTCGTCTACAGACGAAAATCTTGTTAAAAACAGAGATATTTTCGTCTATACACGAAAAAAATGCTATCTTTGCACAAAAATTCGAGTATGAACGAAAATATAGAATCAGTAAAGAAGTATAATCTTTGGTTCGGTAACACCATCGATTGTGGTTTTCCTCGTCCGCTTTATACCGAAAGTGTCGCTTCATATCTTGGCAGTAAGGTGGTGAAGGTACTTACGGGTCAACGACGTGTGGGAAAAAGTTATATATTGCGTCAAACTGCCATGCATCTTGTGCAACAGGGGATCAGCAGCAATAATATTGTCTTTATCAACCGAGAACTGACGGCGTTCGATTTTATAGAGAACTATAAGGATTTGGACAATTTTATCCGTCTGTACCGGGAGGAATTAAAGCCTGAAGGACGAATCTACATCTTTATAGATGAAGTGCAGGATATTGATGGTTGGGAACGTGTAGTCAACTCGCTGTCTCAGGATTATACTGAAGATTACGAGATATTTATCACAGGTTCTAATTCAAAGATGTTCTCAGGAGAATTATCCACTCTTCTATCTGGTAGATATGTGGAATTTCACATATTCCCGTTGTCTTACGGGGAATATGCTAGCATTCATCAGCTCCCTGTCGGCAGAGAGAGTTATTTGACGTATATGGCTGATGGAGGTTATCCTGAACTCGTGCATTTCCAGTCTTCCGATGTAAAGCGTAACTATATTTCGGGATTGAAGGATACGGTATTACTGAAAGACATCATACGCAGATATACGATTCGCGATGTAAGACTGCTCGAAGATTTGTTTGCCTATCTGGTTAATAATTCTTCCAATCTTCTTTCTGTTACCAATATTACCAACTTTATAAAAAGCAAAGGACGCAAGACTTCGTATGATACAGTATCTCTATATTTGGGATATATAGAAGAAGTTTTTCTTGCACATCGTGCTTTGCGCTACAATATCAAAGGGAAGGAGATCCTTTCTGGCAGTTGTAAATACTATATGAACGATTTGTCGTTTAAAAATTATCTCTATGCCGGATTCGGATATGGAGCTGGGTATCTGATGGAGAATCTTGTTTATCTAGAGTTGTTGCGTCATGGATATGATGTATATGTGGGTAGCATTAAGGATAAAGAGGTTGATTTCGTTGCCATCAAAAACGATCGTACCATATATGTACAAGCCACTTATATGCTTATAGATGAGCAGACCATAGAGCGTGAATATGCTCCGCTGGAATGTATAGCAGATAACTATGAAAAAGTTGTAGTGTCGCTTGATGATCTCCAGTTGCCTTCTCGCAAGGGTATTACGCATGTAAGGGCATGGGAATTGTCTCAGATGCTATAGTTTCATTCCGAATAGTGGGTAGCTGTTATTTTACCATATAAAAAAGGTGTACATCGTTTGTTTTTTGAAGTCAAACGATGTACACTTTTTGCTAAATTTCTCTTCCTTTAGAAATTTACATAGAGTCGGGCACTGAGCGCCGTGAAATCTCCATTGTCGTTTTTGATGTATTGGAACGATGGCTGAAGGGAGATGGATTCCGTCAGCTGTCTTTTCCACGTTACTTCCATAGAATATTCCGAACCCTGCAGGAAGCGGGCGTACTGGCCTGACAATCCGCACTCGTTCTTATCGTCCTGATAGGCACCGCCAAGTTCGGCGTATCGGTAGCAGGCATTCTGATGACTGGTGTTCTCGGAATATTGCACCATGCACGAAATGTTCTTGTCTCCTGACTTCCAAACACTCTGCTCTCCGTAAACCCACCAGGCACAGGTGATCTTGCCCTTGGATTCATCGGCAGAAACCATTTCGCCATCCTCGTTTATCGGATATTGACGGGTATGAACGGCAGCACCTGCAAAATATTTCCCACCTTTATCGTTGTATTCCAACTGCGACATATTGAAGATTCCATCCTTCTTCGGGCGGACCAGAAAGGGATTGTCGTGAGCTTTCCAACCATTATATCCTGCACCATTATACAGACTGTTTCTGAATGTCCATTTTCCCTTGGTTACATCAAAGTAAAGGGTCAAGCCCGAATACGGATAGTTGGCTATCGGATAGCTGGAAGCAACGGTAGGAAAAATTCCTTCAGAACTGTTCAGGAAAAGATCCGTAACATCAGAGGTAAAGAAATCCTCGTTCACATTCCTCACACCCACAAACAGATGGCCCGAATTCCACTCGTGCATGTAGCCCAGCACGGCAAGCATAGCGAAATTATTATCCGCATTTATGTTCGAAAATCCCTGCCAGTCATCAATAATGCCATCGTTGGTCTTTGCCACATGCAGCGTAGCCGCCTCGAACGAATCCTTTCCTTTTCCTATAGGAACACTCAGTTCCAATCTCAGCTGATTGATCAGATTCGTATTTTTGTTCATGTCCCATTGCCATTCAGAAATATATTGTCCGTTAAAGCTCTGAGCATAAGCAAGGCAAATATTGATGCAGCCTAAAATAATAAAAATAATTCTCTTCATTTTCTTTATGTTTTTGTATAATTTCTTGTTCACTTGCCCGCCGCCTGCGAGCATCTTTCTAATTCACGCTGCAAAGATACTTGATATTTTAAAATCCTGCAATACTTAATAATTAGTATTTTTATTTAGTCTAAATAGATAAGTACTCTTTGTCATCCTCATTTCTAGGTATTGTGGTTCTCTTATATGGATGGAAGGTTCTGTTCAGTCCTTATTTTTAGGTATTAAATGGCTACCAACAATAATATTTTTTAAAAACTTTGTCTTATCAGATATATATTCGTACCTTTGCATCGTTTTAAAAAAAGTTAGAAAATGAAGAAGATATTAAATCCATATTTGAACAAGGAGGGTTACAACTGCGTTTGCTGTGCCCCAAACAATCCTGTAGGATTGCATCTTGAGTTTTGGGAAGAGGGTGAGGATGTGCTTACCATCTGGAATCCCGGCGAGAATTACCAGGGCTGGATCAATACCCTGCATGGCGGAATCATCAGTATGCTGATGGATGAAGTGGCAGGCTGGGTTATCAACCGCAAACTGCAGACAACGGGTGTGACGATGCAGCTCAACGTGAAATACAAGAAGCCTGTGATGACCACCGATTCGCAGATTACGGTGCGTGGTCACATCGCCAGTCAGCGCCGTAATATCGTCACCATCCACCTGACTCTGGAGAACTCTAAAGGCGAGGTTTGTGATGAGGGCGAAGCCATCTACTTTACCTTTGGTCCTGATAAAGCCAAGGAGATGGGATTCGACAGCTGCAAGGTAGAGGGGGAGGAATAACTCTCCCCACTTGTTTGTAATGCTGGAGTCTTTCTTGAAGTTTTGAAAGTTCTTAAAGTTGATCATGCTCAGTCTGCGTTTAAGAGTTCCTTGAATCACAATTCCCCAGAAAGCCGTTTCCTGCCCATTTTTGTGGTCTTCATTGATGACCGGCGCCTGCCATCTATTAAGACCAGCCTCGGTCGTCATAGATGACCGATTTTGGGCACAAGAAGACTGTTCTTTCGATTGCCGGTGCAAAGATACAAAAATTCTAAGCAGAAAGCAAGCTTTTTCCGGTAGAATGTTGGAAAATAGTGCGTAAGTAGCTGATGTGTAGAGGTATAAGTGTTTTTGATTTGTGCATCTGATTGCAAAAGCTGCCTTTGAAATCGTTTTTTGATGTTGGGAAAGCGGTCATTTTCGGTCACGGTCATTTTCGGTCATTTTCAAAAATGATTCGGTCATTTGGGTCTATAGTATATATAAATATATTTATATAATACTATAGGGGGAGATTTGCGCCCCCGAAAACGAAAATGACCGAAAATGACCGTGACCGAAAATGACCGGATTAGGCTTCTGATAGTTATTCGAGAAGAAGAGATGGATGATTGTAATATTATGGTAATCAGCAAATTAGCTTATATTATAGTTTCGGCTTGTACCATGTTTTGTATTGTAGGAACAGCACATATTCATCTTCTCTCTACCCCAGTTTTCTTGCTTTTTTACTAGAATCTTGACAAAAATATATCAAGAAATTCCTCGTTTTTCCCCTTTCATCCTACCTTTTACCCCTCTTATTTTAGCTTTCTGAAGGGGTGGAAAGTGCCATCGGAACCACTTTTTCTTGCTCCTAAGAGCATTTTTCTCCTTCTTTCTCTGTAAAAAAGGTGTATTTTGGTATGCTTGAAAGGGAGGAAAATATAATAATGGCAGGTTCCAAATTAACGCATCAGGAACCTGCCATTTTCTTTCATTTTACGCCAATCTCAGTCTCAGCGAATTAAGCACTACGCTTACGCTGGAGAAGGCCATCAGGGCACTTGCCCACATTGGGGTTATCTGGAAATCAATGCCGAAGATATGAAGGGCGCCGGCTGCCAACGGGATGCAGATGATATTGTAGATGAACGCCCAGAAGAGATTCTGCCAAATCATGTGAACCGTCTTCTTGCTCAGTTTTACGGCTTCCGGAAGTGCCAAAAGGTCGTCGCTCATCAGTGTAATCTGCGCCACATCCATCGCCACATCCGTTCCCTTTCCTATCGCCATGCTCACGTTGGCAAGGGCCAAAGCCTGGGTGTCGTTGATTCCGTCGCCCACCATCGCTACCTGCTTGCCTTCGTCCTGAAGTTTCTTTACCAATGCCTGCTTGTCGCCAGGCAGCACCTTGCTCTGGTAATGCTTGATGCCGGCTTTCTCTGCCCAGTAGTGAGCCGCTTCCTCCTTGTCGCCACTCATCATATAGACCTCTATTCCCCTTTCCTGCAACTGCTTCATTGCTTCCTGGGCATGAGGCTTGAGGGTCTCTCTCGTCTCCAGATCCAAATCCTCCTGCTTGGTGAAATCGATATTCTGGTTAGGAATGGTGAGGGTGCCGGTCTTGTCGATGACGAGGGCGTTGATCTTGTGGAGATTCTCCAGTGCCGACGCGTCCTTGATGAGAATCTGCGTCTGCGCCGCCTTGCCGATGCCCACCATCAGGGCGGTAGGAGTAGCTAAGCCCATGGCGCAAGGACAGGCGATGACCAATACGGCTACGGCTGAAAGAATGGCCTGCGGAAGAGCAGCGTTGCCGCCTATCAGCCACCATATTATAAAGGTGATAAGGGCGATGGCTGCCACGGCTGGAACGAAAATCAGAGCCGCCTTATCCACGATGCGCTGCACGGGTGCCTTACTGCCCTGTGCCTCCTGAACCATGCGGATGATGTGTGCCAGGGCGGTGTTCTCGCCAATCTGCTTGGCTCTCATGCGGAGCTTTCCCTGACTCGGAATGGTGCCAGCCAGCACGTTGTCGCCTGCCTTTTTCATCGCCGGAGTCGGTTCGCCGCTAATCATCGCTTCATCTACATAGGCAGCATCGGGAGTCATGAAACTCTCTGCCTGGGTAACCACGCCATCTACCGGAATCTTTTCGCCGGCTCTTACCTCTATCATGTCGCCTATCTGAATGGTGGAAATCGGAACTTCCTCCATCTTGTAGTCGTTTGTGCCTTCTATCTTCTCGTAAGTCACCAGTCGGGCGGTTTTCGGCTGCATTCCCATCAGTTGTCGGATGCTGCTCGCCGTACTGTCCTTTGCCTTTTCTTCCAGGCATCTGCCGGTCAGCACGAAGGTGATAATCATCACGGAAGCATCAAAATAAGTGTGCCATTCTATGCCTCTCGCTCCCCATACCATTTCTCCGAAGAAGGTGTTGAAGGTGCTGAAGAGGAAGGCGATGAGGGTGCTGAGTGCTACGAGCGAATCCATGTTTGCCGTATGATGCAGGAGCTGCTTCCAGGCGGAAACATAAAACTGTTTGCCGCAGTAGAGCAGGTTGGCGAGTGCCAGAAGCAGACAGATCTGGTTGGCGAAGGAACTGGTATGATGAGCCGAGGCAACGCCATCTGAAATCATATTCTGTTCCATACCCATGGAAATCCAGCCCATGGAGAAACACATGGTCAGGATGGCGAAGAGCCAGGAAGCCAGGGTTCGGCGGCGCAGGAGGGTGAACTCACGGCGGTTGATTTCCTCCACGCTTCTGTCGTTTTCGATAACGAGGTCGTATCCGGCGTTGCTGATTTCCCGTTTCATATCTTCCAGAGAAATGATGTCGGGGTTATAGTCTACCAGGGCAGTTCGGC
This sequence comes from Segatella copri, assembly GCF_026015625.1. NCBI lineage: Bacteria > Pseudomonadati > Bacteroidota > Bacteroidia > Bacteroidales > Prevotellaceae > Segatella > Segatella copri. The sequence continues at coordinate 1,954,792 of NZ_JAPDVG010000001.1, read as the reverse complement.
TCGCCAGGGAAACCGAGGCGGAGTTGATGCCTTCTAGCGACTGCAGCTTCTTTTCTACATTGGCAGAGCATACGCTGCAAGCCATGCCTATTACTGGAATTGTTTTCTTCATCTGTTTCTTATATAAATGTTCTGAATTCTATAAGCAGAAGCTTTCATATCTGCTTTTCTGCCTGCAAAATTACATATTAATTATGGAAGAAAAAAGATTTATGGTAAAAAACTTTCGGCTGCTCCATGAAAATCATGATAATAAGGTAGATGAAAAATGCGATGTTTCAGGTAAGGGCACAAAAAAAGGCAGGTTCCAAATTGCTTTGGAATCTGCCTCCATCATTTATGGGAGATGATTATTTGACTTCGATGTTCTTTGTTGTCTTAGCCTCCTCCTTAGGAGTAAGCTTTGGAATCTTGACCTCGAGTATACCATCAGCTACCTTTGCTGAAATCTTTTCACGATCAGCATCCTCAGGCAGCGTATAACACTGCTGGTAGTTGCTGTAAGAGAATTCGCGGCGCAGATAGTGCTCGTGCTTGTCTTCATCCTTGTGTTCCATCTTGTTCTCGATGGCGATGTTCAGATTACCATCGTTATCGATGTTTACACGAACCCACTCTTTCTTCAAACCAGGAGCTGCAACCTCCATGATGTAATTCTTATCTGTCTCCTTGATGTTAATGGCAGGAGCAGTAGCATTCATACGTGACATTACTTCGGTATTGAATAAAGTATCATCAAAGAAGTTACTCAACCAATCTGAATCATTATTTCTACGTGCTAACAACATAATTAAAACCTCCAAATTTTATTTTACTCGTCCTCTCGGTTCCTTACGGCTCCGTCGGGATTTCTGCTTGTTAATATTCTTGTTATTTTTTTGCTTTCGCCTCGAAACTCCGTTGTTCTTCCGAACCCCTTTATCTTTTGGCTTCAGCTTTCACTCTCTGTTTTTGCAACTTATGTGCCAGCGGACTGAAAGTGGTAATGTTGGCACGAAAGGATAAATATTTTAAACTTTTCTGCCAGATGATGCGGTTATCTCAACAAAAAAGTGTAACTTTGTCACCAACTTGAAAATCAAAGCATAAATCGAATAAATAATATAAGATCAATGAAGAAACAACTATTTTCTATGGCGATGCTGATGGCGATATCGCTTTCTGCCAGCGCACAGCAGCTTCTTCCTTATCAGAATGCCAACCTTTCTGCTGAGGCTAGAGCCAACGATTTGCTTTCCCGTCTTACCCTGGAAGAGAAGACGAAGTTGATGATGGATACTTCTCCGGCTATCGCCCGATTGGGCATTCCGCAGTTTCAATGGTGGAACGAGGCGCTGCATGGAGTGGGAAGAAACGGATTTGTTACCGTTTTTCCTATCACGATGCACATGGCGGCTTCGTGGGACGATACCTTATTATATAAGGTGTTTACTGCCGTGAGCGATGAGGCAAGAGCCAAGGCGCAGGAGGCGAAGAAGAGCGGCAACATCAAGCGCTACCAGAGTCTGAGCTTCTGGACTCCGAACATCAATATCTTCCGCGACCCACGATGGGGGCGTGGACAGGAAACTTATGGAGAAGATCCTTATCTGACCACAAGAATGGGACTTGCCGTGGTGAATGGATTGCAGGGACAGACCTTCGAAGGCAAACCGATGTCGGCTCCGGGAGTTCTGGCTACGCCTTCCTCACAGGCTCCCCAATACGTCAAGCTCCTAGCCTGTGCCAAGCATTTTGCCGTACATAGCGGTCCGGAGTGGAACAGGCACAGTTTCAATGTAGAGGATTTGCCTGAGCGGGATTTGTGGGAGACTTATCTGCCTGCCTTCAAATCGCTGGTGCAGGATGGAAATGTGGCAGAGGTGATGTGCGCCTATCAGCGGATTGACGGAGCGCCATGCTGCAGCAATGCCCGATATGAACGTCAGATTCTTCGTGATGAATGGGGATTCAAGGGATTGATTACTTCCGATTGCGGAGCCATCAACGACTTTTATGTGCCTGGCCGACATGGTACGGCGAAGACTCCGGCTGAGGCTACGGCGCAGGCAATTGGTGCCGGAACCGACGTGGAATGCGGAAGCGTTTACCGTTCGCTTCCTGAGGCGGTGAAGACGGGAATGATCAGCGAGGAAAAGGTGAACGAGAGCTTGAAGCGCCTGCTGATAGCCCGTTTCCGCCTGGGTGATTTCGATCAGGACGAGAACGTGCCTTGGACTCAGATTCCATCTTCCGTCATCGCCAGCAAGGCGCATAAGGATTTGGCAGAGAAGATGGCAGAAGAGGGAATCGTGCTTCTTCAGAACCGGAACAATCTCCTGCCGATGAAATCAGCAGGAATGAAGATAGTCGTGATGGGGCCGAATGCCAACGATTCCATCATGCAGTGGGGCAACTATTCGGGTTATCCTACTTCTACCACAACCATCCTGCAGGGCATCAGAAAATATGTAAAGGATGCCAAGTATATTCCTGCCTGCACGTTGACCGGAAATGAGGTGACGGAAAGCAAATTCAATCTCCTGACTTCTACTGATGGCAGCAAGGGTATGAAGGCTACTTATTGGAACAATTCTGAGATGAAGGGCGAGCCGGTGGCTACAGCCATGATGACTTCGCCTATCAACCAGAGCAATGGCGGAAATACCGTCTTTGCACCAGGCGTGAACCTTACCAATTTCTCTGCCCGATACGAGGGCGTATTTACTCCGGAAAAGGATGAAACCTTGAATATCAAAATGGGGTGCGATGATGGTTACCGGCTCATCATTGATGGCGATACGGTGGCGGATGTATGGAAGGGACGTGCCCGTGTACAGATGCTCAACAAGCCAATCTCTGTAAAGGCTGGAAAGCCGGTGAAAATTCAGGTGGATTATTTCCAGAAGACCGATATGGCGGTGATGCAGTTTGACATTGTGAAGAACTATACGCCAACCGAGTCTCAGCTTCTGGCTGAGGTTGGCGATGCTGACGTGGTGGTATTCGTAGGTGGAATCTCTCCTAGTCTTGAGGGTGAGGAGATGAAGGTTTCTGAGCCGGGTTTCAAGGGTGGCGACAGAACCGACATCGAGTTGCCTCAGGCTCAACGCAAGGTGATGGAGATGCTGCATCGGGCTGGCAAGCGAGTGGTGTTCGTCAACTGTTCGGGCAGTGCCATCGCCATGGTTCCTGAAACAGAGAATGCGGAGTCTATCCTTCAGGCTTGGTATCCGGGCGAACGGGGTGGAGAAGCCGTGGCAAAGGTTCTCTTCGGTGAGGTGAATCCATCGGGCAAGCTTCCGGTAACCTTCTATAAGAGTACTTCCGATCTTCCTGATTTCCTTGATTATACGATGAAGAATCGTACCTACCGTTATTTCAAGGGCGAAGCTCTCTTCCCATTCGGTCATGGATTGAGCTATACATCTTATGAATATGGAAAGCCGGCATTGAAGAAAGTGAAGAATGAAGAACGAAAAGTGAAGAATTCTTCGGCTTATTCCTTGAACTTCTCTTTATCTAATAAAGGTAATAGGGAAGGAACGGAAGTAGCGCAGGTTTACATCCGTAGAATGGATGATGCTGAGGGACCTATCAAGACCCTGAAAGCCTTCAAGCGCATTACTTTGAAAGCGGGCGAAAAGCAGCAGGTAACCATCAGTCTGCTTCGCCAGAGTTTCGAGGGTTGGGATTCCCAGACCAATACCATGCGTGTGGTTCCCGGCAAATATCAGATCTTCGTAGGTGGTTCGAGTGCTGAGGCTGCGAAGAATGTGATAGAAGTGAAAGTGAAATAAAATGCTAATATAAAGAGAAAGCTCGTTAAGATTTTGAACGTCTTGGCGAGCTTTTCTTCTGTCTTAACTCTTAAGCCTGCGTTTTTTTGAAGTTTTTTCAAGGAAATGGACTTTAAATCACTCTTTTTTATTATATTTGCAATCGAAAATCGATTTGAACCTTGACTAAATGATGAAATAGTTATGGAACAGAACTTAAAAAACATATTTTATGCGATGGGTGCGATGATTCTTGCACCCCAAACCCTCTGTGCTCAGTCTGTGAACATCGAGGGCCTAGACTCCTTGCGCTTATCAGGTTCGGTGGGTGTAGTGGAGCCTGAACTTCTGAAGAAGGGTGTGCTCAATAATGCCCTGGATGCCTTGAGCGGACAGACGGCAGGTGTTAACGTCACTACCAATGGTCTTGACCGTATTGCTATGTTGAACTCCGTCCGGGTTCGCGGTACAACTTCTATCATGGGCGGCAATGATCCTCTGGTGATTATTGATGGTGTTACTTCTGATGTGGCGACGCTTGCTACAATCTATCCCGCCGATATCGAGAGCTTTACAGTACTGAAGAATGCCAGCGAAACGGCACTCTATGGTTCCCGTGGTGCTTCGGGCGTTATCCAGGTAAAGACCAAGAAGGGTACGGGTAAGGGATTTCAGATTTCTTACGAGGGAAACTATGGTATAGAGGCGATGTACAAAAGTATGGAGATGCTCAATGCCGCCGAATACATAGCTGCTGCACAGAAGTATGGGCTGGAGTATAACAATAAGGGATATGATACCAATTTCCGCAAGGCGATTACCCGAACCGGAAACATTCAGAACCATTATCTGGCCTTCAGCGGTGGCACTCCGCAGAGCAACTACCGCGCTTCTTTTGGCTATATCGACCATAACACGATTATTCGGAGCAAGGGCTATCGTAATCTGGTGGCTAAGATTGATGTCACCCAGAAGGCATTTGGCGATAAACTGACGGGAGATTTCGGCGTGTTCGGTTCGTCTTTCAAGAACAATGATATCTTCGACAGTCAGATGCTTTTCTATTCTGCCGATGCCATGAATCCTACTTATCCTTATGATAAGCTGAACGGCAGTTGGGTGAAGAATGGGGCTGCATCTCAGGTGAATCCTCCCGGTGCCTTGCTCAAGGAGCGTAATGATACGAAGAACATGAACTTCAATGCTCATCTGAAGTTGAACTATGATATGACAAATTCTCTGAGTGTTTCTGCCTTCGGAGCATACAGTTATGCTTCCAACGAGAACAATCAGTTCTGTCCTACCTGGGTTTGGGCGCAGGGCAATCTCTATCGTGGGGAGTTCAAGAGCGAGGACTGGCTTGCCAATGTATCGTTTAACTATCAGCATTCGTGGGAAATCCACAATCTGAAGGCAATGGTGGGTGCTGAATATCAGAAGGATATCCGAACGGGATTCTGGACTTCTGCGAAGGGAATCACCAACAACGACATGTATTACCATAACATAGGTGCTGCTGCATCACGGCCTTTCGGTGGGACAGACAGTAATTACGAAGATCCGACCCTGGCTTCTGTGATGGGCAATGTCGACTACACCTTATATAATAAGTATAATCTTTCGGTTTCCATGCGTGGCGATGGTTCTTCGATGGTGGGCAATGACCATACCTGGGGTTTCTTCCCATCCGTCTCTCTTTCCTGGGATATGAAGCAGGAGAAATGGCTCCGTTCTCTCCAGAAAATTACCATGCTGAAACTGCGTACGGGCTATGGACGCTCAGGTAATCTTGGCGGAATATCTTCTTATACCACTTTGAATACGGTGCGGCAGAATGGTATTGTTTCGGTGAACAGTTCTCCTACGGTTACGATGGGAATGATTAGCAATAACAATCCTGATCTGAAGTGGGAAACCCGCGCTACCTGGAATATTGGAGCTGATTTGGGATTGTGGAACAACCGGCTGGTTCTGACGGCAGAATATTACTATTCCAAGACCACCGACATGCTCTATGCCTATGATGTGCCGGTTCCGCCTTTTGCCTATGATAAACTGTTGGCAAACCTGGGTTCTATGAGCAACCAGGGTTTGGAGGTCGGCGTTTCCTTCACTCCTATCCAGAAGAAGGACATGGAACTGAATATCAATATGAATCTCTCCTGGCAGAAGAACAAACTCCTCTCGCTGAGTGGTGAATATGACGGAATGCAGATGTCGGCAGCCGATATTACTGCGATGGGTGCCTTGTCGGGTGCCGGTCAGCATGGTGGTTACAACAATGTGGTCTATCAGATAGTTGGTCAGCCTTTGGGTGTATTCTATCTTCCTCATTGCAAGGGAATTATAGAAGATGGAAATGGGCATTGTCGCTATGATATCGAAGATTTGGACAAGAACGGAACCGTAGATTTGAGTGATGGCGGTGACAGATATATTGCCGGTCAGGCTACTCCTAAGGTAACGTTGGGTTCCAATATCAGTTTCCGTTATCGCGACTGGTATCTTTCATTGCAGATGAACGGAGCCTTCGGACATAAGATATTCAATGGTACGGGCTTAGCCTACACCAATATGTCGAGTTTCCCGGATTATAATGTGCTGAAGGGAGCTCCTGAGAAGAATATCGTTGACCAGAATGTTTCTGATTATTGGCTGGAGAAGGGCGATTATCTCAACTTAGAGAATCTCACGCTGGGCTATGATATCCCTATCCGAAAGGGCGTGGTGCAGTCGCTCAGAGTTTCGGCGAGTGTCAACAATCTTGCCACCATCAGCAGTTACAGCGGCTTGACTCCGATGATTAACAGCTACGTGGTGAATAGTACGATGGGTATTGATGATAAGCGGACTTATCCTGTTTACAGAACCTTCTCATTGGGTTTAAGTGTTCAATTCTAAAATCAGAAAGTTATGAAACGATATAGATTTTTATTTCTGCTGCTGGCGGCATTGTCTATGACATCCTGTCTGGACGAACATCCTAAGGATCAGTTGGACGAGGATGCCATCTATGGCTCTGCATCTGATATTTATATCAATGCAGTGGCTTCGCTCTATAATTATATAGGTGGAGCTAACGAGAGTGAGGGCATCCAGGGCACCTGCCGTGGCATTTATGATTATAATACGCTGACCACCGATGAGGCGATGATTCCGATTCGAGGCGGCGACTGGTATGATGGTGGCCTCTGGAATGCCATGTACCAGCATCGGTGGAGTGCCGATGACCAGTCTCTTTATGATACGTGGAAGTACCTTTATAAGGTTATCGTGCTGGCTAATAAGTCTTTGGATATTATCAGCAACAAGTCGGCCCTGCTTTCTGCCGCACAGCAGGAGGAATATCGGGCTGAGATAAGAGCCATCCGGGCTATGTTCTATTACTATGCTATGGACATGTTCGGTCGGGTTCCATTGGTCCTTTCCAGTGCAGAACAGCTCCATTCCAGCCTGTTCCAAGGTCAGACAGATCGCAGTTCTATCTTCCAGTTTGTCTTTCAGGAGTTGCAGCAGGTATTGCCTTCACTTCCCGACCAGCACAGCAATAAGGAAGGCAATTATTATGGTCGCATCACCCAGCCGGTAGTCAACTTTCTGTTGGCGAAGTTGGCTTTGAATGCAGAAATCTATATGTATGATGACTGGACCCAGGGTTATGCGAGCCGTCCGAAGGGAAGTGCTATTCATTTCTCTGTGCCAGCTTCTGATGCCTCTTTGCGCAATGGCGATAAGGTGAACTGCAGGAAGTTGAATGCCTGGGAAACCTGCATTTATTATTGTGATAAACTGGCAGAAGAAGGCTATGACCTGGAGTCGGATGATTCATTCAATTTCTCTACGCATAATGAGACATCGAAGGAGAATATCTTCACGATTCCGATGGATAAGAATATCTATACCAACCAGTTCCATTATCTCTTCCGCTCTTACCATTATACGCATGGCGGTGTCTTGGGATGGGGAAGTGAGAATGGTACCTGTGCCACGATTTCTACGATGAAAGCCAATCATTATGGCGAGGTTGATGAAGATGCCCGTTGCAAGATGAACTTTGTGGCGGGAGTGGTAAAGGTAGATGGTCATGAACTGCTGATGGATAATGGAAAGCCGTTGGAATATCAGCCTTTTGAAGTGGCTCAAAACCTGACCAACAGTAAGTTTGTCAAGACGGCTGGAGCGAGGATGGCGAAGTATGAGGTGGATAGAACCTCTTATATGGACGGCAAGTTGCAGAGTAACGACATAGTTCTTTTCCGATATGCAGATGCTTTATTGATGAAGGCAGAGGCAAAGGTCCGAAACGGAGAGAATGGTGATGAGGAGTTGAATAGGATTCGTGCCCGTGTGGGAATGCCTTACCGTAAGGCTACGCTCAATAACATTCTGGAAGAGCGGTTGCTGGAGTTGGTATGGGAAGGATGGCGTCGTCAGGATCTCATCCGTTTCGGCAAATTCACCGGTGCCTACGATCTCCGTACGCCTCTTCAGGGTGAATCCTCCGGCTACACCACTGTCTTCCCGATTCCTCAGAAATGCATCGATTTAAATTCTGAATTGGTACAGAATAAGGGATATGTCAATATTTTGAAGTAAAGAAACTTGAATAGAGTATATGAAACGAGAAAAGCTCGCCAGGACTTTGAGGGTCTTGGTGAGCATTTCTCGTTTTATTTCCCGAATCTGGAAGTATCTACTTCTTCATGCTGCTTGGCCTTGTAGCCGCCGAAACGATAGATGAGGGAGAGGCCGATGATTCTGCCAAAGTACATTTTGTTGATGACGTGCTGACCTCGATAGGTGTCGTGCAGATGGTTGTCGCCTGTCTCGAAGATATCGTTGCAGTAGGCTTTCAGCTGGAACTTGTCATCCTTGAGAGGCTTCCAGGTGAGGGCTGCGTTGAGATAGCCAGAGGCTGGGATGTCGATGATTCCTTGGATGGCGTCGGTATGAACGGAAGCATCGAGGTTGAGAAGCACATGCTTGCCAAAGAGAAAAGTGCCGTTCCACTGGGCTTGACAGAACCATTTGCTGCGGTCGAATGGAAGATCATAGAAGTGGGAATTCTTGTCGTTCTGATATACGCCAGTGAAGGTAAGGCGATTCTGCCACCAGTTGCCTATGTTGATTGGGGCTGTGAGCATCAAGCCTACCTGGTTTACATGGTCGAAGTTGACATGCTTGTATTCCATCTCCTTCTTCTTGTCGCTCTGGTAAGGAAGCTGACGAAATTCATCTTTCGAGTTGTTGAAGAAGAGACTTGCCACGTATCTGCTGTGCAGAATGTAGGTAAGCGAGAGGCTGAGGTCTCGTGATGGCTTCAACGTCGGGTTTCCAACAATCTTTCCATATCCGCCCACATTATAGGTGGTGAAGTTCTTCACCGACCAATAAGTAGGGTAGTCTCTGTCGCAATCCAAGTTGAATTGGATGACGTGTCCTGCCTTAGGAAGATAGGTGATGGAGAGTGTAGGGAAGATGTTCCACTCATTCCAGATTGGGGTGTGGTAATATTCTTCCATGAGCGATGCTTCCATCGTGAGTTTTTGTCCGAATGACTTGCTGGCTCCGACGTAGAAACTCATTTGGTCTTCGTTTTGAATGGTGTTGCCATCAGAAGACTTGTTGTTGTTTTCCTGCGAACTCTTGTCTCTTGATGTGGTGTAATTGATGCCGTAGTTCAAGCCCCAGTCTTTTCCTAAGTCGTGCTCCTGCTTGAGGTAAGCGTGCCATTTGTCGATTCGCTGCTGGCTTGTGATGTCGTAAATCTCATCGTAGAGACTGCTTTTTAGCCATTGTTCATCCGGTGAATTATAATAGGTGTATTCTGCTCCTGCCGAGAAACCGAATGGTGTGGAGTAATCCAGGCGGAAGTTGTGAAACTGACTCTTGGCATGGATTCTGAGAAGGGATGTGAAATCGCCATCATCCTCTGAAGTTCCTCTCGTGTTATTGAGTTGTGAGGTGTAGGCAAAGCTGAGTTGATGATCCTTTGCCAGATGATAGTTGATTCCCAGTCGGATGTTGTGGTTGAGATGACGTTTGATATTGTCGCTATGTGTAGAGAAGGCATAGGAAGTGCCATCAGTCAAGGTGTGGGCAAACTCATTTTCATAGTAATAATATCTCTTGCCATGACCGAAGGAATAGAGCATGTCTATTTCCCATTTCTTGTTGGTGAAGAGCAAGGAGGCGCGCTCTGTGTAACTGTTGCGGTTCTGGTGGGTGTAGCCGCTGAAGAACTCGCCTTGCAGGGAGTGAAAGCCTGTGTTGTGCTTCAGCAGGAGGTTGATGACCTGTCCCTTTACCTGATAGCGGGCTGGGGCTGAATAGATGACTTCGGCGTTGGCGATGCGGCTGGTAGGAATCGTTTTCAGAAGCGAATAGAGCTGCTCGCTCGTCATGGTGGTAGCCTTGCCGTCTATCATCACGGTTACGGATTGGGCGTTGAGAGTCAAGGCTTCATCTTGTTCGCTCACGCCAGGCAGTTGCTTGATGGCTTCATAGGCATTATCCACCGGATGGTTTTTGATGAGTTGAGGCAGGTCATAGGTCAATGCTGCTCCTTTCACCTTTACGATAGGTCGGTTGCCTTTTACCATCACATCAGGGAGGGAATGGATAATGCTGTCCATTTTCAGGGAATCATTTCTGTTTCCTTGTGCCCAGCCGGCAAGACTGATGGCCAGGCAAGCGCTTAATATAACCAATCTTTTCATATTCTTCTTATCTTTTTATCGTTCTTTCGGAAAAAACTCCCGATTTCGGTTGCAAAAGTACTGTAAAAATCTCGTGTCAGCAAGGAATTTTGATTATCAAGTCTTGTCAGAAGTGTTATTTAGTCTTATCAAATCAGAAATAATTCCCTGAAAAGTATCTTACTTATCTTCTTTTTTATTACTTTTGCAAGCATGAAAGAGAAACGAAGAATATTCATATTGACAGTTATGGCTTGCTTTTGTACATTGGTAATGCAAGCACAGGAAGTGAGGAGTGTTTCTTTGGATTCCATTCCGAAGGCATCTTTACCTAAGGAAGGTATGTCGTTGGAACATTCTCGTCCTTCGCTCGGTGGATTTCCTGTACTTCAAGGCAAATCTTATTACTCTGAATCGAATGCACCTTGGATGTCGGAAGAAGGAAAACCTTTGGAGATTGCGCCGAATGCAATACCTCATATTTCTCTTCTTTCCCCGAATTTGGGTACGATGGCGGTATATTCTTCGGGTATTGAAGTCCCAGGACTGATGAATAGGCAGACTGCAGGGGTTGTTTATCAACAAAATTTCGGGCGTTTTGTTTTTTCTCCTTATGTCGGGATAGAAAAGATAAACACGGGAGTATATGGATTTGGCAATCTCACCAAAGCTTCTTTTGGTGGACGAATGGCTTATCAAGTAAACGACTGGCTCACAGTGGGATTCTATGGACAATATGTTCCAACGAAAACTTCTGACCCTCGAAGCGTCATCATGTCTCCTTTCAATCCCAAGAGCAGCTATGGTGGCTTCATGGAAGTGATGTTCAATCAACATTGGGGGATAGGAGCCAAGATGGGACGAGAGTTTGCGCCACAAAAGAATGGTAAATGGGGATGGAAGAATACCACGGAGGTTTATCCGATTTTCAGAAAATGAGTATTGAATTCATCTGGAAAAATCTTTAATAAAGGAAAGAATGAAGTTACATCTTAAATACATAGTTACGCTCGTCATCACGGCTCTGGTCTGCATCTTCGCATATCAGACCTATTGGCTCGTGGGGCTTTATCAGTCTCAGGAAAAGGAGGTTGAGGCAAAAATCAAGGGTGGAATGGAGTACGCTCACTTCATGGAGATGAAGAAGCGAATCGAACGATTGCGCAATGATGATAAAGGGCCTCATAGACAACTGACGGGTTCTGTTGCTTTTTCTATGGATGAAGACGATGATATTGATCAAAAGGTAAAGGTTAAAAAGGTTCGTGGAGGAAAGATCGTTCAGTCTGTTCAAACAACTTTTACCAAGCACGAGAAGCGTCGTGAAGATGACAAGGACCAGGAATTGATGATGATGATGTCGGGCAAGCTGGCAACTATGGTGCAACAAGCGCTGTTTGGCAAATTGAATGAAATCGCCAAACCTGACATCAATGACTATGACAGTGCATGGGTTGCCAAGATGCTTTCAGACAGTTTGTTGGTGGGCGATGATATTCATCCGCTTCCGCATCAGATTAAGCTTTTTGCAGGAAAGAAGGTTTTGGCGAAAGTGACGACGAAGGGGTATGTGCCTTCCGCCAATGCCAAGCAATACCAATATGTGGTTTGTAATGAGGGGGAGGCGAATGAGGAGAAATATGTCCTCACCCTAGAACCGCTTACGATGACTGTGCTCAGCCAGATGGCAGGCATCCTTGCCACATCGCTCTTCATCATGCTCATCCTGGCTTTCGTCTTCTGGTTCCTGATTCATGCGATGCTCAAGCAGAAGACGCTTGATGAGATGAAGAGTGATTTCACCAATAATATCACGCACGAATTGAAGACTCCGATAGCCGTAGCCTATGCTGCCACCGACTCCCTGCTGAACTACGGAATGCTCCAGCATCCTGATAAGGCGCGCAAGTATCTCACCATCGCCCAGGAGCAGTTGCAGACGCTCAGCGGATTGGTGGAACAGATTCTGTCGATGAGTATGGAACGACGGAAATCGATGCTTCTCAATATCGTGGAAGTTCCAATGAAGGAGGTGATTGAACCGTTAATCTCCCAGCATCAGCTGAAAGTGAAATCAGGAGAAAAAACGGATAAAAAGGTGAATATTTCGTTGTCCGTAGAACCGGAAAATCTGATGGTTCATGCCGACCGGATGCATTTCTCAAACATCGTGAGCAATCTCATAGACAATGCCATCAAGTATTCTGAAGATAGCGTGAATATAGAAATCAAGGCTTTCCAAAAAGCCGAGGATGAAGTGCTGGTTTCCGTATCAGATAATGGAATAGGTATTGCCCACGATAAATTGCCTTATATTTTCGACAAGTTCTATCGGGTGACGGATGGCAATAAATATACGGTCAAGGGCTATGGTCTCGGCCTTTTCTATGTCAAGAGCCTGATGGAGAAAATGGGCGGTTCTGTTTCCGTAGAAAGCGATCCGGGAAAAGGAAGCTGCTTTACCCTGCATTTTCTTAAAGGTAAAAAGGTAAAAAAGTAAAAAGTAAAAAAGAAACTATGAATAAGATAAAAGTATTACTGGTAGAAGACGAAACATCCTTGGCGATGATTCTGAGCGACACCTTGGAGGCGCAGGGCTTCGAGATGCGCACGGCGCATGATGGCGAAGAGGGGCTTCGTATGTTCGATGAACAGAAGCCTGATGTGCTGGTTGCGGATGTGATGATGCCCAAAATGGATGGTTTCGAGATGGTGCGCCGTATCCGCAAGACAGATTCCCGTACTCCTGTGCTTTTCCTCACGGCTCGTTCGGCGGTGAATGATGTGGTAGAGGGATTTGAATTGGGTGGCAATGATTATCTGAAGAAGCCGTTTGCCATCCAGGAGCTCATCGTCCGTATTAAGTCGCTTTGTCATCGGGCTTCTGCAGGAAATATTTCTTCTGAAGAACAGGAAGGGGGGAATGTTTCTCCTGATAATCCGGATGCTGCTGATCAATGGCTCTCCATCGGTCGTTATCGCCTGAATGTTACCAGTCAGATTCTGCAGTTGGATGGTAAAGATACAGAACTGTCACATCGTGAATCCGAAATCCTTCGCATGCTTGTGGAGAGCAAGAACAATGTGGTAGAGAGCAAGGATATTCTCCTGCAACTCTGGGGCGATGACAGCTTCTTCAATTCCCGCAGTCTCCATGTTTTCATCACCAAGCTCCGCCACAAGTTATCTGCCGATGAAAATATCAGAATCATCAATGTGAGGGGGATTGGGTATAAAATGATTTGCTAGAATCTTGTAAAAGAACTATTCTTCCTCGCCATCAACAAGCGCATCGAATGCTTCTTTGAAGTATTTGTCGAACCACTCGGCTGGGTGATCTGTTATCTGATGCTTGCCTGATTTCTCGATGTGAATGGCAACAATGTCGCCAAAATCGGAAGTGCCATCAATGAAAAGAATGTTTTCAAAAAGTGGTAGAGAGGCTTTTACTCGTTTGATGCCTTCCGTGAAGTTATATTCTATCACGTCTTGGTTTACATTATGACCGCCCATTGTGTATCTTTGGATAACACGAGATAGAGAATCTTCTTTCGAGGATAAGCCGAAAAAGATGAGGCTGATTTTATAACCTGCATCTTTAAAATCCTGAACAAGATTGACTGGCAAATCTGTAGAGAAGTTCGTTTCGAAAGCAAAATTCTTGTTTTGTGAAATGGCTTCTTCTTTTTCTTTCATCAATGAAGAGATAACAGTTCCATCTATCCATCGCTCTATCCAATCAGGATGTTCGTTTCGAAGAGACATTGCTAGAAGGTCTCCGTCAAAAGCTTTTACTGTAGAATAAAATATTCCAAGCCTACTTTTGCTAGCTCCATTTGGACCGGCTATAATTGTAAATTCAGGTCTTCTTTTCATAATCTTAATAGAAAAATAGGTGTTACGAAGTAATTAATGGAGTAAGTAACTCATTTTCCCCTTTCCTGGAGCTGCAACTTGTTTTATGATAGTATATTCGCGTGTCGCAAAATCAAGAGTTGCTTCTACATCGCTTCCATCAGGATTAGCAAGATAGGTTTTTCCGTTTTCAAAATACGGCACGGAAATGCCTTTCGCCCACGCTTCCAGGTAGATCCGTTCCACCTCATCGTGTACGGCATTGTTGATTTCCCGAATCGTCTTGCCATTCGAGAGTCGCCAACCTTCTATTTCTTCATATTTGCACATAAGCCTTTAACCTTTAGAAAACCTTTGAAAAATCTACTGCAAAAATACGAGGAATCTTTTTAATAGCCAAATGTTTTAACCTCTTTTTTCTATCAGCTCTTATCTGAAACATCTGTTTTTGAAAGTTTTTCCCAAAAAGGTTTGTGGTTTCAGGAATAATGGCTAATTTTGCGGGCTGAAAGGGGAATCACTTGATAGGCGATGATTCTTGGAATGATATAATATAAATAGAATATGGATAGGAAAAATGATGGTCTCAGACTGATGGATGGGGCTGGATATAAGAAGATAATAATTGCTTGCGACTCTTATAAGGGTTGCCTTTCGAGCAGAGAGGTGAATGAGGCGATTGCTTCGGGAATAAAGGAATGGAATGCGGATGATGCTTCTCCCGAAATTATTACCCTGGAAATGAGTGATGGGGGAGAGGGTATGCTCGATGCTTTCCTCTCGGCGATGAAGGGAGAGCGAGTGAAGATTCATGCCCATGATGCGCTGATGAGATGGATTGAGGCGGAATACGGAATCGTGGATGATACGGCGATTATCGAGATTGCGCAGACCGCAGGACTGGCTCTGATAGAGCCTGAACAGCGCAACCCGATGAAGGCTACTTCCTGGGGCGTGGGCGAGATGATTATGAATGCTTATCGCCGAGGTGTGCGCCATTTCATCGTGGGATTGGGCGGAAGTGCCACATCCGATTGCGGCATTGGAATGCTCAAGGCGATGGGCGATGACTGGAAGAAGATTCGCGGGGAATGCAGCTTTGTGCTGGCTTCAGATGTTACCAATCCGCTCTGTGGCGAAAATGGGGCGGCTCATGTTTTTGCCCCTCAGAAGGGAACTGATGCTAAGATGGTGCAGATGTTGGATGATAGGGCGAGGAAGTTTGCCGAGGTAAGTACCAAGCATTTCGGATATGATAGAAGTGAGGCTCCTGGGGCTGGTGCAGCCGGCGGACTGGGCTATGCTTTCCTGCAATATTTCAATGCAGAAGCACGACCTGGGGCTGAGTTGCTTTTAGAGAAAATAGAGGTTGATGTGCTCATTCAGGATGCTGATCTCGTGATTACGGGCGAAGGTCATAGCGACCGTCAGACCTTGATGGGGAAGTTGCCGCAAAGAATTCTTGAGCATGTTACCAATCAGAAAATATGGCTAGTATCGGGCGGAGTTAGCGATAGAAAGGCTATGCTGGATGCAGGATTTGATAGAGTTGTTCAGGTTACTCCTGAAGAAATGCCATTGGATGAGGCGATGAAGCCAGAAGTGGCTCGTAATAACATAATAAAGGCAATTCGTGAGCAATTTGCTTTGTAGTTTCAGTTATAATCTGTACCTTTGTGACCGTTTTCAAATAAGGTAAGAATAATGAAGTATATAATTTTTGATTTTGATGGAACCATCGGCGATTCGCAGAGTCTCATAGTGAAGACCCTGCAGGATACGATGCGTGCAAGAAAACTGGAAGTGAAATCGGATGAGGCTTGTGCCAAGACCATCGGTCTTCGATTGGATGAGGCCTTCGTTTCGCTCTTTGGAATGAGTGCTGAGGAGGGAATGGAATGCGCAGCAACCTATCGCGAGATTTTCCTGGAGAACAAGAAAACGATGATCGTGCAGCCCTTCCCTCATGTAATAGAAACCCTGAGAGAGTTGCATCGCTGTGGGTTTGTATTGGGTATGGCCAGCAGTCGAAACCATTGCTCGCTGGATGGATACGTGCATCAGATGCAGCTGGAAGATATTTTCTCTTCCATTGTTGCAGGCGATGATGTGGAGCATGCGAAGCCAGCACCCGATATGGTCTTCAAGGCATTGAAGGAGATGAAGGGAACGGCAGATGAAACCCTTGTAGTGGGCGATATGACCTTCGATGTAGATATGGCGCATCATGCCGGCTGCAAGGCCTGTGCCGTGACTTATGGCAACGGAACCCGCCAACAGCTCGCCTCTGCCGAATGGATCATCGATGATTTCGCAGAACTCCTGGAAATCGTAAAAGAATAAACTGAACTCTGAATAAAAAGATATTTTTATCCTTGCTGGAATAAAAAAGCGGATAAAGTTATCTTTTTATTCATTTTTTTATAGTACCTTTGCACCCGCAATTGGTTCGCTGCCACTTCCTGCCGCCTCAGGCAAGATGAGTGCGTAGTGATTAAAAGGGAATCGGGTGAGAAGCCCGGACAGTCCCGCTGCTGTAAGCGTCTTATTGCGGCAAGCACCATGGTCACTGACATTTTTTCGGGAAGACCGCTTGCCATGAGTTTTGCATCTTTTTATGTTTACATAGAGTGAGATGCGGGGAGGACGCAAGTCAGAAGACCTGCCGTTGCCATCGGAAACAATATGATGAAAGAGTGTCTTTAGGATAAGAGATTCCGATGATTCTATCCAACCCCGTGGGATGGGTTCGTGATGGAGACACAGATAATAATATAAAAAATAGAATGAATGAAGGCATTGGGGATATTTTGTCTCGGTGGCTTGCTACTATTGTATGCACAAGTGGGTATGGGGCAAGATACCATTCGTACCGAGTACTTGCAGGAAGTAAAAGTGAATGCTCGGCAGCACCGGATACTTACGAGCACATCGCCTCTCCAACTTTTGGACAAGGGGGATATGTTGAGGCTCGGAGTTACGGATATGGCCGACGCTTTGCACCGCATGCCAGGTATCAATCTGCGCGACTATGGTGGGGCAGGAGGAATGAAGACGGTAGCTGTGCGTGGATTCGGAGCGGGACATACGGGAGTGAGTTACGATGGTGTGCTGCTCAGCGAATGTCAGGGCGGCGAAATTGATGTGTCCCGTTATTCGCTCGACCAAGTGCAGACATTGCGACTCACCATTGGTGACAACGACGACATCTTCATCTCGGCCCGGCAAGCCTCGGTGGCAGCTTTGCTTGCCATCGAGACCATGAGCGAGATTCCCATCGACAAGCAGCCTCACCTCTCTACTCAGTTGCAGGTGGGGTCCTTCGGATATATCTCGCCTTATCTGCGCTATGTGCAGAGGTTGTCAGATAGGTTCACCCTCCAGGCGATGGGTGAGTATACCTATGCCGAAAACAACTATCCTTTCATCTTGCACAATGGTAAATATACTACCCATGAGCGAAGAACCAACAGTCGTATGAACTCTGGGCATGGCGAACTAAATATGCACTGGATGATGGGCAGACGAGCCGATGGCATGAGCCGGAGCCAATTGTGGGCAAAGCTCTACTATTATGACAACGACCGACAGTTGCCTGGCATCGTGAGATATTATACCAATGTAACAGCCGAACAGTTGCACGACCGCAACGCCTTTGCTCAGGCGAGGTGGCAAGCCAGAAGTCTTGATGACCATTGGATGCTGAAGGTGCAAGCCAAGATGAACTGGGCGAGCTCTGCCTATCAGGACACGCTCGTGGCAAATCGGCGCAATGATGCTACCTACTGGCAGAGGGAATATTATACTTCGGCAGCACTGATGTGGATGCCGGATGATAGCTGGGCGCTAGATTACTCTGCCGACTGGATGATGAACTCGCTCAACAGCACCCTCGCCACCGATCTGCGACCTCATCGACATGGCATCCTGCAGTCGCTCTCTGCCCGATATGCGAAGGGAAGATGGGTAGCTCTTGCCAGGATGCTGGTTTCGGTTTACCTCAACAGCGTGGGGCGCAAGATAGAGACTCAGCAAGGCAGCGCCAATCCTACCAAAGCAGGACAGGCTGCCAAGGATGCACGCCGGCTTTCGCCATCGCTTTCGCTTTCTTATCGGCTCCTGGGGAATGGTACTGCCAGCGATGAGCTTTATCTCAGGGCTTCGTACAAGGACATCTTCCGGGTTCCTACTTTCAACGAGAACTATTTCTTCCATTATGGAAGTTCAGATCTGAAGCCTGAGAAAACCCGACAGTTGAATGTCGGGCTTACGTGGAAAAAAACTTCTTCTGGAGATGGGGGAAACGGCGAATCCCTACGTTACAAGGGATGGAATGTTCAAGCAACGCTGGACGGCTACTGCAATCGGGTGACCGACAAGATTGTGGGCGTTCCTTACAATATGTTCGTTTGGCGTACCGTAAACCTGTCACGGGTTGATGTCGTTGGCGTGGATGCTTCTTTGCGTGGCACTTGGCAGATGGCTCCGGGGCAGCAACTCTCGCTGCAAGGGTCGTATAGCTACCAGCATGTGGTGAACCATACCGACCGCTCGTCCAGATATTATGGCAATCAAGTAGCCTATATCCCTTTGCACTCGGGCAGTATTGCCTTGGGGTGGGAGAATCCCTGGATGAATGTCTCGCTCCATGGACAGGGAATGAGCAAGCGATGGGCCAACAATGAGCACTATGACGGCACCGAAGTGGATGGCTACTGGGATATGGGGTTGACGCTCTATCGTCAACTGGACGGACTGAGTCTCTGGGGAAAATCCCTGAGAGGCGTGAAGGTCAGGATGGATGTGAAGAACCTGCTGGCAAAGCAGTATGAACTCGTGGGACATTATCCGATGCCTCGCCGCAGCTGGATGTTAAGCATCGGATATAACTTCTAGATAGTAACAAATTAGATTCAAATATAAACAGAAAAAGAAAATGAAAAAGTATTTATTAGGTTTGGCGGTGCTCTTGATGGGCACTGCAGTGATGACATCATGCGATCCTGCCGAAGACTATCCTGAGACTTATCTCCAGGTGTATAGTACGGGCGCTTACGTTGTGAATGCTGGTAACATGGGTAGCAATATCGAGAGCTCTCTCACAGCTATCGACTATGCTTCAAGCACAGCCACACAGAACGTATTCAAGGCTGCTAACGGTCGTTCGCTCGGTAATACCGCCAATGATGGCATCGTATATGGCAATAAGATTTATCTCGCCGTAGACCAGAGCAACACCATCGAGGTAATCGACAAGAATACCAAGAAGAGCATCAAGCAAATCAAGACCACAGAGTTGCTGGGCAATGCCGAGGGCGCCGAGCCTCGCCATATTATCGCTGACGGTGGCAAGGTTTATTTTACCACATACGGTGGATATGTGGCTGCCGTGGACACCACAAGCTTTGCTCTTCAAAAGAAGTGGCAGGTGGGCAGCTATCCTGAGGGCTTGGTCATCGGTAAAGGCAATCTCTATGTGGCTAACAGCAACTATGGTGCTGGTGGTGGCAACATCTCTTGCATCAACCTTTCCAACGACAATGTAGAGACAAAGAATATCGAGGGCGTGAACAATCCTACCAGCATTTATTATGCTGCTGGCCTTTTGTATGTTCTTGACAACCCTGTATATGGACCTGCTCCTGACTATGCGGCCACTGGCGAGAATTCCCTGCGCACCGTGAGTTTCGCCGAGGGCAAGTCACAGAAGGTGGCAGATGGCAACTATGCTGTATGCGTAACCACTGGTGCTGCAACAACAGCACGTACGAGTGTGGAGGTGGTTCGTCCTCATTTCTTCGTGCTCAATACACCTTATGGCGGAACTCCTAGCGTGAGTGTGCTCGTAGCAGGAAGTACGCAAGCACAGGCGATGACGCTCTCAGAGATGCCTGTGAGCCCATGCGGCATCTTCGCCGACCCATTGAATGGTCATATCTTTGTGCTCTCTTATAAAATGGGCGATAATGGCTATGCCGACTATAATGGTAACGGCTATGTAGTGGAGTATGACAGCGCTGGTCAGAAGCAGCATGAGTATGCGACTGGTGTAGGTTCTTGCGCTATGTTCTTTGACTCTGCCTACAAGACTGCATACACAGAATAAAATGTCGCGAGACAGATGATTATATAATTCATCCAATCCATGGGGAAGTGTCGTTTCGGCGCTTCCCTTTTTTTTGTGTCGGGCATGCTGTTTTATATATATTGCGCCAAAGAATTGTCATATTGCCATACTGATAGGTTATCTCTTTGATTACGAATGTGTTATGTGTATGGCAATTCTCTGTTCTTCGGTTCTATCTGCCATATATTGCCATAAAAACAGCGAAATATAGGTGTTTTAGAGGGATTTTGGGGTGAAAACTAAGAGAGCATTGAGCAAAAATCCTTTTTTTCGGTTCAATGCTTGGCTTTTTCATTTGTTTTTTTGCAATTTAACTGACGACATAGAAGAAATTACGTCCCGACGTAGCATCTGATACGTCCCGACGTAATAATCATTATGTCGCGACGTACAGCCAGATACGTCGCGACGCAGTTTCCTGAACGTCCTGGTTGCATCTGGTAAAGCTTTTGAAAACGGCTGCATAGAAACAAAAAAGGTGTGTCTTAAGGCAAAGACACACCTTTTCTTTTGTTTTTTATTGTTTCAGAACCGAGTTCTTCTTTATCTTTTTCGAATCTTTATTCCTCCATCAACTTGCGGTAGCGACCCTTCTTGATCTCTGTATCGCCAAGGCGGCGCGCCTTGTTGATTTCATACTCAGAATAGCTGCCCTCAAAGAAGAAGACCTCACCATTGCCCTCGAAGGCAAGAATGTGGGTACAGATTCGGTCGAGGAACCAGCGGTCGTGGCTGATTACCACAGCACAACCGGCAAATGCCTCCAAACCTTCCTCCAAGGCACGGAGGGTGTTCACGTCGATATCGTTGGTAGGCTCATCGAGGAGCAATACATTACCCTCCTGCTTCAATGCCAAAGCCAACTGCAGGCGGTTGCGCTCACCACCCGAGAGAACACTGCAGAGCTTGCTTTGGTCGGTGCCCGAGAAGTTGAAGCGGCTGATATAAGCACGTGCATTCACATCTCTTCCACCCAGACGCAAGGTTTCGTTGCCCTGAGAAATCACCTCGTAAACAGTCTTCTGAGGGTCGATGTCCTTGTGCTGCTGGTCAACATAAGCCAGCTTCACGGTCTCACCCACCTCGAATGTACCGCCATCAGCCTGCTCCAAGCCCATGATGAGGCGGAAGAGGGTAGTCTTGCCGGCTCCGTTAGGACCAATCACACCTACGATGCCGTTAGGAGGAAGCATGAAGTTGAGGTCGTTGAAGAGAACCTTTTCGCCGAACGCCTTCTTTACATGCTGAGCCTCAATCACCTTGTTACCCAGACGAGGACCGTTAGGGATGAAGATTTCCAGCTTCTCCTCGCGCTCCTTCTGCTCCTGGTTGAGCATCTGCTCGTAAGAGTTCAGACGAGCCTTACCCTTAGCCTGACGGGCCTTAGGTGCCATGCGAACCCATTCCAACTCACGTTCCAATGTCTTGCGGCGCTTAGAGGCAGTCTTCTCCTCCTGAATCATTCGCTTGGTCTTCTGGTCGAGCCATGAAGAGTAGTTGCCCTTCCATGGAATACCCTCGCCACGGTCCAACTCCAGAATCCACTCGCTCACGTCATCGAGAAAGTAGCGGTCGTGGGTTACGGCGATGACGGTACCCTCATACTGCTGCAGGTGCTGCTCCAGCCAGTCGATGCTCTCAGCATCCAGGTGGTTGGTAGGCTCATCGAGCAGGAGCACGTCCGGCTTCTGCAGGAGCAGGCGGCAGAGAGCCACGCGACGGCGCTCACCACCCGAGAGATTGGTAACAGGCCAATCGCCAGGAGGACAATGCAGGGCAGCCATCGCACGCTCCAGCTTGGAGTCGATATTCCAGGCATCGGTAGCATCAATGATATCCTGCACCTCAGCCTGACGCTGCATCAGCTTGTCCATCTTATCAGGGTCTCCGTAATATTCTTCGAGACCGAACTTATTGTTGATGTCCTCGTATTCTGCGAGTGCATCATAGATTTTCTGCACACCCTCCATCACGTTTTCCTTCACGGTCTTGTTCTCGTCGAGCGGAGGATCCTGAGGCAAGTAGCCCACAGAGTAGCCTGGGCTCCAAACCACCTCACCCTGGGTAGGTTGCTCAAGTCCTGCGATGATTTT
Source organism: Segatella copri (assembly GCF_026015625.1). Classification (NCBI taxonomy): domain Bacteria; kingdom Pseudomonadati; phylum Bacteroidota; class Bacteroidia; order Bacteroidales; family Prevotellaceae; genus Segatella; species Segatella copri. Next base: position 1,932,261 of record NZ_JAPDVG010000001.1, on the reverse strand, counting down.
CATCAACGTAGATTTACCGGCACCGTTCAAACCGATGATACCGATTTTTGCTCCGTAGAAGAACGATAGGTAGATGTTCTTCAGTATCTGTTTCTGGTTTTGTGGGATAATCTTAGATACGCCCACCATTGAGAAGATAATCTTCTTGTCGTCAACTGTTGCCATGGATATAAATAAATGTGTATTTGTGAATAAATTGCCGAAATAGGCACTAACAGTTGCAAAGATACATTATTTTTTTGAAATTCTCGCCTTTCTTTCAAAGAAAAGTTGTATATTTGCATTGATAACATCAAATAGAGGCATTTTGTGATGCTTCTTTCATCTTTTAAAAAGAAAGGATATTTATGGATGCAACCTATATAGACCTGACTGTTCGTCTGTCTCTCGCCCTGCTTTTAGGAGGTGCGATAGGCATTGAGCGAGAATATCGTGCCAAGGAGGCAGGTTTCCGTACTCACTTTCTCGTGGCATTGGGAAGTGCGCTTTTCTGTGTGGTTTCGCAGTATGGATTCGGATTTGACTTAAAGGATTCTTCCCGTGTGGCTGCGCAGGTGGTTTCGGGCATTGGATTTCTGGGCGCCGGAACGATTATCTTCCAGAAGAACGTGGTGAGAGGATTGACTACTGCTGCTGGCTTGTGGGTGACGGCAGCCATCGGTCTGGCGTGCGGTACGGGAATGTATGTAGCTGCAGCTATTACCACGGCGATGGTGCTGCTGGGACTGGAAGTATTGAACTACTGGATTCCGCAGTTGGGAACAACTACCATCGACTTGACCTTCACTGCGCCATCTCGTGAAAGCGTGAAGGAATTTATCAGGCAAATCAGGCAGAAAGGTCTGGAAGTTCATTCCTATGAGCTGAAAGAGCGTCGCTACTCGAAGGAGGAATTCCTGGAAGCGAACATAGAAATCAAGGCGAAGCGCGATTTCCACACCATGGAGATTCTTGATTACATGAACGAGTTCTCAGATGTCACGATTTCAACGATAAAATAAAATAGGTTAGGAGGAAAAAAGTGAAGGAGCCAAGAACATTTATCTTAGCTCCTTCACTTTTTTATGATGTTTTTTAGAAAATCCTTTTATGAAATTTCAAAAATCTTTTGAAATAATTAGAAAATTCTCGCCAGATAGTCGTAGTGCTCGCCTTCTGCCACGAGTTCACCATGCAACCCGCAGGTTTCGGCAATGGACTTGAGTAATGGGAAATCCACGTAGAGCCAGTTGAAGCGGTCGCCCTTTACATCCTTGTAGATCATCTGATAATCCACTTCACCATAGTAGGCACCATTCAGATTGATGTCGAAACTTCCGTCTTCATTCTCGTAGATATATTTGAGGTCAGAGGAATCGATGAGAATCTGTCCGCCCTTGTTGAGCAAAGCCTTGAGACGGTTGAAGAGGGTAGGGAGATGTTCTATCTTTCCGGCGATACCCGTTCCGTTCATCAGAAGGAGGATGGTATCGAACCCTGTTTCCAGATGTTCATCGAAAAGATTGATGCATTCCGCATCCATCACTCCTCTCAGTTCCATCGCTTCGCAGCTCAGAGGAGAAATATCAATCGCTTTTACCTCCAAGCCCTTCTCCTGCAGGGCGAGCGTATGGCAGCCGCTGCCGGCTCCGATATCCAGTACACGCCCTTTTGTGAGTTGCAAGGCCTTCTGCTCCAGCATCGGCATCTCCTCAACTTTTCTGAAGAGATGTTTCACCGGCATTTCGTCCTCTTCGAACATAGAAGAGAGCACACGTAATCTTCCTGTTCTTCCCGATTTCTGATAATCAAGGATAGCAGCGCCCATCGGGTCTTTGTCTTTTGATAATATCTTTGTATTCATTTGTTTTGCAATTTATGTATCGAGTAACCATTTCCATACAGGTATTACTTCTTTTTGAATCATAACTCAATATTGTTTAATTGATTTTACAAAAATACAACTATTTTGTTAAACCGACTAAACAATATGCATAATTTAACATGAAAGTCTCTTATATCATAGCTGATATCATTTTTTAAGATACTAGATAATTATCTGCTGCTTCTTAATATTTCTCCTACCTTTTGCTTCTCGCTGTCGAAGCTGAATAGCTGATAGATGACAATGACATTCTGTGGGTCCACGATATGCGGTGCCATCAGTTTGAGGGCTTTCATCTTGCTGTCACCAAAAGTGAATATATTCATCATGCTGACGGCTTGGGCACAAGAATAATAGCATCCGAGGCTAGCCACTTCTATCAGGTCGAACTTGTTGTCATCAAAGCTTGCCTTCTTCACCTTATTATATAGTTTGAAGAAGGACGCATCATCGAGACAATAGCCGTAATCCATTCTGCCATCAGGATCACATCTTCCATCGTAGAGGGGTGGAGTTGGGTGTGGCTGCTGTACATTCGATGTTTGGCTGTTTAGTTCTATGATTTTTGTATCGTACTGCACAACCTTTCCGTTTCTGTCGAAGAAGACCGTGATGTACTTGGAATCTCCAGACAGATAATTATATTTGTCATATTCCCATTTGTCCCCATACATGTCGAAACTGGTGAGCTTAGGTTTTCCAAGAATGGCTATTACTTCCTGCTTGGTCATTCCCCGCTCCACGTTTCTTTTTCCTTTAGCCGAAGCCGAGAGGCATACGGCAAACATCAATATGGTTGTGGCGATAAGCGCCATCACTTCATTTCTTTTCATAAGCGATACTGTTTTTATAAGTTATTATATTGTTTTATGGTTGCAAAAGTACAGCTTTCTTTTGAAATAAAAAGAGAAGAATTCCCTAAAGTAGAAGGGAAAATCCCTATCTTTGTATAGAAAAGAAAAATCCGTGGACAAGAAAAATTTCCTGCCCACGGACTTTTTATATAATATTTGTAATGATAATCTTATGCCTTGAAGCTCTCCAAGTCTTCTGCCTTGAAGTTCTGGATGTATGCTGAATGACCGAGAACTTCCTCCTCTGCCATGCGAACATATACGTTGGCACTCTTGGCAAACATCTCTGGAGCCTTGGTAGCATCGTCGAGGATGAGGAGAGACATTACGATGTCGCCAGTCATGTTGTAGAGACGGCGAGCCAGGAAGTCGTGAACTGCCTGATCGTTTGCCTCCTTCACCTTGTTCATGGCTGCCTCGTAAAGTTCTACGAGCTTAGCAACACGCTCCTTCAATGCCTTCAAATCATCTGAAACCTCGTTCTCCAACATCTCCTTGATTATGCTGAGATAAGTGCCGTTGGTGATGTAGCGGATAGCTGCTACTACCTGAAGCTGGGTGGTACCCTCGTAGATAGAGAAGATGCGGGCATCACGGAACAGGCGCTGGCACTTGTACTCCATGATGAAACCAGAACCACCGTGAATGCTGATGGCATCGTATGCATTCTGGTTGGCATACTCTGAGTTCATACCCTTAGCCAATGGAGTAAATGCATCAGCCAAGCGGGTGTATTTCTTCATCTCCTGACGCTCCTCTGGAGTGAGCTTAGTGTCGCGGGCGATGTCTTCCAAAGCCTTGTAGATATCTACGTAGCGAGCGCAGCAGTAGAGGAGTGAACGGCCTGCATCCAACTTAGCCTTCATTCTTGAAAGCATGTCGTATACAGCTGGGAAGTTGATGATCTTCTCACCAAACTGAGCACGCTCCTTGGCATAGGCCAAACCCTCATTGTAAGCCTCCTGCTCAACACCTACACTCTGAGCTGCAATACCCAGACGGGCACCATTCATGAGAGCCATCACGTACTTAATCAAACCGAGACGGGTGTTACCGCAAAGCTCTGCCTTGGCATTCTTGTAAACCAACTCGCAGGTAGGAGAACCGTGAATACCCAACTTGTGCTCGATGTGACGAACGGTTACGCCACCATCACGCTTGTCGTAGATGAACATAGAAAGACCACGACCATCCTTGGTGCCTTCTTCAGAACGAGCCAGAACCAAGTGGATGTCTGAGTCACCATTGGTGATAAAACGCTTCACACCGTTCAGACGCCATGTGCCGTCCTCATCCTGTGTAGCCTTCAGCATTACGCGCTGCAAGTCAGAACCTGCATCAGGCTCAGTCAAGTCCATACTCATGGTCTCGCCTGCGCAGATGCGAGGGATGTACTTCTGGCGCTGCTCCTCAGAACCGAACTCATAGAGTGTATCGATACAGCTCTGGAGCGACCAGATGTTCTGGAAACCGGCATCGGCAGCAGCGATAATCTCTGAAGCCATAGAGAAGATGGCGTTAGGCAAGTTCAAACCGCCGTAACGACGAGGCATTGACAAGCCCCAGAGGCCAGCCTTGCGGGTAGCATCGAGGTTCTCGAATGTCTTGCTGGCATAGATCATGCGACCGTTCTCCAGGTGTGGACCTTCGAGGTCAACATCCTCAGAGTTTGGTTCGATGATGTTAGCAGCTACATCGCCGGTAATATCCAGCAATCGCTTGTAGTTCTCGATGGCATCCTCGTAGTTTACTGGAGCATCTTCAAACTGGTCTTTTTCTACATAATTTCTTTCCTTCAAGTCCACAACACGCTTCATGAGCGGATGATTCAAGTGGAACTCTATTTCAGGATGGTCTGTATAATAATTAGCCATTTTGCTTTTCTTATTTAAATAATGTGTAATGCAGATTACTTAGAATTCTGCTTGTAGTACTTGATGAGCTTAGGAACCACATCCTCAACATTGCCGTTGATAACGTAGTCGGCAATCTTGTTGATTGGAGCATCAGGATCGTTGTTTACAGAGATGATGATGCCTGAATCCTGCATACCGGCGATGTGCTGAATCTGACCAGAGATTCCGCAGGCGATATAAACCTTAGGATGAACGGTAACACCAGTCTGACCAATCTGACGGTCGTGATCTACCCAGCCTGCATCTACGGCAGCACGGGAAGCACCTACCTCACCATGGAGGAGATGAGCCAACTCGAAGAGCTGGTCGAAGCCTTCCTTGCTTCCTACGCCATAACCGCCGGCTACGACGATGGCAGACCCCTTCAGGTTGTGCTTGGCAGCCTCTACGTGGTGGTCGAGTACCTTTACTACGAAGTCCTCAGCAGGAACATACTTGCTTACCTCAGGGTAAACTACTTCCTTCTTGCACTCACCCTCGTAGATGCTCTTCTGCATCACGCCAGAGCGGACTGTAGCCATCTGTGGACGGTGGTCTGGATTTACGATAGTAGCCACGATGTTACCACCGAAGGCAGGACGAATCTGATAGAGCAGACCCTCGTAGTGCTTGCCGCTCTTCTTATCGTCGTAATCACCGATTTCAAGCTCTGTACAGTCGGCGGTAAGACCGCTGGTCAATGAAGAAGAAACACGAGGACCGAGGTCGCGACCGATAACGGTAGCACCCATCAATGCAATCTGAGGCTTCTCCTCCTTGAAGAGGTTGACGAGAATGTCTGTATGAGGAGCTGAAGTATATGGGAACAATCCCTCAGCATCGAAAACAAATAATTTATCTACACCATAAGGGAGAATCTGATCCTCTACCTGACCCTTGATGCCGGTACCTGCTACGATGGCATGGAGCTCCACGCCCTGCTGGTTAGCGAGCTTACGACCCTTGGTGAGCAATTCCTGAGATACTTCGGCAACGGTTGTGCCTTCTACCTCGCAATATACAAATACGTTGTTCATTGTCTTTTCAAAATTATCCGATAATACTTTCGTTCAACAATTCCTTCATCAGTCCGTCGATGTCTTCATCGCTGCTGGTCAAGGTCTTGCTTTCCTTAGCCTGGAACACGATGTTCTTCACGGCCTTCACCTTGGTAGGTGAACCGCTCAGACCGCACTGTGCAGGGTCGCCATCTACATCGGCAACGCTCCACTGGTTCAGAGTGAGGTAAGGGCGCTCTTCATAGAGGTTGGCCCAAGGCTCATCACCCTTGCGCTCCATAGGGCAGGTAGCGTATTTATATTTCATTACGAGCTTCACGTTGCATGGGCGACATGGAGCAGCACTTCCGTTTACAGTGATAACCAATGGCAATGGAGCCTCAACAGTCTCCACACCACCATCAATGAGGCGGCGTATAGTAGCCTTGCCATCCTCTACCTTGAGGATTTCCTCTGCGTAGGTTACCTGGTTCAATCCCAACTTCTGAGCCACCTGCGGACCTACCTGGGCTGTATCACCATCGATAGCCTGACGACCACCGATCACGATGTCAACGTCACCAATCTTCTGGATACCAGTAGCAAGGGCATAGGAAGTAGCCAATGTATCAGCACCGGCAAAGAGACGGTCGGTAAGCAACCAACCCGTATCAGCACCACGATAAAGACCCTGGCGGATGATTTCTCCAGCACGTGGAGGACCCATGGTCAAAATACCAACTGTAGAACCTGGATTCTGCTCTTTCAATCGGAGAGCCTGCTCCAATGCGTTCAAATCTTCAGGATTGAAGATTGCAGGAAGGGCAGCGCGATTTACTGTGCCTTCGGCGGTCATCGCATCCTTACCCACATTTCTTGTGTCAGGTACTTGCTTGGCAAGTACTACGATTTTTAAACTCATATTTTTAAAAATGGTTATTGTTATAATTTCCTAAGTTTGTTAGTGCTCAGTACTCAAGTTGTACGTCGTCTAGTGCGATTGTTAGACTTGCTATCGTCTAATAAGTTACTGTCCAATGTTCAATTTGGGACAAAACACGGGGGCAAAAGTAACACTTTTTTATGGCTTACGCAAATATTTTATAAAAAAAATGCCCATTTAGTCTTGCTTTGTGCGCAAAACGCAAGAAATGTGCAAGTTTTTTAGAACGTCCGTACTTAACTTTGCTGGCTTATTCAAAGCTCTTGAGTCGAGCGATATATTTGCCCAGAATGTCGAATTCGATATTCACTACCGTTCCCACTTCGATGTCGCAGAAGTTGGTATTCTCTCTGGTATAAGGAATGATAGCAACGGTAAATGTGTTGTCTGTAGGATCACAGACGGTGAGCGAAACGCCGTTAACGGTAACGCTGCCTTTGTCCACCGTGAAATAGCCTTTTCTTGCCATTTCCTTGTTGAGCTCATATTCGAAAGTAAAATAAGTAGAGCCATCAGCGTCTTTCATTGCGATACATTTGGCAGTCTCGTCCACGTGTCCCTGTACGATATGACCATCCAGACGGCCGTTCATCACCATAGAACGCTCTACGTTCACCTTGTCGCCTACCTTGAGCAGTCCCAGATTGCTGCGGTCCAGGGTTTCCTTCATGGCGGTAACAGTATAGGTACCGTCTTTTATTTCCACTACGGTGAGGCAGACGCCGTTGTGCGCCACGCTCTGGTCGATGCCGAGTTCATCTACGAACGAACATTTCAGGGTAAAGTCGATGTTCTCCTTATCCTGCTTAATCGCCACAACAGTGGCCATTTCTTCTACGATTCCACTAAACATATACTCTATTTTTATTTGGTTTCATTATTATTTAAACTGCAAAGATATTGCATTAGCTTGAAGCAACCAAATTATTTAAGTTCTTTTGATAAAATAATCGAGATATATTTGTTTAATTGCCATATTTTTTATATTTTTGCACATTATAATATATAAACATTTGAAGACAATGGAAATCAAGGAAGGATATATGCCCTTCATGGGCTATCAAACATATTATCGTATCGTAGGTAAAACAGAGGAGGGCAAGAGCCCTATCATCCTCTTGCATGGTGGACCAGGCAGTACCCACAACTATTTCGAACTATTGGATAGAGTAGCGGAATCAGGAAGAGCTGTCATCATGTACGACCAGTTGGGCTGTGGCAACTCATTTGTGGAGGGACATCCCGAACTCTGGACTCCTGAGACTTGGCTCAACGAACTTTGTTCACTCATCGACTATCTCCACATCGACCATTTTCATCTCTTAGGACAGTCGTGGGGTGGCATGCTCGCCATCATCTATCTGATAGAGAAGCAAGCAAAGGGCGTGAAGTCAGCCATCCTCAGCAGCACCCTTTCGAGCAGCAAACTGTGGGCAAGTGAGCAACATCGTATGATTAAGTTTATGTCGGAGGAAGACCAGCGTGCCATTGCCGAGGCTGAGGCGAAGGATGACTTTTCGAGCGAGGCGTATGCCAAGGCGAATGAGCACTTCATGCTCTTGCATTGTGCCAGTGAGGTGACGGAGGATAGTCCAGAGTGTCTTCGCCGGAAGAAGCGTGCTGGTGCTGAGGCTTATCTCCATGGTTGGGGACCAAACGAATACACTCCTACAGGTACGCTCCGTGATTATGATTACACCGACCGCCTTGGCGAGATTCAAGTGCCTTGCTTGGTGATGAGTGGCACCAATGACCTCTGTACTCCATTGGTGGCAAAGACCCTCTATGATGGTATCCAAGATTCCAAGTGGCATCTCTTCGTAGGGGCAAGACATATGCCTTTCGCCGAGCAAAACGATGAGTATTGCCAGGTGCTGGAAGAATGGTTGGAGGAGAAAGATTAGGCTCTTTAGAATTATTTGAAGCGATTCAATTCCTCATTACCAGCACCTTGACCCTTGTATCGACTTCTTGACGTATTGAAGTTATACTGGAATGTCAAGAGCAAGGAACGGATATCGCTAGTGCTGCTTTGCCAAAACGTAACATCCTTATTGTAGAATCGTATGTCACGATTGCTTTTGTTGAAGATGTCGTTAGCTTCAAGCGTAACCGAGAAACGATTCTTGCAGAAAGCCTTGTAAAGCTTGGCATTGAGGCTAGAGGAAGAACTGAGCTGCATGTTCTCCTTGTTTCCACGGCTGTTCCATTTAAACTCTTTATTAAAGTAAACGATTTATAAGTTGTCCATAATTAAAAAACTGTGTCAAACTACATTTATTGTAGTTTGACACAGTTTAGTTTACACTCTCGAATTTTATTTTATTTTTCCCTTTCAAGCAAAGTTATTTAGTTGTGTTTTAAGCCATTAGAACTCTTATTTCTTAAAATATTCTTCCTTTAATTCTCTCTCTACGCTTAGAGGTGGATGATTATATATCTGCAAACGACATACTTCATTCGGTATTTTTTCATAAGATGGTGTATTTTCTATCCATATAAGGTGATTATCATCTATAGAATAGAGGTATTTTGTATCCGGTGTAGTTATATAATCACTAATATTTTTAACATAAAGTCTATTTGCTTTTTCATTATACATATAAGGTAATATGACACTTCCTATTTTTTGTGGCGGAATAAAATATAATAATCTAAAAGAAGTTTTCTTACGAATTTTATAAAAACCAGTACATATATCTCCAACGATGTCTCCAACTTTTAAACTGTCTAATATTACATTTGATTTGCCAATAATATATGTTTTCTGCCATTGCCAAATTCTTTCATTATCCATATATTTATTTAAAGAGTTTAAAGCTACTTTCGGTAAAATGAAATAGTTTTTGCCTTTATATACTTGCATTCTAAAATGAATATTCTCAGAAGGAATATCTATCTTTAACTTTGTCTTTGAATACCTTTTAGAAAACGATTGGAAAAAAGGAATAGACATTATGCAAAGAATGATTATCACTCTTTGCATAATGTCTATTTTATTTTTGGGGAGAAATATTAACATAAGCAGATATGTTAGAATTACTGAGCTCTCTTAAAAAAGGGGGCTCTGTTAGTGTAATGTAAATAAAATAAGGTGTACAAATCTGTGAGCTGGAACATGGCACCATTGTTCTTGTTGCCGAAAGCATTGTATTTTCTGATGAAGTCACAACTTATCAAATCATTGAAGGCTTCGGTCAACTTTCCACCAGAAGTGAGTTTTTAGGATTTCATGATGTCCTCACGGCTCATTCCAATTTTCTTCTTGGCTAATCTCCAACAAGTTGATTTCTCGCTTTCTTCCTATTATATTTTGCTGCATATCTTTTGTCGTTTTGATGATGGGGCAAAGATACTATAAAATATCGAAAACTGAGCAGAAAAAGATAGAAAAGTGCCGATACTGGTGCCAAAAGTCGATTTTTTTAAGCACTTTTGGCACCAGTATCGGCACTTTTTGCAGAATTGTTGTTGCTTTTGTGACTTCTATAGTGTTGGCTTCATAATGAAAATTAGCATTTTTTCTTGATGCTTTTGCATGTCATCGGCATTCCACTCATACCCAAATTCTCGCTTGCTGCCAGTCTTGATGCCTTCATCGTAATTGTCCTTGGCATACCTGTAGCATGATTCTGAATTTCTATGGATCTACGTTTATCACTGCATCCCAAAGTAGTGAAGAATCTTTCTCGAAGAGATGAACTTTATTTTTATTCTTTTTTGTGACATAGTTACCAACATGGTTACCGACATAGTTACTATAGCTCTGTTACTAGCTCTGTTACTATTTCGTGAAAAGTAACAGAGCTAGTAATTGCTGACTCTGTCGTTGACTATATCGTTGACACTGTCGTTCTGTATCAAAACAAAACGACAGAGTCGGATTGTTTATATTGTCTCCAAGAACAACAAACCCTTTTTGGTTGTTCTGTATTGCTGTTTAGGGCTTGTCGGCTTGTCAGGAACCGTAAGTTCCAGATAATCATGTTTGAGCAGTGGCTCGATGAATGCTTTGAAGTTCCATTGTTGATACGTAACACCAATTAAATCGTATATTTCCTTTCTGTATTTTGGTTCTTTGCAGAACTTAAGGATGGATACAACTTTGTCTGTTGCATCTGTATATGTATTATCACCTTCAGCTCTGTTAGTAGCTCTGTTAGTAGCTCTGTTAGTAGCTCTGTTAGTAGCTCTGTCATTATCCAACCAAAAAGTGACAGTGCTGGTACAAATATCACTCTCAAAAGTCACGTCATTTCCTGTGATTTCCTTCCACTCATTCATCATGTCGAAACCATAACCGATGGTTTCTGATAGATTTACCAGTCTGAATATCTTGGCGATAATCGGGTTGCGAGGATTGGAATAGAGATGGTTGCCCAGTTGGGATATAGGCACAGGATAGCCACCGGCATTGAAGAACTCGACTCTGTCGGTATAGATATGAATGCAGGAGTGAATGGTGCTGAATGGATCGAAGTGAGAGAGCATATTGACTAATGCTTCTCGCAAAATCTTAAACTGCGAGCGATCTTCCACATTGAAACCCTCATCGTTCATCATGAAAGGCGTATCCACGATGAGGCGCAGTCTCCTGATCATAATCTGAAAATACTCCCAAAGGTTCTCTTGCTCGGGAATGCGGTAGGTATAGCGGGTTCGGGCTTCTCTTACACTTCTACCTGGAATCTCCACCAAATCCATCCAAAACGTCGGTACATAATGACGAACCCATTCTTCTTTGCCGAAACACATCAAACCACCATAGTTCAGATGCCCTTCATTATCGGCGATGCCGATGCGCTTGCAGAAGTCGGCGATGTCATTGCTTATCAGATTGGGACGAGGACTGTATAGCTTGAAGTAATTACGATAGTCACGAATGGTGTCCTCATTGAGCATGGAGAGGTCTGAGTCTAAGAGTATTTGCTCAGACTTGATGCCGAATGATTGGTTATGAAACATGGCGGTTATCTCGCCATTGGTAGCTCGCTGGTCTCCACTGCCGAATCGGATGAATGTATTCTGTGGATTGTTATAGTAGATAGGCTTGTGGGGTGATGAGGCAATATGAAATGCCAAGACCTTATGCCCATCTATATGATAGAGCATGCTCTTGGCATCGACTGGCTCATTGAATTTCTGAGAACGCAAGGTGCCCAGGAAGTCTTGTTCCAACTTCTCTGCATTGTCAACTCCGGAGATTTCAAACTTCTTGCCATTCTGCTTTACTCCAAGCACTATCCATCCGCCGGAAGTGTTGGCGAATGCACTTACGGTTTCCCATATATTCTTAGGGAGTTCGCTCTTGGTCTCCTTAGCCTCGAAGTCCTCCCATTCGATGTCGTTGATTCTATCTATCAGCTCTTCCTTTGTCATAATAATGATGATTAAATTGAAATATAGAATTTCTTCCTCCCTTCACTTCAAGAAATAGATAGGAGCATGCTGGGTGCCTTCCTTCTCCATGATGCCTTTCTCGCAGAAATGGTTGAGCCACTTCTGTGCCATGTAAGGAGTCAAGCCAAAGAGGATGCGCAGGATGCGAGTGGTGATATAGCGGTTCTCCTGGAGATACTCCTTGATTTTCGCCAATAGCTTTTCCTCAGAGTATTTTGTGGATTGGTTGGAATAGCGAGAGCGGACGAAATGGACGTTGCGCTGTACTTCCTCCATTAGCTTACCTTCTGGACGGAAGTTGATGCCAGTGATGCGTACTTCCTTGCCCGTAATCTTCTTGTCGGGATTTTCTTCAGGCGTCTCCAGACTTGCCGACATGGAGAAGTAGCCTATCTCTGGGATATAAAAGCGGCGCCCCATGGAGAATTCTTCCACCAAAAGGTCATGAAGTTCTGCCAACACCGCAGCCACATCTCCCTTGGTGAGTGAGCAGCGATTCTGGATTTTCTCTTGCAGTTGCTTCTCGGTCATAGGTTCATGCTGCACGATTCGAACGTATTGGCGCTTTTCTCCTGTGCCCTGGGCATTGTTGAGCATGTAAATGTCGTATTTCAGTTCCATATTTCTTGTTGTTTAATGGTTCGTTGTTTTCTATATTCTTTGTCTTCTATGAAAGATGATGCAAATATATATAATAATGTGATAACTTGTATGTTTTGGTGTAAAATATTAGGTTTATTTATACATTGGTATATGTCGTGTGATTATACGGCATTTGTCATCCGGTCGTATGATTAGTGTCGTATAATCGCATGACAAATGTCATGCAATTACAAATAAGGGTTTCTTGCATCGTTATAATTGCTTTCTTGCATCGTTATAATTGCTTCCTAGCATCGTTATGGTTGCTTCCTTGCATCATATAAGTCGCAACATTGTTACCATCCATCTTACCCTTGTCAGTTTCAAGAAATACTCATTCGGAATGAGCGGTTTTGCCCTGAATTACTCATTCTGAATGAGCAAAAATGATAGAAATTACTCATTCAGAATGAACAAAAATGAAGATTTATTTGGTTGTTTACTTAAAAAATCGTATTTTTGCAAGCAAATAAATGATTGAACATGAAAGAGTTATTAAAGCAAATTATATTTGAGCAGCAGGAATACTGCAAGAATATAGCACAAGATACTGTGCCGAGAGACATAGAGGAAGAGTGGCTTACCACAACGGAGATACTGATTATTACTGGTATAAGACGTTGTGGAAAGTCTGTTTTGCTTCAGCAAATGCGCAGCAAATTGCCGGAGCAAGACTTCTTTTTCAATTTTGATGATGAGCGACTGGTCAACTTTACTGTGGCAGATTTCCAAACATTGCAAGAATGTTTCTTCGAACTCTTTGGTGAGCAGCATACCTATTATTTTGATGAGATACAGAATGTGAAGGGCTGGGAGACCTTTGTGCGCCGTCTCTACAACGAAGGCAATAAGGTGATTGTAACTGGATCAAATGCCCGAATGCTGAGTAGAGAGTTTGGCACTCATCTCACGGGGCGTTATATCGCAGTGGAGATTTTCCCTTTTTCCTTTCAAGAATACTTGCAGTTAGCAAAGGTGCAGCTGGAAGCCAAGGACTTTTATCTAACCAGCAAGCGTGCCATTCTCTTGGGGCATTTCAAGGAGTATTTGGAGAAAGGTGGATTTCCTAAGTATCTCCAGTCGCCATCCACTCGTTATCTCTCGTCACTCTACGATAGCATCATCTTCCGTGATGTGATGGCTCGTAATGGGTTGACCAATGATAAGGAGATGCAGGAACTCATCTTTTATCTTGCCAGCAATGCCACGAAGCGCATTACCTATACCTCACTGGGTAAGATAGTGGGAATCCGTCATTCGGAAACTGTCAAAAACTATTTGGAGTACATCGAGCAAACCTATATGATATTCCAGCTCATGAAGTATTCGCCATCGGTAAAGGTGCAGATGCTGAACCCGAAGAAGATTTACTTCATCGACAATGCCATCGTGAGTCGCATCGGCTTCAATGCCACTGACAATATGGGAGTGAAGTTGGAAAACATCGTGTTCATCGAGTTGAAACGCCGCGGATATGATGTTTTCTATCATGCAGATAAGAAGGAGTGCGACTTTGTTGTAAGAGAGGGTATGAGAATCATGAAGGCTTATCAGGTGACGATAGACATGAATGATGAGAAAACTCGTAAGCGAGAAATCGAGGGGCTGATGGAAGCCATGAATGCTTATGGCTTGGCTGAGGGATATATTCTTACGATGGAGGAGAAGGAAGAGCTTGAGATAGATGGCAAGCAGGTTCATGTTCTTCCTACGTGGGAATGGATGTTGAGAGAGAAGTGAAATAGAAAAAAGTGATCCTAATGTCGGGACTGTTGTTGCTTATCAGAATGGTGACATCCTGCTTTCAAAGAAAGGAAATGGAAATATAATAATGTCTAAGCATAAGTCATACAAGAATATCATTTTTTGACTTAGATAATAACAAAGACGAAACAATGATGAATAATAATATAAAATGTCCAAAGTGCAATTCAGACAATGTGCAGACAGAGGGTGTACTGCATCTTTGCTTGGATTGTGGCTATAAATGGGAGGACGCACCCCAAACTGATTTGGGAGAAATGATCATCTACCAATCTGATGATGGCGTGAAGCTTGATGTGAGATTGGAGAATAAGACGGTTTGGCTAAATGTGGAACAGATAGCAGAGCTTTTCAATAAAGGGCGCTCTACTATCAATGAGCACATATTGAATATATTCAAGGAAGGAGAATTGGATGAAAAAGTGGTTTGTCGGAAATTCCGACAGACCACTCAGCATGGTGCTATGGCAGGAAAAACCCAAAGCAAAGAAGTGAAGTTCTATAACCTTGATGTTATCATATCTGTGGGCTATCGTGTAAAATCTATTCAAGGCACACGTTTCCGTCAATGGGCTACAGAGCGACTGAATGAGTACATCGTAAAAGGGTTTACGATGGACGATGAACGACTCAAAAATCTTGGTGGTGGCAACTATTGGAAAGAGTTGCTTGACCGTATCCGTGATATTCGTTCGTCAGAAAAGGTGCTCTATCGACAAGTTCTGGACATCTATGCCACAAGTGTTGACTATGACCCTCGAACTGATGCCTCAAAGCTTTTCTTTAAAATCGTGCAAAATAAATTGCACTATGCTGCTCATGGGCATACTGCGGCAGAAGTTATCTATGAGCGTGCGGATGCCGACAAACCATTTATGGGCTTGACGACATTTGAGGGCGAACTACCAGCTATCAAAGACATCAAAATAGCCAAGAACTATCTGAAAGAAAATGAGCTGAAGATACTCAATAATCTTGTTTCCGGTTATTTTGACTTTGCCGAGATTATGGCAATGGAGCATCGCCCAGTCTATATGATGGATTATGTGAAACAACTTGATACTATCCTGCAATCCACAGGGCGACCTTTGTTGAAGGGGTCGGGAAGTATCAGCCATGAAGAGGCAATGGACAAAGCTATAGCTGAGTATCGAAAATATCAGGTAAAGGTATTAACTCCAGTAGAGGAGGCTTATCTTGAATCCATCAATGCTTTGGGAAAAATTGCAAAGCGCAAGGGAAGACAATCGGGGGAAAATCATTAATGTAACGTTCTGATGAGAATCATGTAACCTCTTACTTCCCTTAACTTCCCCACATGCGAAAGTTCAGTATAAAAATGTTCATCTGACAGGAGAGTCTAATCCCCAGCCTGCTTGAGAAAAAAGGCTGGGGATTTCTGATCTTACATCACAGTAAATTCCGGATAAATAGTTATTCAACGTATATAAACTGGCAGGTTTGTATGCAGCCAGTCTAAATCACCTTGACTCTCTTTTTTCCTTCTCTTCCATCAATCACGATTTTCTCGAAGACGATGGCTGGGTCGTTAGGAGTGAGGGTGAGGGTGTGGATGCTATCGGATGAGGCTGGCAGCTCTAGCTCTATCACCTTGTCCACGATGCGAGTGGCTATCGTTGGATAATAGATATTGTAGATGTTCTCCGGCTTCTCGTTCAAATCTTTGTTGAAGTTAACCTCTACAGGAGAAGCGCCATCTAAACTTACACCATAGGTTAAGCCGCCCTTGTTGAGATAATCCAAGGTTGATTTGGTAATCACATGAATGCGAACCTTCTGCTTGCCATTAAATGCCTTGCCATCCGAAGTTTTGCTAATTTGCATCTTAAACTTGTAAGTGATGCTGGCTCCCTTTACACTCTTGGTATATGGCATCAGAGTCATTGCCGATACGCTCTTGCCCATGAATGGGATCTCTGTCCATTTTGCCTCGGTAGCATCCGTCTTGCTGCTATAATAAGGTGCTTCGATTTCTACCACGCCATCATTGCCAGCTATCACCGTTTCATTAGAAGATGTTGATACCCGGAAGAGCTTAGGACAGGTGTCCTTCTCGAAGGCATCGTTCCATGAGGTGTAGCCGATGTGCTTCTGCGTCATCATGCCGTTCCATTTGCCACCAGCCATCTTGTGGTTGTATTCATCGCAAATCAAAGAGTCTCTCTTGAAATGGTTCTCGCATTCATCCGCCCAGATGTTCGCCTTCGGGTTGCCCTGCTCATAGAGCTGATTGTTCATCGCTTGGGCAAAGTACATCTGGTGCAGATTGCTCATCACTTCGATAGGGAAGAGGATGATCTGACGGTAGGCGTCATGATAGGCTGCTGGCAGACAGTTGTACTGGCGCAAGGCATCGGCTTCTATCTTCAGATACTGGTTCACCACTTCCTGCCATTCGCCGTTTTCCAGGCTGTAGGTGTTTTTGTCGAGCATCTCTGGGGTGCAGCGACCATTGTACTTGCAGATGAGGTTGAGTAATCTTGCTGCCTCGTCAGCTTGCTCCTCGCCAAACTGCTGGGCGCACCAGTCGCGGGTATGACGGGTGATGTTGTTTACATCGTATTTACGTGGATTCCAAGCCATGTCCATAAACTGGCTGATAGGATATTCCATCGGCTTGAGGTCGCCCACGTTGAGAATCCAGAGACGGTCAATGCCATTCTCGTAAGCAAGCGTCAACTGCTCCCAAGGATTTTGCACAGGAGTAACGTTGAGCATCTTTGAGTTTCTTGGAGCACCTACGTAATCTACGTGATAGTATAAGCCCCAACCGCCTTTGTGCTTGCGTTCCTTGGCATTCGGCACACGGCGCACGTTACCCCAGTTGTCATCGCAGAGCAGGAGGGTTACGTCATCTGGCACCTTCATACCCTTGTCGTAGTAATCCAATACCTCTTTATATAGTGCCCAAACCTGTGGGGTTTCGCTTGCCTTCTTTCCGGTTACGTCAGCGATAATCTTACGCTGGTCGTTGATGATGTTGGTCATCAGCTTTGTATCAGCTTTGTCGCTCATCGCCTCGTCGCCGTCGCCACGCATGCCGATGGTTACAATCTGTTCGGTACCCTTCATTCGCTCAATGCCTTCACGGAAGAACTTCTGCAGGTTTGCCTTGTTCTTCTGATAGTTCCAAGGTCCCCATCCCTTTCGGTTGCGGGCGTATTCCTGATGGTTACGTGCCATCGGCTCATGATGGGAAGTACTCATCACTACGCCCATCTCATCTGCCGTCTTCTCGTTTTCAGGGTCATCGGCATAGAAAGCCCAGCCCCACATGGCGGGCCACATCATGTTACCTCTCAGTCGCAATACCAGTTCGAAGACGCGCTGATAGAAACGGTGGTCGCCATATCCGGTGCCGTAGGTGTTCTTTACCCAAGAGGTGAGGCAGGGAGCTTCATCGTTGAGGAAGATGCCGCGATAGCGTACGGCTGGTTCACCATCTGTATAGATTCCCTTGTTTACGAAAATGGAATCGTGATGCTCTACAGGTACGTCTGCCCAGTCATACCAAGGCGATACGCCCATCTGCTGCGAGAGTTCGTAGATGCCGTAGATGGTGCCTCGTCGGTCGCTGCCAGCAATGACGAGCTGACCATCTATGAGCGTGATGATAAACTTTTCACGTTTGCCCTTCAGCAGATTTCCGTTGATGCGCTTCTGTTTCACCAGTTGGTCGATGGCTGCAGAATGGCCGATGGTGCCTACGAGGATAGCTGGTCGGGCTGTGTCGGCTTTTTTCAGAAAACCGGCATCCGAGGTGAGGGTGGCTGTGGCTCCACTCACACTTTTGATATCTTTCAGCAGGGCATGAGCAGCATAGCTCACTCCTTTGCAGTCGTTGGTGTCCATGTAGATTTCTACCCGGTTATTGGCATTCAGCAGCAAGTCTCCTTGCTTGAAATTTACAAATCTGTCGGCTGCGCTCATGCTGATTGTTGAGAGCAGGGCAGCGCCAGCCAGGAATGTTTGCTTGATGTTGTTTAGTTTCATGTTTATTTATTTTGTTGTTATTTTATCCGATTGTCAGCAATGTGTTTTTGCCGGTTGCAAAGATAGCCAAAACTATCCGAATGTACCTTTTTTTATGTAAACTTTAGTTTTTAATATGTTTCATTTTTACTTTTCTGTCCGTTTCTCTTTGTGTTTTCAAAGAAAAATAGTAATTTTGCATAGTAAAAACAGAAAAAAGAATATATATAATGATAGACAGACCGACGATAGCAAAAATTATGGATGCCACCAAGATAGAAGAGGTGGTATCTGAGTTTGTTACGCTCAAGAAGCGTGGCATCAATTATGTCGGCTTGTGTCCTTTTCATAACGATTCCAATCCATCTTTCTCTGTATCTCCAACAAGAGGTATCTGTCATTGCTTTACCTGTGGAAAGGGAGGCAATGCAATCAACTTTCTGATGGAACTGGAACAGATGACCTATCCCGATGCTCTTCGCTGGCTCGCCAAGAAATATAAAATAGAGATTCAGGAACGGGAACTGACCAATGAAGAAAAACAGCGTGAGAGCGAAAGAGAATCCATGTTTATCGTCAACGATTGGGCGGCGAAATATTTTCAGGATATTCTCCTGCATGATGTGGATGGTATCGCTATCGGTATGGCCTATTTCCGAGGAAGAGGTTTCAGAGATGATATCATCAGAAAATTCCAGTTGGGTTTTGCGCTCCCTAAGCGTACTGCTCTTGCTGAAGCGGCTAAGGCGGCTGGCTATAATCCGAAATATCTGGTTGATACGGGACTCTGCTTCAAGGTGGATAAGGACGAAGCCGGCAATAAGTCGGGTGAGGATAAAATTCTTGACCGTTTCTCGGGCAGAGCCATCTTCCCCTGGTTCAGCGTGAGCGGCAAGGTGGTGGCTTTTGGCGGACGAGTGCTCGACAGCAGAACCAAGGGCATCAGCCAGAAATATGTCAACTCGCCTGATAGCGTTATCTATCATAAGGAGCGCGAACTCTATGGACTCTATCAGGCCAAGAAGGCGATAGCCAAGGAGGATTGTGTCTTTATGGTGGAAGGATATACCGATGTTATCTCGATGCATCAGTGTGGCATCGAAAATGTAGTGGCCAACTCGGGTACAGCGCTGAGCGTGCATCAGATTAGATTGCTGCACCGCTTTACCAGTAATATCGTTCTTCTCTATGACGGCGATAATGCGGGTATTCATGCTGCGCTGAGAGGTACCGATATGCTGCTCGAAGAAGAGATGAACGTAAAGGTGCTCTTCCTCCCTGACGGCAATGACCCTGACAGTTTCGCCCGCAGTCATTCGGCAGAGGAATTCAGAAGATATATTCAGGAGAATCAGACCGACTTCATACAGTTTAAGACCGATATTCTGCTACGCGGCGTAACAGACCCTGTAAAGCGAAGCCAGGCTATCAACTCGATTGTAGAGAGTATCTCGAAAATCAAGAATCAGATAACACGCGCTTCTTATATCACCGACTGTTCTCACCGTTTGGGCGTGAACGAGGCAATTATCGTGAATGCCTTGAACAATTTTGTGCGCAACGGTATGAGTGAGCAGGTAAAGGCAGAGCGACGTGCAGCGGGATTGAAAGATTCGACTGTAGCGGCAGCGCAGCAGGCGCAATCGGTGATGAGAGCGGTTACCCCACTGGATAAACTTCTGGAAGTAGAAGGACTTCTGGTACAGTTGATTATTCATCATGGCGACCAGCTCATCACGGTACAGGATGTAGACGGAAATGATGTGGAGGTAGCTGTGGCCCAGTATATCAGTCTTGATTTGGGTGGAGATGGCTTTAAGTTTCATAATGATTTATATAATCAGATTATGCAGGAGGCTGTGGAGCATCTCGAAAAAGAAGATGATTTTGTCGCCGAAACTTATTTTGCCAATCATCCGAATCCGGAAATCAGCAGGTTGGCAGGTTTGCCTACAGGTGACCAGGAGGTATCTACGGCTAGTCTGCAGATGAAGATGAGCGCCGATAAACTCCGTCAGTTTGTCTTTAAAGACATCTTGAGCTTCCGCACTCATTATATTGCTCAGCGTATTATTGAGGTTCAGCAGGAGTTTGCCAAGAATCCGACCAATCGTGAACTGCTGCAGGAGTTTATGAAACTCAAGCAGATGAACACGCTTCTGGCGAGTCAGGCAAACAATATCTTCAATTAACCGGAACTCCTGTCGTGTGGGGAGGAACTCTGTAATGAAGTATTAGAGATTTAAAAGGAGAAATGCTATATGATTTATTTTCACTGGATATATCTGTTGCTTTATGTCGTGATAACCGTTCCGGCTATCATCACCGTCTTGATGGACAATCGTCAGCCCGCCAAGACGATGGCATGGATATTGGTCTTCTTCTTCATCCCCTTTGTGGGTATCATCTTCTATTTCTTCTTCGGACAGAATACCCGCAAGGAACGGCTTATCAGCGACCGCAGCATGGACCAGCTCACCAAGCGCTCCATGCTCGAGTTCGTAGAGCAGGAGAATCTTCACCTGCCAGACAGCAATAAACCGCTGATGAATCTCTTTGCCAACCAGAGTTGGGCGCTGCCTTTTAAAGATAATCAGGTGGATATTTATACTGATGGCTATGATTTCTTCCTTACCTTATTATATAATATAGGACAGGCAAAGCATCATATTCATCTCGATACCTATATCTTCGAAGCCGATGCCTTGGGATATCTGATAGCTGATGCCTTGATTGATAAGGCGGAGCAGGGAGTAGAGGTGCGACTGATTTATGATGATGTAGGCTGCTGGAAGGTGAAGAATGAATTCTTTGAACGTATGCGTGATGCAGGCATTGATGTACATTCGTTCATGCCAGTCCGCTTTCCGGCTTTTACGAGTAAGGTAAACTATCGTAACCACCGCAAACTCTGTGTCATAGATGGTAAGGTGGGCTTTATCGGCGGCATGAATATAGCTCTGCGCTATGTGAAGGGTGATAAGAAACAGGCTTGGCGCGATACGCATCTCCGTATTGAGGGCGGTGGCGTTTACGCCATTCAGAGAGCCTTTCTGGTAGACTGGTATTTCGTAGACCGTACATTAGTTACCAATCGTCAGTATTATCCGCCGGTCAGTGCGCATATCCGCAACAATTGTCTCGTACAGATAGTTACGAGCAGTCCTATCAGTCCTTGGCCTGATATCATGCAGGGCTATGTCCGCATCCTGCTTCAGGCCCGGAAGTATGTGTATATGGAAACGCCTTATTTCCTGCCGACCGAACCTGTATTGTTTGCCATGAGAACAGCAGCTCTGGCGGGTGTGGATATTCGTCTGATGTTGCCCCGTCATGCTGATGCCAAACTGGTTGAGTGGGCATCACGTTCGTATGTGATGGAGGCGATAGAGGCTGGCGTAAAGGTTTATCTCTATACGGCAGGCTTTAATCATAGTAAATTGCTGGTGAGCGATGATAATCTCTGTACGATAGGCAGTACGAATATCGATTTCCGAAGTTTTGAGAATAATTTCGAAGCGAATGCGTTCTTCTTTGATGAGGGGATGGCGCAGCGCGTGAAGGCTGTCTATCTGCGGGATGAGGCGAAGAGTATCCTGGTAGATGATGTATCTTATTTCGTAAAACGTCCGTTCCTGCAGCGTCTTTTCGAGAGTACGGTAAGATTACTCTCGCCGCTGTTATAACGAATAAATCCCCGTTTGCATCTTGTCTGGTGCAAACGGGGATTTTTTCTATCTGAATATTGAGAAGTTTACGCTTCCGTAACTTCTGTGCTCCAGAAATCGTGGATGCTCGGAGAAATCATAGTCTTTGCCATGCTCAAAGACGAAGATGCCTCCTTCGTTGAGATAGTCACCATTCAGAACGAGGTCTGGAATCTGCGGCAACTCCTTCAGAGCGTATGGAGGATCGGCAAAGATAAAGTCAAACTTCTGCTTGCAGGTCTTCAGAAAACGGAATACATCACCACGAATCAGAATATCTTTGTCTTCGCCCAACTTCTGAAAACATTGGCGTATGAAGTTGGCATGATCGCGGTCGGCCTCTACGCTAATTACCCGGCTGCAGCCTCGTGATACCAGTTCGAGCGAAATGCTGCCCGTGCCGGCAAAGAGGTCGAGGGCAGAGGTATCTTCAAAATCAATATATCCCTGCAGCACATTAAAGATGTTCTCCTTTGCAAAATCTGTTGTCGGACGTGCCTTAAACGAACGTGGAATGTCGAAATGGCGTCCCTTATATAGTCCTGTTATGATTCTCATATTTACTTTGAACTTTGAATGTTGAACATTGAACTTTATGATAAGCTATTCTGTTGAATTCTTAACTATCAACTTTTAACTATCAACTCTTGTCTTACTTACTTAAGTACAGCGCCATTAAATCGAATGGCAGACCTTTAATCTCTGTGATGGGCGCACGGTTGAATTCGGCGGCAGGATTCAGAATGAAGGTCTTCTTGATATAGAGTTTCGTGTTGTAGAGGAACCAGTCCTTATCCGGAACATTGCCTGATACATGCAACTCATCCTGCATCTGGTTGAATCCTAACTGCTTCCATACATAGAGAATGAAATAGAGGGCATCCTTGGCATGCTCGGCATTGAACGAGTTGAAGAATTTGAAACGGTTCTTCTCGAAACCGAAAACGTCCAGCTTCTTGTCGTGGAAATAAACATAGAGCTTGCGGTGAATGCCGGTGAAACTGCGATGATGCAGATAGTGCCACATCGGTTGCATGATAGGTGTGAAGCGGACATCCTTGAAGTTGTCTTCTACCACCATCTTCAAATCCTTGTTGATAGGGAATACCGCTACCGCATTCAGTTCCGGCTGCACTCTGTAGAGAATGGCATCGCTGTTATGACTGTTGAAGGCATGCTGATAGAGCACATCGATATCCTCTTCATGAAATTCTTCGATAGGAACCAGCAGGATAGGCGAATCGAGATATACGCGTACCTTCTGGTATCCCCGCTGCAGGAGAGTACTCTCCTTGAAAGCCTGACGCAAGTTGGCTGCCATCGAAACACCACTCTTTACTGTATAAGGTTCATAGATGAGCTGATGCTCAGCTTCACGGTCAACTACCGAAAAGCTGAGAGTGTTTCTGCTCACGCGGATGGTGAGTCGTGCTTGCTGAATGTTGTTACCTTTTATTTGCATATCTGTTACCAATTACCTGCGTTGTTATTATCTGTCGTTAAATCGCCTATCTTGAGTCCGGGATAGTTGCCGGCATAGTTGGCCTCCTCTATCTTCTGCTGGATGGAACCTTCATCGAGTCCGTCGAGGAAGGTTTCATAACCGGCCCCACATTCCATCACCGGAATCTGCTTACCGCTTTTTCCTACGATAACCGTGGCAGCAAGTGTAAACTTCTTACCGTCGGCATAAGGAATGTATTGGGCATCTTCCTGTAAGTACTTGCCTTTTACCAGTGTCGGAAAATCGCCTGTATATACGCCGTGTTTCGCCTTGTATTTCTCTTCAGCCTGACGTATCTGCATCAGTTTCTCCTTCACCTCTGCTTCTCTGCTAGCCATGGCTTTCTGGAAGCGGATGGGCTGGCTTACACTCAGAATACAGAGTAGCATCATGATGATGACGCATGCTCCCAAAATATAATTATTCTTTATTCTTTTTCTCATTTCAAAAAGTATTATTACTTTTGCACAGCAAATAGGTGCAGTAAATTTTCTGCAAAGATACTAAAAGTTTTCGAAATATGAACATTGAAGAGTTAAAATATCAGATATTACAGCAATTTGGCTTTCCGCCAACCCCAGAACAGGCTCAGGCGCTCGATGTTTTCGTGCAGTTTATGACGGATAGTAATCCTCATGCTGTGATGATTCTCCGGGGTAGTGCGGGTACCGGTAAGACATCGCTTTCGGGTGCTATCGTCCGTACGCTCTGTGCCGTTCGCCAGAAGGTGATGCTCCTTGCTCCTACGGGTAGGGCGGCTAAGGTCTTCTCTCTGAACAGCGGGATGCCTGCCTATACCATTCATCGCCGCATCTATCGCGAAAAGGCGTTTGCCGGAGTGGATGGACAGTTCAATCTCAATGATAATCTCTATACTGATACGCTTTTTATGGTAGATGAGGCTTCGATGATTGCCAATCTGGGATTGGGCGGAACCACCTTTGGCAGCGGTTGTCTGCTAGATGATCTGGTTCATTTTGTGTATCAGGGACGTAACGACCGGCTTTTGTTGATTGGCGATAAGGCACAGTTGCCTCCTGTTGGTGAGGAAGAATCACCAGCTCTTTCTGCTGCGATGCTCCAGGGATATGGACTGTCGGTTTATGAGTGCGATTTGAACGAAGTAGTCCGTCAGAGTCAGCAGTCGGGTATTCTATTTAATGCTACCCGTATCCGCCAGATGATTACCCACGATGACATTACCCAACTGCCTAAAATCCGTTTCTCCGGTTTCTCGGATATCAGGGAGATGCCGGGCGCAGAACTCATCGAGGCACTTGGCGACAGCTATCATCAGGTAGGACTTGACGATACCATTGTGGTGACTCGTAGCAACAAGCGCGCCAACATCTTCAACCAGGGCATCCGCAACATGGTGCTTGATAGGGAAGAGGAACTCGAGAGTGGCGACATGCTGATGATTGTGAAGAACAATTATTATTGGATGGAGGAAGAAAGAAAGAAGATAAAGGAAAGGCAATTAAGTGAAGAACGAAAAGTGAAGAGTGAAAAATTTAATACTTTAGCTAATCATACAGTTCAAAGTAACGAAGTTCCAAGTCATGAGATTCCTGCTTTCTTGGCTAATGGAGATAGGGCGAAGGTGATGAAGGTGAGCCGTCGCATCGACCTCTACGGCTTTCATTTTGCCACCCTTCTGTTGAAATTCCCCGATTATGACAATTATGAACTGGAGGCTACGGTATTGCTGGATACCTTGACGAGTGAGGCTCCTGCTTTGACCCATGATCAGCAAGAGCAGCTTTTCCATAAGATAGAGGAAGATTATCAGGACATACCACTGAAGGCAGACCGTATGAAGGCAATCCGGCAAGACCCATATTTCAATGCTCTGCAAGTGAAGTTTGCCTATGCCGTTACCTGTCATAAAGCGCAGGGTGGACAGTGGTCGCATGTTTATGTAGACCAGGGCTATATGACGGATGATATGCTTACTCCCGATTATATCCATTGGCTCTATACTGCTTTCACCCGTGCCACCGAAATGCTATATCTGGTGAATTGGCCAAATACACAGATAGAAGGATGAAGATAACAAAAAGAGGGTGTGTCATAAGTCTGTGACACACCCTCTTTGTTTAGAAATGAGGTTACTCTAGACCATCGTCACCGCTTCCTTCGCTAGGATTTGTTGGGGTGGTAGTGCTGCTGTCGCCATTGTCACCCTTGTTAGAACCCTCGTTTGGTTTGTTCTTGTCGATGACACCGTCGTTGTAGAGGATGCCGTTGGCACCTTGCTCCACACTGCCATCGCTCTTCACGTCACCTACATACACAGAGTTGCTCACGCTTGAGTTTTGCACTGAGGCAAAGGCGATGTAGCAGGAGAGAAGGTCGTCAGACCAATCGACAGGGAGTTTCAACACAGTTTTGCAATCTATACGACTCGCATCTTCGGTGGTGAATACTGCCTCGCCCTTTGTGAAATTGTAGACGAGAGGCATGGCGAAATCGTCGATGCTGGCGTGGCTCTCGTCAGAGTTGTCCTCCCAGGAAAAGGTCGCCACGTTGCTTGCCACTTTCACCGTGCAGAAACGGCCCGGCATCAAGGAGCCGCTACTCACCAATACCTTGCTAGGGTCGATACCAAAGGCGGGATACTTGCCTGCCATGCAGTTGCGCACGGTGTGGCTCATGGCCGCATTGGTGGCTGTCTGGTGCTGGGTGTAGTTGCGGAAACCCACTTTCAAATAGGCTGTCATCACTTTGACAAACTTCTGTGCCATACCAAACTTGATGCGCTGTGACATCTGTTTCTCGGTACGAGGGTTCTTGATACTCTGGGCCTTGCCACGCATGTAAGCCATGCCCTTCCAACTACCACCAACTACTGTTCCTACGGTTCCATTGAATCCACCAAGGATACCTTGTTTAATTTTTCCCATAATCTTGTTCCTTTCTTTAATATTAAATTGTTAAACACTAAATGAATTCTATCTTTATCCCCTCAAAACTAAGTTTCTCGGAGCATGTATAGACTTGGTACGGAGCAGGTACGGAGAGGGTACAGAGCAAGTCTTGTCGCCGTTGAGCTAAATCATGGTCCGTAGCCCTCGTTTCCTAACCACATTGCAAAGATACTACTTTTTTCAGCACTTTCCAAGCATCGGTAGGAGGCTGCGCTCGTCTGCGTTTTGTTGCTTAACCTTCTCATATTCGCCGTTTCCTGTTCGTTTGCATAGACCGTGCTTGTTGACATATTCGCCTACATATTTCTCGGCTGTGCGCTGAGGAATGCCAAGCTTTTTTCCGATAGAAAGAACCGTTTGGCGATTGAACTTGTCGGGAAGGTTCTCGAAGAGTCTTTCGCTCTTAGGGCTTAGTTTGATTCCCAATGTTCCGTCTTCCTCCTTGTTTGGCATAAGCGTGGCAAAGATTTTTGCGGCGTGCTGCATCAGTGTGTCGGCGATGGTTATGGCATTGTCCAAGTCTTCGTCTCGGCAAATAATGGAGGTTGTTGCATTCTCAGAGATGGAGGTTGTGGAACTTTCGGAAAGCGTTTCCTCCAATCTTGCGATACTCAAAACCATGGCGATGCGGAAGGTGCTCAGTCCCAGTCGGTAGATGCTTGCCACAAAGTCTCTGCCCAACATGTTCTTGTATTCCTCCACTAGGCTCTCGAAGTATTTGTTGAATTGCTCACCTTGTGCATCAGTCAGTTCAAACAGGATGTCATTCGAGTAGGACTGACCAGTCTTTGGCTTCATACTCTTGCTAGCAACCAAATGCTGATGGATGCGGAACACACGCTTGCCGATGGTTTCCATTTCCTCGTCGATGGTGCGCTTAGCCTTGCTGAACACGTTGTGCCATTTGGCAGGAATATCCACCTTCATGAAGAGAAAGCGGGAGAAAAGTCCGTTCTCAGGTGAAGGGATGAGGTTGTTCACCTGTCCTGGTGTACCTGTGAGATAGACCGTCCATTTAGGGTTGTGAATCTCCACGTGCTCGTTCTCCTTGCGACGTCGATAGGTGATGTCCTCATGATGGAAACCCTTGCGCAGACCATCGGAGAAATTGCCATAGTCGCTCTTGAGGGTGTTGGCGAGCGAATCAGCCTCAGTCTCGAAGGTGATCCCTTGGTCGTGGTTGTCGTGGAGGGCTTGGTAGATAGCGGTAGAGGAACAGTTGGCTGGTATCAACATTGAGCGATAAGGCGGTTCCTTGGGCATAGGCATGGCAACGGACTTTTTGTTGCCCAAGGCACGCAGGTCAGCGAGTTGCTGTTGGTAATCGTCCACCTCCTGTTTATTGGCCTCACGTATTTCTTGCTCTATAGGACTCACCAGCTTGAGGCAAGCAGAGGTACGTCCTTTGCCGCTGGCTGCGTTTGCCACGAGGAAGGTGAAGAGGTTAGGATATACTCGCATGTCATCATAGATGGCGAAGACCTCTGGGAAGGCTCCGCTCAGAATGGTGATGGAGGCAAGCAAGAGCATGTCTTTCTCGGTAGGTGTCTTGCCCAAGGTTGTGATGTCCTTGAAGATTGGGGGCAAGTTGGTGGCTACTTTGTCGCTGAAGGTTGGCAGAGGGATGGGTTCTTCTGTGTTTGCATCATTTGCAGAGTTTGCAAGGTTTGCATCATTTGCAATGTTTGTAGAGATTGCGTTTTTTGTGCTGTTAGCAACTCCCATGGTAATGTTAACCCCTGCTTCCTTGGCATAACCGAAGAAAGAAGCAATGCTGATGCCAGAATGGTTGCTGTTGGAATTGAGTCGCTTGATACAGTCGTCATAGAGCTTGTCGCATTCCTTGTGGTTGTAATCGGCATTGAATCGACTGATGGCGTGGAAGAAGCTTCTGCCTTCTTCGCCCATTTCGAGCGAGATACCAAAGGCGATGTTGCGCCAACGGTTATAGCCTGCGGTGATGTCGATACCCATCTCTACGATACGATTGGTCACTGTGCGGATTTGTTCCGCAGTATTGATGTTAGCCCATTGCTTTGGGCTGAATGATTTATTTATTGTCATAAATGTAATCTCCTTATTTTTTTGATGTTTTTAATAACGTTATGATGCCATTTGAAAGGCATTTGAATTGGCTTTCCCTTCGGCCGCCGAACGCTGTTTCTTCACTCTTCGTTCTTCACTTAAAAAGGGCATACGAGTGGGTTCACGTAACAATGTCGGTCGTAGGGTAGGAAACAGGCTCGGCTCACGTTTTTGCAAGCAGGGTCAATGTCCACTCCATAGTTCAATCGAATGTAGTTTTGCAGAGCAAGAAACCAAGTTGCATGGTCAGCCTCTTGCAAGTCTATTGCTACGATGAGCTTCAGTCCATCACCCGAAGGACTGCGGAAGGCCAGTTCCAGTTCGAAGTTTTCCTTCATCACCTCATCGTGTATGAATTGCTGCTTGAGGTCTTCCACCTGTTCGTAACCGATGTGGTCGATGTCGATGCAGAGCAGACTGGAGTGCTGGATGAGACCTTGGTCGTTGCGACTGCTGAAGGTGCCGCTTGCTAGGATGTAGTCAAACTCCTTTGCCTTGAAAGCCTTGCGCTCTTTCTCGTCGGCAATGCCACGGAGCGTGTCCGTGGCTTGCTTGTAGAGCAGAGGGTTGGTGATGTAAGTCCAAAGATGGTAGATGCTCACACGGTTGTGGCTCAACACGTTAGAGATGGGATGTCGGTAATACTGCATCCGATGCTCGTGGAGTTGGTCAATGGTCATTGGCATGGTGTGCCTCCTTCCTTTGCTGGTTGCTCGACCTTTGGCATAACCTTGTCTTTTGGCATAGGCTTCACTCTGCTGTCTCTGTAGGATTCCTCCAAGAGTTGTTGCAGGTCGCTTTCCTTGTAGTAGCATCTTCCGCCCATCTTGGCGAAGGGCAGCTTGCCGTTGGAACGGAGCGTCTGCAAGGTACGCTGACTGATGTGAAACATCTCCATCACCTCATAGTTGTCGTGCCACTGGTCGAGTGGGGTGAGGGTAGGAGCTTGCACGGCTTGTGTAGACTGCACACTTTGCACGTTTTGCAAACCTTGCAAACTTTGCAAAGGCTGCAAGGTTAGTGTTGTGGCTGGTTGTGAGTCTTGTATGCCTGTGTCTTCTTTTTTGTACGTGCCATACTGTGCTTCAGGCATCATACTGTTTATTATGTCTTTTTTGTTCATTTTCCGAACCCTAACGATGTGACGTATGGATTCGGTTGCAAAAGAACTTGGTCTATCTTGGGCGACGAAGAAATGTATTCTGGTCTGTTTTGGCCTATTTTGGTCTGGTTGGTCTAAATAGGTCTAGCTCTAAGATTTTTACGGAAAACTAAAATTTTTAAAGAAATTCTCAAAAAAGTTTGGTAGATTCGAGAGAAAGTTGTATATTTGCAGCACAAGAACCCGCCAAGCCTCTTTTTAATGCTTAAATCGGCGGGTCGTTTTATTTTTGTATGTAAATTATGATATGCAGTACAATAAACAATATACAGCCCCATCAGAGCTATTAAGAATAATGGAAGGTAGAGGTTTGGATTGTTCGGATGTATCTGATGCCGAAGCTTTGCTAAAATCAATAGGTTATTACCGATTGAGTGGCTATTTGTACCCTTTTCTTAAAATTCCTAAGGAAGAGCATCTCTTTAAGGTAAAAAGCAGTTTGGGTAAGGCAATCCAACTTTATGACTTTGATAGGGATTTGCGTTTGTTGATATTTAACCAGATTGAGCGTATAGAGATAGCTGTAAGAAGTGCAATTGTTAATATATCGTGTGCAGAGACTAACGATGTGTTTTGGATGACTAACTCTTCTTGCTTTGCTCATCTTGACAAATTTTCTAAGACAAAATCACTGATAGATAAGGAACTACAGAATACACGTGAGGATTTTATAAATCATTTCAATCATGTTTACGACAATCCTTACCCTCCATCGTGGATGATTTCAGAAATCATTCCTTTAGTTGTATTGACGAGAATATATGAAAATATAGCTAGTAACCAGCTACGTAAGAAAATAGCAAGATATTTTGGCTTGACAGTTCCTGTTTTTATTTCTTGGATGACTATAATAACATTGACAAGAAATACTTGTTGCCATCATGCGCGCCTTTGGAACAGATATTTGTCTTTGCGTGCATTGGCAATGAATCGACCAAGCTTTCCGTGGGTGTCAAATGATGTCGTGCAAGGAAAGGTGTTCTTTACCCTTTGTATATTGAAGCATTTTATAGATGTGGTCTATCCTCGAAATTCTTTCAAGCAGGATTTAGTAGAGCTATTAAAGAAGTATCCAATTGTTGATACCAAAGCAATGGGGTTTCCTGAAAAGTGGCAAGAGCAACAGTTGTGGCAATAGCTGTACTATGTGTGAAACAAGTACGGCTATTGCACCTCATTTTTTATATTGGCATATTCTTGCTCTATGTCACCTGAGTATTGATACGGTTTCAGCGACTTGGAATTACGGTTTATTGCAAGTCTGTATTTCTTAAATGCTTCACCGTTTTGCCCCATGACAACCTTGGTGCAAAATTGGTCGTATGCAGTAAGTGTATATCCTGTCTCATATTTGTCCTTTATCCATGAGAAAAAGCCTAGATAGTCGAGCATGGCTGCGGCATGAGCAGGAGCATCAAGCATCTGCTCTATTAGCTTTATAGCTTTTTCTTTTCTTCGATTATCATTGTTGGAGTCAAGGGCGACAATCTTTGGCATTTTCAAGAATTCATATTGTGTAGTGTCCTCTAAGAATCTTTCTGCCTTGCTTAGAGGGCGTTTTTCTTTTTGTTTGTTCTCTTCTGTTGCCACAAGGGCGTCCTTGTGTCGTATGACGATATTCTCCTCTTGGATTTTATCTTTCTCATTTTGATATTTGTCAAATTCTTCTTCCGTTGGAAAGACTCCTTTCCATAGGAAAACGAAATCTCCAAAGTCATCGTCAAAGTCAAGGTTACCTTGGGTATATAACAGGGGAGAGAATGTTAGGATTAAACTGAAGTATAGTTCTGTGAGCATATTTTGTAGTAATACAGCGACGTTTTTATTCTTGCCAGCTTTACATGAATCTATCTCTTTGCTATAGTCTTTGATGGTGGTCATAAGGCTTTTTATCTCTGGTCGGACAAACCGATCGTCTTTCATAATGGAATGTAGTTCCACCAAAGCCCAAATGGTGCGTCGCTTTTCCAAGTCGAGAATGGTCTTGTACATTCTTAGTGTTGGAGTTGAAATTTCTGGGCATGTCATAATGTCTGACAATACAGCTTTATACACTCTCGTATATGAATCTATCTGTGTGGAGCGATTCAAGCAGCTTATAGTATTTCTCTGCTCTCGGTCTTTGTGATATATCTCCTTTACTTGGGTCAGACTATCAAGTGCGTTGATGATGTCTTTCTCCAGTTCTAGCAAATTGCCTCTTTCCTTAGTATGGCGCAAAAGGCGCATCAACAGAGACTGCTTCTCGAATGAAACAGTCTCTGTGATAAGGTTGGGGCGAAGCTCGCCCCTTAGTATTGATTCTGTGATGGGTAAAATCATAGCATCCAAAGATTATTTTTTCCAAACTCAGTTAATTGCCCATTCGGGAAATGTGGTACAAACTTAGCGACCAGTGCTGCATACGCAATGGTGATAGGCATACTTCGCATGGAAACAGATTTCCAGTTGATGCGAGTGGTCTGATAGGTCAAGGTGACAATCTCCTTGACGTCTTGTTCTGTCAATTCCTTTTTGTTCCGTCTTCCTGGCATGATGGAAATCTTGACAGGGAACGGTCTGAGAAACGGCATTTTTTCACCAAATCCACCATATCTCTCATTGTTGTATAAGAGGTATTCGTGGCAACCTTTACGAGTGCGGAGATGTATGTATGTGCCGCTTACTGGCATCAGCACGTTGGTGCACGATGTGTCGAAAGCCATTAAGTCCTCATTGTCCGTCTCTGTGACATGGATTACAATGACAGGACAACTAACTTGACAGGTTCGCAAGGCATCCTCTATGATGTCAGACTCTTCACGATTCAGCTTCTTGTGATAATAGATGATGAGGCGTGAGGGGTGCTTGAACTTTCCGTAGAAGTTCAATATAGCCTTGATAAGGGTGGCTCTCAACTCTTCGAAGTTGCCTTTGAGACAAGCATCAAAGTTGTGTAACTCTCCCTCTTTGTCGAGGCATACTGCTGATCCGATATATTGTTGGTTGATGCCATGCTCTCTGTAAGCACCGATTCCTACAATCATATCATTCTCTTGGCTAGGATAGGCTATCTTCCATGCTTTGCCCCCTTCTTTGCCGGCTATAGCTGCTGCGATGTTGGGCACCATATAATTGATAAAACTGTTCTCATCCACTCTCTTTTTGTGAATCACTTGTGAGCCAATGTTATATTTCATCAAGAGATACTTCATGTCGTAATAGAGGTGGTAATGAGGTGATGAGACATCATCTCTGTCTACGTCTGAAATGATGATAGCAAAGTATTTCTTGTCGTGCTCGAAGTTCATCGCCGTAAGATGGTTCTCTAGTTCCGCCAAAGCATGCTCGTCGTCAGAGAACATAAAGTTCATGCCATTTGCCCAGGCATGATTGCCCATCCATATCGTATGGTATAGATAATTGTTTGTGTCGATGTCATCTGGTGACAGGCGGTTTTTGGGAGCATTCTTGGAATCCTTTCCTTGTTGGAAAATGTAGTACAGACGCCAAAGGGTAAAATTCTGAGAACGTGGACAGATAAAGAAATGTCGATGTTCTGTAGGACGCTCTGCAGCTCCAAATCTCTTGAAGCAGTAGCCTGGACTAACATTTGTCTGGTTGTTGCCAAATCTCAGCATTTTGGCTTTTTCCTCGACGATGTTGATTTTCTCTTCAGCCAGTTGAATGAAGTGGGCGTTGTTGGGCAAATCCACTCCTACGCTTTCAGTGAAAGCTGGAATGTTTATCCATTTGGATATGAAATTTCTTATGCCGTTATATTTAGTAACATATTTGTTGCCATCTCGATGGTAGTGAGTAGGGATTTTGAGTCCGCTCTTGATGCTGTGGTTTACGATGGGGTATATTTTCCCATTTGTAGCCTCCATGTGGTGTTGTCCTATTTCTGATTTCTTCAGAATCATAGTTCCTGCGATGACACGAAATTGCTCATCTTGCAGGGACTGCAAGAGGTAAATAGGTGTTTTCCCGACAAGGGATTTGCTTCCTTGTGTAATATCTAGTTGCCAACCATCCTTTATCTGGTCATTGTATCTTATGGTCAAGCCATATCGCTGGTATGTCCAGTAATTGGTACCCTCGTCCGCTTCCTTGATGTAAACTTCTATGCCACCAATGAAATCCTTCTTGCAAGGACAACCATATTGTCGAAAGTAGCGAATGATTTTTCTATATAGGTATGCCTTGGTCAAGCGAATGTCTTCCTCCGTGTTGAGGTTGTCAAGAATTAGTTCTTTTAGGGAGTTTTTCGTATCCTTCAAGTTGGCTTCTAATTCATCTTCCCAGACAGGGAAGTATACCTCGTCTATGTTTTCAGGAGCATTGAGTTTTTTCCAAATAAGTGTGTCTCGCAATTTGCTGAAATGAACGCTCCCGCTCTTGATAGATTTTTGGAGGTTAGTGCATAGACCTCCTACACCAGCGAAAAGACTGATGGCTGTAGGCTCTTTCTTTACTTTTATAGCGAATGAATTGATTTCCATCCTTTTCTCTTTTTAAAATTTGATACTTGTCCTAGTTTGCCAGAGGCATCCTTAGACGTTTTTATTTTCGCAAAGTTACGGAAAATAGTTGAGATAAAAGCAATAATTGCAGAGAAAATGCAGAGAAAATTGAAAATTAATGAGTTATTCTAAATTTTATTATTAAATTTATTGCAAAATTTGGAATAAAGTACTTCTTTATTTGTAAATGTTTGCTTTTTCTTCGTTCTTTTCCATAAAATATTGTTGATTTTCAAATAATATTTGTATCTTTGCACTTGGATTTGGTTTTGGCCATTTCCAAGACATTTTAGTAAAAACAAAGCATTGACTATTATTTCGCGTTCACAAAGAAAAAGCCTGAGAAACTGATTTCTTTTCCGCAGAAGGAGTAATCGGAATGCTGTTTGCAGTGAAGCCTCTGTTTTAGAGGAAGTTTGCTCGTACACTCATGTGTATTGTTGATGTTCATACCTATACGGTGTGGACATCCGTTCCTACATGAGTGGCGGGTTTTCATTCTCAGGCTTCCCGTGAACGCGAAAGGAAAGGGGTCCGCACCTTTTTCTTTTCTCCATCCATGATGCTCTCTCCTTGCAGCAAGCCGTCTTGATAGTTGGATGCGACTTAAAATAACTATAAGATGGCAGCGATTAATGATTTAATTGCTCGAATACAAGATCCGGAACTTCGCCTTCATGTGGCAAAGGAGGTGAAAGAGCTGACCAAGCATAAAAAGTTTGGACTTGTGTTTGAGAATCATGTGCCAGAGATGACTTTGCTCTATGACTATCCTATCAGCCGTGGATGCAAGGTGATTCGCAAGGTGGATGATGACAAAAGGCTCACAGAGGATATTCTTTGGGAGGTGATGAGTGTGTGCCGTGGGATGGCTACTTGCCACCATTCTATAACAGGTGAGGAACTGCAAGTTTCTTGCCAAGACCTCATTTGTGTGGCAAAGAATGGTGAGCCTATTTACCCTTGCCTCAAATATGTGGACTCTGTTCAAAATGCTCCAGATAGCGGCCTTTGGCATACGTTGATAGAAGCGGACAATTTTTATGCTCTCCAGCTCTTGGCTTATCTTTATCCGCAACAGGTGGATTGTATCTATATAGACCCTCCTTACAATAGTGGTGCTACCGACTGGAAATACAACAACAATTATGTGGATGGAAACGATAGTTACCGTCATAGCAAGTGGTTGGCTATGATGGAGAGTCGGCTGTTGCTTACCAAGAAATTGCTGAATCCTAAGAATTCGGTGCTGATTGTAACTATTGATGAAAAGGAGTATTTGCATCTTGGATGCTTATTGGAGGAAATGTTTCCTGAGGCAAATATTCAGATGGTGAGTAGCGTAATAGCACAAAGTGGTGTGGCTAGAAGTAATTCCTTTTATCGAACAAACGAGTTTCTTTATATAGTACAATTTGGGGATAGTGCTGTTCAAAAATTACCTTTATCCGAAGAATGGGAGTTAGGGAAAAATAAAAGTCAAGGTGCTCAAGGTATAGTTTGGAATCAATTAAGAAGAACAGGAACTAATAGCTTAAGAACAGATAGGCAAAATTTGTTTTATCCTATCATTTTCAATGAAAATGCCTCTCAAATCTTGGACATAGGCGAAGCTATGCCTTTGTCAGAACATCCTTCTTCTGTAATGGAGAAAAAGGCTAATCGTTTGTATTTATGGCCAATTAGACCGAATGGAACAGAAGGAAACTGGCAATTAGGGAAAGATGAATTAAAGGAACGTTTGTCTAAAGGTTATATAAAATGGGGAAAAATTACGAATACGGGTATCTATGTTACTTTTTTAAAAAGGGGAAGCATACAAAAAATAGAAGATAAAGAAGTAAATGTTGTTGGTAGGGATGTTGTAAGTGGAACAGTACTTGTTGATAATTCCAATTATTCTAGGTCTTTTATTCCTGGAACACAATGGAATATTGCAAATCATGATGCTAGTTATAAAGGGACACAACTTTTGTCTAAATTTATCGGTAATCGTTTTCCATTCCCGAAATCCCTCTATGCCGTTCATGACGTCATCCGTTTCTTCGTTGCCAACAACCCAAACGCTCTCATCCTCGATTTCTTCTCGGGCAGTGGTACAACCCTTCATGCTGTTAATCTCTTGAATAAGGAGGATGGCGGACATCGCCGTTGCATCATGGTGACCAACAATGAGGTGAGTGCCGAGGAGGAAAAGGCATTCCGAGCCAAAGGTTTGCACAAGGGTGATGAGGAATGGGAGAAGTTTGGCATCGCTCGCTATGTGAACTGGCCTCGTACAAAATGCTCCATTCTTGGTGTGGATGTGAATGGAAACCCAATCCAGGGAGATTACATTACTTCCAATACGGAAGAGAAGGTGGTAAAAAGAAGTATCAAGCAAATTAGCCTTGACCTTCGTGATGATTCCTTGGGAACAAAATTGAAGAAACAAATCGTTGGCTTGATTGGCGACAAGAAAATGCCACAAAATGCGGTTAAGGCTGAATGCCCATATCTTGTGCCAGAGGATGCTAATAATGCAATCCTCTTCGACGTTACCAAGATAGACGGGTTTATGGAGGATATTCATGAGAGTATTGATACCATCTACGTGGTTACTTCTAATAATAAGGCATTCACCGCAGCCAAGAAGGAACTGGATGAGTTGCCCGAAAAGATAAAGACTGTACCTGTTACGATTCCGATGGCTGAAGGCTTTGTTGCAAATGCGGCTTACTATAAGTTGACTTTCCTTGATAAAGATAAGGTTTCGCTTGGCGCCCAGTTGAACGAACTGCTGCCTATCTTGTGGATGAAAGCAGGTGCCCATGGTGTGTGTCCTACTCATGTGGATGGTGAGTTTATGGTATTTCCCGAGAACAAGATGGCTGTCTTGAACGATGAGTTTGCCATAGACGAGCTGAAAGAGGCATTGCGGGACAAGCCAGAGGTGGAGACCGTTTACATCATCGAAGATAGTGAGGAGAATTATCGCACGTTGGCTGCAAGTCTGAATGTTAAGCAGACTTATCAGCTTTACCGTGACTATCTCGACAACTTTAAGATTAATATAGAAAGAAAACAATAAGGCACGTATGTTAGTAGATTTATTTGAATTTCAGAATAAAGCACTTGGCAGTCTGCGAGAGCGACAGGTGAAGGCACAGCGTCGCTATAAGCAAGATGGTGAGAAGAGCATCATACCTTTTACAGCCCCTACGGGTGCTGGCAAGACCATCATCATGTCTGCATTCATCGAGGCTCTCTATACTGGAGACACCTATCAAGGGACTCAGAATGATGCCATCGTGCTATGGATAAGCGATGCACCTGAACTGAACGAGCAGAGTAAGGACAAACTCTACAAAGTGGCAGACAAGTTGAGAAATCGCCAAGTTGTGACTATAGATGAGCAGAACTTCAAGGCCGACAAACTTCAGTTGGGTACCATTTATTATGTGAATACCCAGAAATTTGGGGTAAACAGCAATCTTGTGAAGTATAGCGATAGCCGTAACTATACAGGTTGGGACTTTATGCGCAACACGATAGAGGAGTATGGTGACAAACTTGTGGTTATCATTGATGAGGCTCATCGTGGTGCCAAGCCCAATGAGATTGGTACGCAGATGAGTATCATGCAGAAGTTTGTTCTCGGTTCGGAGGCAGACAATATGCCGTCCATGCCATTGATAATCGGCATGAGTGCCACCTTGGAACGATTCAATGAATTGGTGAAATCTGCTGATTCTACGCTGTTGCCTAAGGTGGAGGTTACTCCCGATGAGGTGCGTGCGTCAGGCTTGTTGAAGGATGAGATCAAAATACACCATCCTCAGACAGGAGAGGCTTTCGCCGAGATGACCTATCTGGCGGAAGCCGCAAAGGACTGGAAAAGTAAATGCCAGCATTGGGAGGCGTATCGTCAACATGAGGATGTAGAAGTGAGACCAGCCTTGGTGGTTCAGGTAAAGAACAAAAAGGATGATAAGTTGTCTGAGACCAACCTCGATGAGTGCTTGCGCATCATTGAGGCTCATACCGGGATTTCATTGAGAAGTGGTGAAGTGGTACATACTTTCGACACCAAGGAATCCATAACTGTCAATGGGCTTGAAGTGCGTTATCTCGACCCTTCACGAATATCGGAGTCCAAGGACGTAAAAGTCATCTTTTTCAAGGATAATCTTTCCACAGGTTGGGATTGTCCAAGGGCTGAGACGATGATGTCGTTCAAGGTGGCATCAGGTTACACCAACATCGCCCAACTGCTAGGAAGAATGGTGCGCACTCCTTTGCAGAAACGAATAGAGACTGATGATACTTTGAATGAAGTACAGCTTTTCCTTCCTAATTTTGATGCGGTTACCGTAGAACGGGTGAAGCGAGAATTGGAAGGTACGATTCCTACTCATGTGGAAACCAATCCTTCGCCTAAGCAGGTATTGAAACTTAGGGGCAACTTGCCTTGTGGACTTTCACGACAGGAAGTGTTCGAGGCTATCAATGCCGCTCGGATAGATAATTATGCGATACCGCAAAAAAGCGTTACGGATTATCGAAAAGCTCTTTTCAAACTTTGCCATTTGGTGGTTCGCACTCGATTGTGCAGAGATGCTGTCAATAAGCTGAAGAATGATATCGTCGGTCAGATAACTGATTTCGTCAAGGATTTGCAGGATGCTGGGACTTACCAGCAGACGATGGAGAAAATCCGCACCATGAACGATGTGGTGTTAGCTTTTGATGCCTTGGGCAAAAGCGCAAAAGAGGGCGAGGATGGCAAACTCATTCTTTCAGAGTCAGATATAGATACTTGGAGCGAGAATGTGGAAACACGTTTTGGAAAAGACGGCGTGCTGAATGCTTATCGCAAGGCTCGCCTGGATGAGTATGACAATACTGAACTGCGTTTGCAATTTATCCTCTACGCCTGCAATCAGTCGTGTATGGAACAACTTGATAAGTATTGCAAGGAAGCGTTTCATAAGTATGTCAATCAGTATCGTCAAAAATTAGAGACTTTTGGGGAGGGAGTGAAGCGTGAATATGAGAAAATAGTAAAGGTTCATGTTTCCACGTCGCCCTTCGATTTGACTCTACCAGACTTAATGGTTACGAGCAAGCATCCCGATGGAACTGTTTGTACAGACCATCTATATGCGGATGGAGATGGAAAGGCTGTATTTAAGTTGAACGAGTGGGAGCTAGAGGTTCTCGATGTCGAAAGACAGAAGAAAGGTTTTGTTTGTTGGGTTCGCAATATTCCCAACAAGGAAGGTTCTCTATGCTTTCAGTACCGTTTGGGCACAGAACTTAAGGCGCATTTCCCAGATTTTATCATAGTACGTCGTGTGAATGACAACTTTGAATTCATATTGCTTGAGCCACATTATACTGGTTATGCAGACTCAGTGCCGAAGTTGAAGGGAATGGTAGAGTATTCTGAACGTTGTACCACGGTAAGTCGCAATGAGATGGTGCGTATCGTGGATACTGCTACAGGTAAGAAAGTGGAATCGCTCGATGCTGCTTCTTCCTCGGTTCGTGACGACATCAAGTATTTGATTGGACTAGAAGATTTGAACAATTTGTTTAAAAAGTATAAAAATTAGAGAATCAGGAGGCAATGATAAAGTGAGAGTTTTTGCCTCCTGTTTTAGCTTTTTAGTTCTTCAAGCACCCAATAGGCACCACCGTATGCGGAACCGCATGTACGGTGGTGTGAGAGGTCGGTAAATGCGAAAATAGGAGACAAACGCCTACGATTAGTGTTTACCTCCTACTCGATTGTATAAAAAAAGTCCGGCTCTCTCTCGAAAGTCGGACTCTTAAATTTTTGAGTTATTTTTTGGGAAAAGTGGGTAGTGATGGATTCGAACCACCGAAGGCATAGCCAGCAGATTTACAGTCTGCCCCATTTGGCCACTCTGGTAACTACCCAAAAGCTTTATGTCTCAAAAGCGAGTGCAAAGGTAATGCTTTTATTTGATATTACCAAATTTTTTCGGCACTTTTTTCTCTTTTCCTTCAAAAAATGTTCATTTTCCCCTATAAAATAGGTTTTTCCCCTCTCTTTTACTTTTTTACCCTTTTACCTTTACCACATGTCTTCTGCGGTGTTTCCTCGACAGCCTTCTGTGCTTGTAATGCTCATACTTCTTGATGGCAACGAATACCGTGAGGGCAAGGACTACGGCTAACAGGAAGATAACGATGCCGCCGCCCAGATTGTCTCCCTTCACCTTCGACCACATATCCAATACCTCGGGAGTATGATCGCCGGCATCATGAATCATGGCGCATCGGGCTACTATGCTGCTGTCTGGATACATGATAGGGTTGAGATGGGCATTCTTGCCTTCCTCGCCAAAGAAGTAGGCCAGATTTACAGGTTTGGGATAAGCCTCAGTATCGCTCATAGCTTCTAATACCTTTTTGCCTGCCACGCTGCTCACATATCCTGTAGTCTCCATATTAGCGAGTGCCACGTCTTCCTGACAGAGATAGTTGATGAAATAGGCGGCAGCCTTCGGATTGCGGGAATATTTAGGGATTACCCAACCGTCGAACCATACATTGCTTCCTTCTTTCGGTACCTCATATCCCAGTTCTACACCCACTTTTCCGGCTTCTTCAATAGCCCAGACGGCATCACCGCTCCAGGTCATGTTGAGATAGGCTTTGCCTTTGGTCATGGTCTCCTTGCCGAAGTCGGCTTCCCATCCTTCTATGTTTGGTTTCAGAGCTTTCAACTCTTTCTCTACTGCGGCTATGGCAGCGGGTGAATAGTCGTTCATCAACTGTGGTACGGTCACCTTGCCTGCTTCCAGGTCTTTACGATGTGTCCAGATGAGTGCGGTGCCATAGGAGTCGCGGTAGGAATCCTTCATCAGGAGTTTGCCCTGATATTTTCTGTTCCATAAAGTTCCCCAGGTCTGTGCATCATTTATAGGTACGTGTACCTTATTATATAGGATGCCACAGGTTCCCCACATGTAAGGCACGGCATAATGGTGGGCGATGCGGCCATTGTTGGAGGTGGCATCTATCTGCTCAACAATGTATGGTGATACGTTGCTGATATAGTTGGGCGTCTTGCCGAAGGCTGTGTCGATAGGCAGGAGAAGGTCTTTGCGGAGCATGCGCTCGATGATATATTCTGACGGGCATACCACGTCGTAGTCTTCATGACCTCGCTCTATCTTGGTAAGCATCACCTCATTGATGTCGAAGGTCTGGTAGATGACTCGGATTTTCTTGCCGGTCTGCTGTTCATACCATTTCGGGAAGTTGGCAAGAACGTCTTCATCTATATAATCAGCCCAGTTGTAAACCTTCAGAATCTCCTCGCGGTTCTCTTTGTTGTAACAGGAAGAGAGCGGCAGAATCATCAGCAGGCAAAGAAAGGGAAAGACGATGGTCTTAACTCCTTTTACTCCACTGACTCCTAATAATATCTTGTTCTTCATTCTCATTTCTTCTTATTTTTCTCAGAACGTTTGTTGATGATAATCAGCATCACCAGTACCAGTACGAAGATGATGGTACTCAGCGGACGAAGTTCTGGGGTCAGTCCTCCCTTTCTGGCATCGGCATAGATGAATGTGGAGAGGGTTTCCAGACCTTCGTTACCTATCGTGAAGATGGTGACGGCGAAGTCATCGATACTCATCGTGATGGCAAGCATGAAACCGGAAATCATACCCGGCAATATCTCTGGGATGATGACCTTGCGAAGTGCCTGCATCGGAGAGGCGCCCAGATCGAGTGCCGCCTCATAGAGGTTCGGATTCATCTGCTTCAGTCTTGGCATCACACTCAGGATAACGTATGGCAGACAGAAGGTGATATGCGAGAGTACTACGGTAGTATAGCCCTGCGGAATGCCCAGCGTGATGAAGAGCAGGAAGAGCGAGATACCGATGATGATGTCGCCGTTGAGTATCGGAATGTTGTTGACAAACTGTATGGCGTTACGTGCATAGCGGTTGCGCAGGTTGTAGATGCCGATGGCTGTCAGGGTTCCGAAGAGCGTGGATACGGTTGCGGTAATCAGGGCGATGGTTACGGTATTGACCAGTGCCGCTGTGAGCGAATGGTGCGTGCCTTCTGCAAAGAGATTCTTGTAGAGCTGCAGCGAGAAACCCGTCCAGTTGCCCATCACCTTCGCTTCGGTAAACGAGAAGATAATGATGATGAAGATAGGGGAGTAGAGTAGCAGCAGGAGCAACCAGAGATATCCTTGGCAGAATACTTTCTTCATCATATCCTTACTGAATAATGACTGCATCATCTGATACCTCCTTCCTGTTTACTGCCATCACCTGCGATGAGGGTAGAGGCGCCGATGAGGAAGAGCATGATGAGCGAGAGGGCTGCACCGTAGTTCCACATCGAATTGTTGATGTTCTCCTGGATGGTGGTACCGAAGAGCTTGATGTTGTTCATCGTCAGCAGTTCGGAGATAGCGAAGGTAGAGATGGTTGGCATGAATACCATCAGAATGCCACTCGCTACGCCCGGCATGGAGAGGGGCAGGATGACCTTGAAGAACTGCTGCCAAGGCGATGCTCCCAGGTCTTCGGCTGCTTCGATATAGCTGCGGTCCATCTTCTGCAGGGTGTTGTAGATAGGGTAAATCATGAAT
Organism: Segatella copri; assembly: GCF_026015625.1. Taxonomy (NCBI): domain Bacteria; kingdom Pseudomonadati; phylum Bacteroidota; class Bacteroidia; order Bacteroidales; family Prevotellaceae; genus Segatella; species Segatella copri. The sequence goes on along the minus strand of NZ_JAPDVG010000001.1, from coordinate 1,889,383 downwards.
GGGATGAAGTTGTAGACCATACCGAACAGGAGGGCACCCTCACCCAGCTGAAGGTCGGCAAAATCGAAGAGGGCCACGGTGGCAAGTGTGCGCACCAGGATGTTTACCCACATCGGCAGAATGAAGAGCATGACGATGGTGTTGGCATACTTCATTCTGGTTTGTGTCAGAATATAGGCGGCCGGATAGCCCAGCAGAATGCAGAGCAGGGTGTTGAGAAAGGCGATGCCTATCGAATACACAAAGGTGTTGATGGCTTCGGGGTGTGCCAGGAACTTCTGGAAGTTGTAGAGCGTCAGGGCTCCGTTCTCATCGGTAAATGCGAACACTACGATGAGAAGCAATGGCAGTACCACAAATATCGCTGCAAAGATGGCGTAAGGTATCGACCAGCTTTGTCGCGAAGAGATAAACTTGATAATGTTCAATTTATAATTGATAATTAGGAATTAATAATTTTTATTCAAACGAAATATTCTCCTGAGGAATGGTGATAGCCACATGATCGCCTAAATCCCATACATCCTGTGTATCTACATAGAGCTTCTCGCCCCAGTCGGTATCGATGGTGAGATGATAGTGGTCGCCCTTGTAGAGAATGAAGCTGATGTCGCCTGTAAAGGTTCCTTCGCTCTCGTTGTCGAAGAGTTCTATCTTGTTGAAAGGTACGTTCACCCGGATGGTTTCGTTTCCGTTTTCATCGGTCTGAATCTTGTCCTTTATTTCTTCCGGAATCTCCATCTGGTATTCGCAGCCCAGGAATTCTATCGTTCCGTCGCCGTTTACCTTTGCATCGAAGGTGTTGGTGATGCGCTCCTTCTTCATGATGTGAATATTGTCGGGTATCACGCTCATTCCTATCGTCTGACCTACTTCGAAATGCTTGTAGTTCTGGATGAGAAATTCGTTGCCCTTCTCGGTTTCTGCCAGCATCTCGTAGTGTACTCCCTTGAAGATGGAAGAGGTTATCTTGCCCACAAACTGGGCATGGGCGGTATCGGTGGAAACTTCGATATCCTCAGGACGTATCACGACATCCACTTCCTGGTTGCAGCCGAAGCCCTTGTCTACACAAGGCAGTTCAGTACCTGCCACATTCACCAGACAGTCGTGGACCATCGTTCCGCAGAGAATATTGCTCTCGCCGATAAAGTCAGCAACAAAAGCATTGGCTGGTTCGTTGTAGATATCGGTTGGTGTACCTATCTGCTGTATCTCTCCCTCGCTCATCACTACGATGGTGTCGCTCAGGGTGAGGGCCTCTTCCTGGTCGTGGGTAACGTATACGAAGGTAATGCCCAGGCGTTCGTGCATCTGCTTCAGCTCCAGCTGCATGTCTTTACGCATCTTGAGGTCGAGTGCTGCAAGCGGTTCATCCAGGAGAAGAACTTCCGGTTCGTTGACGATGGCACGGGCGATGGCAATACGCTGCTGTTGACCGCCCGAAAGCGAGTTGACATCACGATATTCATAATCACTCATGTTTACCATCTTCAGGGCACGTTTTACCTTCGGCAAAATCTCTTCCTTCGGTGTGTTCTTGAGCTTCAAACCGAAGGCGATATTGTCGTAAACGTTGAGATGAGGGAACAGAGCGTATTTCTGGAATACCGTGTTTACATTTCGCTTGTAAGGAGGAAGGTTAGTAATATCGTTGCCGGCGATGGTAATGATGCCTTCGCTGGCGGTTTCAAACCCTGCCAAAAGTCTTAATAATGTCGTTTTTCCGCATCCCGAAGGACCCAGAATGGTCATAAATTCGCCCTTTCTCACATAGAGATTGATGTTGTTGAGGGCTGTTTTCTCGCCAAATCTTTTCGACACATTCTTAATATCTATGATATGTTGTGCTGTCTTGTTCATTTTTGTTGTAAATTTGCGTGCAAAGTTACGCATTTTTCGATAAATATTGAAAGAAACAAAGAAAAAGTTGTATCTTTGCAAACGTTTTGTAGTATCTGATATACAGAACTGAATAATTATTGAATAAATATACATACATGATTGTTACAATAGAATGGATGGAGGAGTGGTTCAGTCGGTTCGACCAGGAATATTTCGGGGGAAAGCTGCCTGTTCCTGAACTCGGACTTACTCATGCCAAGACTCGGTTGGGGCAACTTGCCTATAAGCGGGCCTCCAGATGGGGACGCACCAAACTCTACGATTTCAAACTCTCCATGTCTACTTATTATGATATGACCGACAAGCAGGCAAAGAGTGTCTTGCTCCACGAGATGATACATTACATCATCGGTTATACGGGACTGAAAGATACCTCGGCTCACGGGGTTGTGTTCAAGGGGCTGATGGATAAGCTCAACAGCCAGTATGGCTGGGATATCAGAGTATCGACATCCACCAAGGGGTGGAAGGTAAGCGAAACCGTAAAAAGCAGAAAAGAGAAGAAGGGACCGCAAATTTATCTGATGCTTGCCATCGAGATGAATGATGGAAGACATTATCTCTCGAGAGTGAATCCGAGTTTTGCCCGTCGCATCGAAAATCAGCTGAAGACGGTCAGGGAAGTGGTTTCTCATCAGTGGTATACTACGATGGAGAACTATTTCGAAGACTATCCGCAGGTGCGCAGCTTGAGAGGAAGGCGCATCTCGAAGGCCGATTTCGGAAAGTTGCTCAATGTGCTCACTCCCTTTCAACTGTAATGTCGGGCGAATGTATAAGAAAAAGAATAACCAAAACTCATTAAAGATATAAAATGAAAGAAACCTGGAAAATGATAGCCCTGCTGGCAATAGCCATTGGAGGACTGCTGGCTTATGCCTTTATTCCAGAGCAAGTGGCTGAAAACATTCCGCTGAAACAGATTGGAATGGATGCGCTCACCGGTAAAAGCGAGGCAGAGCTTGCTGAAGAGGAAAAGGCTGACAGCATGATAAAGGAACCCGTGGATACGGCGGCGCAGCGAGTACTGATCTTCGGCGACTCGATGTCGGAATATCTAGGTCTGCGACTGGCTGATTATGCCAACAAGAACGGTCATAAACTCACCTGTATTACCTGGGTGAGTTCGGGCACCAGAAACTGGGCTGCTACCGATACCCTGCAGCATTATATCCAACGTATCAAACCTACCCATGTCTTTGTATGTCTGGGCAGCAACGAACTGTATACGGCTGATATGAAGGGATGTGAAAAACGCATCCGTGCCATCTTGAGCAAGATAGGTAATATTCCGACGATATGGATTGGTCCGCCAAACTGGTGTGAGGATAATGGATATAACAAACTCCTCCGTGAGGTGATGGGACCACGAGGCTATTATCCTAGTTACAAACTTACCTTCGAACGCCAGAAAGACGGCCGGCATCCGACTATGGCTTCATCTGCCATGTGGATGGATAAGATAGTTGAATGGATGAATAGCGGTCATTGTGTGCATCCGTTCCGTTTGGAAATGCCGGATAAGCGTGACCGCAGATACAGACAGATTACCATCTTGCCTCCTGGAACCAAACACAGGGCTGACAGTACGGCTGTGAAGAAGGATTCTCTTTCTAGGCCTGTAGAGGGAACTGTGCCTGAAACCACAGAAAGTCCTGCTGCAACCAAGGAACCTGCAACTGCAGGAAAAACGTCTCCGGCTGCTGCTGACAAGACGGTTCCAGCGGTAAAGCATGTAAACCATAAAGATTCCGTATAAGAAAGAGTTCAATAAATAATATCTTCAGAACAGACAAATGAATTATTCAACATTCGAAATAAGTGCCTTGTGGCATTGGATAGAGCGGCTGTTTGTTTATCAGGCAGATTCTCCGCTGATGATGGGCAGCATTCCGTTTGCGCTGCTCTTCATCTTCTTCCTTGCCATTTATATCCTGCTCAAGAGCTATTCGCGCACAGCTATGATGATGTATGTCATCTGCTTCAGCCTTTTCTTTGCCTATAAGGTGAACGGAATGGTGATGTGGATGCTGCCGCTTACGGCTTGCATCAATTATGCCGTAACCCAGGAAATGAGACTGCATGAGGGGAAGGCGCGCAAGGCGCTGCTCACCTTCGTAGTGCTTGTAGACCTGGCTCTGCTGTGCTATTTCAAATATACCAATTTCATCATTGGCGATGTAGTCAACGAGATGTTCAGCACCAACTTCTCCCTGCAGTCTATCGCTCTGCCTGTAGGTATCTCGTTCTATACCTTCCAGGCTATCAGCTATGCGGTAGATACCTATAAGCGCAAGTTTGACATGGAAGTAACGCTCCTGGAGTATTGCTTCTATCTCACCTTCTTTCCGCTGCTGATGGCGGGTCCTATCACCCGTGCCGCCAATCTGATACCCAGACTGAAACGAAACGAACAGGCTTCCAGCAGAATGCTGTGGACGGGACTCTTCCTCATCATGTTGGGACTGGTCAAGAAGAATATGCTGAGCGATTATATCGCACAGTTCAACAACTGGGTGTTTGATGCGCCGCAAACCTTCTCGGGTTTCGAGAATCTGGCAGCGCTCTTCGGCTATCCTGTACAGATTTTCCTCGATTTCTCGGGATACAGCGATATGAGTATCGGTGTGGCAGCCATTCTGGGTTTCTATCTGCCCGACAACTTCTATTTCCCTTACCGTTCACTCTCGGTTACCGAGTTCTGGCGTCGCTGGCACATCTCGCTTTCCTTCTGGTTCCGCGATTATGTGTATATTCCGCTGGGTGGAAACCGGAAGGGAAAGGTGCGCATGTATTTCAACAACTTCCTCACCATGCTGGTGGCAGGCTTATGGCATGGCTCTTCCTGGATGTTCGTCATCTGGGGTGCTCTTCATGGTTTCGGACTTGTGGTGCATAAGTTCTTCAGCCGTCAGTTGGGCATAAGCATTCCCCGTACGCTGGCTGGCAATTTTCTCAGCTGGCTCATCACCTATTTATATATATGCTTTGCGTGGTCTTTTTTCCGTGCCAAGGATTTGGGTGTGTTGGGGAAGATGTATGATAAGGTGGCAAATGATTTCAGCATCGATTATCTGGTGCCTTTCTTCCATGCCCGTCCTGCCTGGACGCTTTGCATCATAGGTGTCATGCTGAGCTATCTCTTTACCGAGCGCCAGTATCACCGTCTTCAGGCGCGGTTCATCCTTCTGCCTTGGGTGGCTAAACTGCTGCTCTTCATCATCTGTCTGCAGATGGTAGTTGAGGTTTCTCAGGAGAGTGTACAGCCGTTCATTTATTATCAGTTCTAGTCTCGATGGTTAATATTAATATATATATTTGAAGTAACAGACATAAACAGAAAAATTGTATGAAGAAACTATTATTCTTTTTGCTCCTGATGACGGCTGTCGTCGGTAGAGCACAGACATCGCTTGACTTGCTGCCTGTAGGCACCGAGGCTCCCGACTTCACGATTACTGACAGTAAGACGGGGAAGAAAATCTTCCAGCTTTCAGATAAGAAGACTCAGAGGGATAAAGACGGAAAGACGGTTCCAGGTGTCTGGACCATGCTCGATTTCTGGGCTTCCTGGTGTCCAGACTGCAGAAGAGACATGCCGATGGTGAAGGCTATCTGTGACAAATACAATACCAAGATCCAGGTAGTGGGTGTTTCTTTTGATACCGATGAGGCGAAGATGAAGAAATATCTGGGTGATAATCAGTATACCTGGTTGCAATACTGTGAGTTTAAGAAATGGAAGGAAACAAAGATTTCCAAGGATTATCACATCTTATGGATTCCTACCTCTTATCTGATCAATCCGGAAGGTAAGGTTGCATTCTCTACCGTGAAGGCGGAGGAGATGATGAAGAAACTGGATTCGCTCGACCAGGCAGGAGCATTGAAACCTGCTCAGGTGCAGACTGCTCTCAAGAAGGTGTATAATGAAAGCATCGATCCGATGGCTCAGATTGATGAGGCTTTGGCTAAAGCCAAGAAGAATGGCAAGTTTGTTATCTGTCAGGTAGGTGGTAACTGGTGCCCATGGTGCTTGAAGTTTGCCGATTTTGTAGAGAAGAATGCTGCGGTCAACAAGATGGTGAATGATCATTTCGAATATATTCATGTGAACTACAATCGCAGAAAAACTGCCGGTGATGCGGCGGTGAAGAAGGCTGAGCAGCTGATGAAGCGACTGAACAATCCTCAGCGTTTCGGATTCCCGGTCTTTGTGGTGCTCGATGAAACCGGAAAGGTTCTCCATATCCAGGATTCCAGTTTCCTGGAAGAAGGTAAGGGATATAACGAAGAAAAGGTGCTCAGATTCCTGAAGAGCTGGACACCTCAGGCTATTAAAGGATAAAGAAAGAGGGTGTGTCATTAACTTATGGCACACCCTCTACCTGTTTCATATCGTAATTTTATGCATTATAAACCTCTTGCTTTCAGGAATCCGGAAGCATCTGGCTTCTCCATACCTGTAAAGTCGGTAAACATTTCCATCTGGTCCTTGGTGTTGCCACGGCTCAGAATCTTATCGCGGAATGCCTGACCAACGGCTGGATCTAAGGCACCATGCTTTGCAAAGTAGTCGGCGATGTTCACAGCCAGCACCTCTGTCCAGAGATAGCTGTAATAGCCTGCAGCATAACCGCCGCCCCATACATGGTTGAAGTATGATGTGCTGTAGCGAGGAGGAATCTGGGTGTTGAGCAAACCGATGTTGTGGAGCTCTTCCTTCTCGAAGGCGCCTGCCATATAAGGTGAAGGCACCTCTTCTTCGCTAATCTTGTGCCAGGCAAGGTCAAGACAGGTAGCAGCCAGATTCTCGCCCAGTGAATAAGCGGTCTGGAAGCTGATGCTCTTCAGCATGCGCTCTTTCAGATCGGCTGGCATCGCAGCTCCGGTCTCGGTATGACGGGCGTAATGGTCGAATATCTCCGGAATAGAAGCAAACGATTCGTTAAACTGGGATGGCATCTCTACGAAATCGCGGGCAACGGCTGTTCCTGAAAGGGTATTGTATTTGCAGTCGGAAAGGATTCCGTGAAGTGCATGACCGAACTCATGGAACAGGGTAGTAACCTCATCCCATGTGATGAGAGATGGCTGACCCTCCGGTGCCTTGGCATTGTTGCATACATTATATATAATAGGCAACTGGCTGCGCTGCTTGCTCTGCTTGGCAAAGGCACTCATCCATGCACCGCCACGCTTGGTAGGACGGCGGAAGTAATCGCTGTAGAAGAGGGCGATTGGCTTGCCGTTCTTGTCGCTCACCTCGAATACCTTCATGTCTGGGTGATAGGTTGGGATATCCTTGCGCTGCTTGAAGTTCAGTCCGTAAACACGATGGGCGGCATAGAATACACCATTCACCTGTACGCTGTCGATGTTGAAGTATGGCTTGATCTCATCATCGGTAATGTTGAGCATCTCCTTCTTCATCTTCGCAGAATAATAGAAGCGGTCGTATGGCTGCAGCTTGAAGTCCTTGCCTTCAGTCTTCTGTGCATACGCTTCTATCGCCTTGGTTTCAGCATCAGCCTTAGGAGCATATTCCTTGATGAGCTGCTTCAGAAAATCATCCACATTCTTACTGTTCTTAGCCATCGTCTTTTCGAGCGAATAGTCGGCATAGTTGTCATATCCCATCAGTTTGCCCTTCTCGGCACGCAACTTGGCAATCTCGGTTACGATAGGGAAGGTGTTGAATTTTGGGTTGGTTCCGTCGGCACGGTGGATGCTTGCCATATACACCTTCTTGCGCAGTTCGCGGTTCTGGAGATTGGTGAGGATAGGCTGCTGGGTGGTGTTGATGATGACGATGCAGTAAGGCGCCTTGCCTCCGCGGCTCTCTGCATCTTTCTTGCATTGTGCAATGTCAGCATCGCTCAATCCGGCGAGCTCTTCCTTGCTGTTTACCCAAACCACGGCGTTGTTGGTAGCGGCAGGAAGAAGATTGCCCCATTCCTGCTGTAACTCAGAGATGCGGGAGTTGGTCTGCTTCATGCGCTCCATCTTCTCGGCAGAAAGAAGGGCACCTGAACGTACAAAACTCTTATAGATAACCTCAGTAAGGCGCTTGTCTTCGCCCTTGAGCTTCTTATATTCGTTGTCGTAAACATACTTGATGCGCTCGAAGAGTTTCTTGTTGAACGAAATTTCATTGTCGAGTTCGGTCAGCAATGGGGTAGCCTTCTTTTCGGTTTCGGCGATGCCCGGAGTTTTGTGGGCACTGGTGAGACCAAAGAAGATGTTAGTCACCTTTTCGAGCAGCGCACCGCTCTCCTCATAGGCGAGGATGGTGTTCTGGAAGTTAGGCTTCTTCTTGTTGTTTACAATCTTCTGGATGTTGGCACGCTGCTCTTTGATAGCCGCTTCGATGGCTGGCAGGTAATCGCTCTCCTGAATCTTGCTGAAGTCAGGAGCACCGAATGGAAGACTGCTCTTTGTTAAAAGAGGATTCTGACGGTTACCGCCCGCAGTCTGTGCGAACGATGAGGCTGGCATCTGCAGGAGTGCTGCGGCCAAGCCCAGGGTAAGGAAAGTCTTGTTAAGTTTCATCATGTTTCTTTGTTTATTTGAAATTCTTTTGCAAAGATAATCATTTATTTCGGATTATCGCATTTTTATTCATATTTCTTATGGAAAACCAGCAGACAGATGGCTCCTGCCAATGCCATCGGCACACCGATAAGGGCAGGGAAGTTGTATCCCAATCCCATCGCAACAGGAATACCACCGAGGAAAGCTCCCATGGCGTTACCCAGATTGAAGGCGCCCTGAATGCAGCAGCCGCCCAGCATTTCGCCACCCTTGGCATGCTTCACGATGAGGAATTGCTCAGGCGATCCGATGCCGAAAAGACAGGCGCAGCAGATGAACATCAGCACCACAGATACCCAGCCGAAAGGGGCGAGGAAGAAGGTGAACAGAAGTGCAGCTGCCGCCAGAAACTGGAGATAACAGGTAAAGCGACCCGGCTTGAAGCGGTCGGCAAGCAAGGCGCTCACCTGATTGCCTACTACCATTCCGCCGCCTGCAAGAATCATCAGCAGAGAGATGCTGGCTGCGCTGAATCCGCCCTCCATCTGAAGCAGCGGCGAGATATAACTGAACCAGCAGAGGATGCCGCCATTGCCCAGGAAGGTGGCTGCGATGATGAGCCAAGGAGCCTTGTTGCGGAGGAAATGGAACTGTGCCTTCATACCGTTGTTTGGCAGTGCTTCTACATCCGGAACCCATCTGTGAATCATGTATAAGGTGATGAATCCGAGCACGATACAGCTGACAAAAGGTACTCGCCAGCTGAACATGTGACTCAGGAAGGTTCCCACCGGCACCCCCAGTAGGTTGGCCACTGGCATACCTGCGCACATCATCGCCACGGCATTGGTTCCCTTACCCTCTTTGGCTATCTTCACCGCCACGATGGTACCCGTTCCGAAGTAGGCGCCATGAGGCAGACCTTCTATAAAGCGGGCGCAGAGTAAGAGCCAGTAGTTAGGTGCTACTGAGGCGATGACAGCTCCGAAGGTGATGAGCGAAGCCAGGAACATCAATATCTTCTTGGGATGATACTTGTGCATGAGTATCAGCGAGAAAGCTCCGGCGCAGACGCCGAGTGCATAGATGGAGATGAGATGTCCTGCTTCCGGGATGGAAACGTTCATGTTGTGAGCGATGTCTGTGATGATGCCCTCGATGATAAATTCAGCGATGCCCAAGGTAAAGGTACCCAGCGCGAGTGCAAATAGTCCTTTTTTCATTTGTTCTTATGAGTCAATATTATCCTTAAAAAATAGTTTCTCTCTTATTTTATGTCTTTGTAAGACAATAGTTTCAGAAATTCGTGTGCAAAGTTACTCATATTCCCTTTATCCTGCAAGTTTTCTCGCAGGAATATAGTAAAGATTAACAGAAAGTGTGGGGGCATTCATGCTCATTCAAGAGCTGTTAAAGGTTATTAAATTATAGGGGTATTAAGTTATTGTTTTGATGGAAATGCTTAATTTTGCAACTTGAGAAAAGAAAGGTGCAAAAAATAGGTATGAAACGTTCGCTCAACATATTGATGGCTTTGATGCTCTCGCTCATGGTGGTTTACTTGAGCGTGGGTACTACCGTCATGCACTGCCTTCACTATGACAAGGTGATGGTGGGTATGGTGACTGACTGTTGCGTGAAACGTAGCATGCACCATGATTGTTGCCTAGGCAAGCTGGGCGCACAGGTGAACAAACATTGCATGGAAGTGGAGCTGGTAAAACTATCGCCTACGGTCTCTATCCAGCACTTGGATTTCGATGCAGCACCAGTGTTTGCAGGCATCGTGCCAGCCCTTTGGCAGACGTTGCCTCGTCCTGTTATCTGTAGCATTCAAAAGGCAAGATATTGGAATCAAAACGTTCCGCATTCGCCTCCAAGGGCTTATCTTGCCCTCCTTAACATCCTGATTATTTGATTTTTCCATATTTGCAAATAGGTTGCAAAAGTTTTTCTGTACTTTTGCAGCCAAGATTGTCGTATGCCTATCCCTATCAGTAAAATCTTAGGGTTGCATACATATATAAAAATGGTAAAATCATCCGAAGCGAAGATTTAAGATTCGGATAAAAGGAAATATATTTATGTATTCAAGATATATATTGCTCAGTGCCTTGCTGGTTATTGGTGCTGAGACTTATGCAAAAAACAATAAGACAGAGGTTGTGTCTCTGTCATCATCATATAATAATTCTGTAGAAAATAACTCTGTAGATTCCTCCTCTCAGGATTCCATCTTCAAGGACGAGACCTTGCAGGAGGTGAAGGTGGTGGCTCGCAAGTCGGGCACTTCCCGATTGGCTGGTGCCGTGAATGGCATCGCCGTGAATAAGGATGAGCTCTTCAAGGCGGCTTGTTGCAACCTGGGCGAGAGTTTCACGACCAATCCATCGGTGGATGTGGCTTATAATGATGCCACGACGGGCGCAAGACAAATCAAACTCCTTGGTCTTTCGGGCACTTACGTACAGATGCTCACCGAGAATCTGCCGAATTTCCGTGGTGCAGCCATCCCATACGCCCTGGGCTATGTGCCGGGACCTTGGATGAAAGGCATTCAAGTATCCAAGGGTAGTGCTTCGGTGAAGAATGGCTATGAGTCGATTACAGGTCAAATCAATGTGGATTACTTGAAGCCAGAGGATGAGCAACAGGTGGAGGTGAACCTCTTTGGCGATACCAAGAGCCGAATCGAAGCAAACGCCGATGCCAACGTTCATCTGTCGGATAAGTGGGCAACGGAGATATTGTTGCATCATGAGAATATCCTCAAAAACCATGATGACAATGGCGATGGTTTCTATGATATGCCAGGCAGAGAACAATATAATGTACAGAACCGTTGGCTGTATAAAGGCAAGCACTACATCTTTCATGGTGGACTTGGGGCTTTAAAGGAGATTCGTACCAGTGGGCAGGATGAGGAACATGTTCATAGTGATGATATTTATCGAATCAAGCTCCATACCAACCGCTATGAGGGTTATATGAAACATGCCTTCATCCTCAATCACGAGCATGGCACCAATATTGCCTTCATGTCCTCGGCTTCGATGCACCAACTCGATGCCCAGTATGGCAACAGGTTCTACAACCTCAATGAGAAGAATCTCTATGGCTCGCTGATATTTGAGACCAATTTTACTCATCAGCACAATTTGTCGGTAGGTTTGAGCGTCAACCATGATTACCTGGGACAGCGCGCCAATGTGAATGTTTCTCCAAGACCGGCAGTAGGGCAAGAAGACTCTCCTTATCTTTTGTCGGAGATGCAGAGAATGAACGAGAAGGAGACGACTCCTGGAGCATACGCCCAATACACCTATACGTTAGGCACGAAGTTGACAGTGATGGCAGGTGTCCGTTTCGACCATAGCTCTATCTATGGCAATTTCTTCACCCCTCGGTTCCACGTGAAGTATTCGCCTGTCGATGCCATCAGCATCCGCTTGTCAGCAGGTAAGGGCTATCGCACGGTATTTGGCTTGGCAGAGTACAACTATCTCTTGGCGAGTGGCAGGCAGTTTCAGATTACGGGTGATGGACTTAAGCAAGAGGAGGCTTGGAACTATGGTATGAGTACCGCTTTCTACATCCCGATGTTTGGCAAGACACTGAAACTGAACGCTGAGTATTACTATACCGACTTCAAGAATCAAGCGGTGGTGGATTATGATGCCAACAAGGGGCTTATCTCCATCTGCAATTTGATGGGCAAGTCTTATTCGCACACCTTCCAGATAGATGCCTCTTATCCATTGCTGAAGGGCTTGGAGATAACAGCGGCTTATCGTCTGAACGATGTGAAGTGTACCTACGATTATGGCAAAACCTTGAAAGAAAAGCCATTGACCAGCAAGTATAAGGCGCTCTTCACGGCTTCCTATAAGACTCCACTTGGCCTATGGCAATTTGATGCCACCGTGCAGTTGAATGGTGGAGGCAGAAATCCTGAGCCTTACCAGTTGGCAGATGGAAGCCAGTCATGGTCTCCTCGTTTCCATAGCTTCGGGCAAGTGAGTGCGCAGGTTACGAGATGGTTCCGCCATTGGAGCATCTATGTGGGAGGCGAGAACCTGACTGGTTTCAAGCAGAAAACTCCTATCTATGGTGCCAGCAACCCATGGGGAAGCGATTTCGAGCCAACCTTGGTTTGGGGACCTGTAGAGGGCAGGATGTTCTACGCAGGAGTGAGAGTACACTTTTAAGGGAGAATGTTGAATGTTAAATGTTGAATGTTGAATTATTAAAGCAAATAGAAAAGTTATGAAGAAGATTTTAGTAATGTTCACAATGATGATGGTGGCAATGGTAACCTTTGCCAAGGACATCAAGACCGTAGTGTTCACCACAACCCCACAGATGCACTGTGAGGCTTGTGAGAATAAAATCAAGAGCAACCTTCGCTTTGAGAAGGGTATCAAGAGCATTGAAACTTCTGTGCCAGACCAGACAGTCACAGTACAGTATAATGCTGACAAGACAACCCCAGAGAAACTCCAGAAAGGTTTTGAGAAGTTTGGCTATAAGGCTCGCATCCTGAAAGATGGCGAGAAGGTCGAGAAGAACACTGGGGAGAAGTGTGACTTGATGTAATTCCTGCTGCTCATCATAAAACACATTCGTTCTACGTATGGCGCACAGGTAATAAGTATAAATAGGGAACGCAGCGCGTTCCCTATCTGTTAGCCCCACTCCTTCTTCACATCAAAGCAGGGGCAAGCTTTGTTGGCAAATTCATTATGACCATGAATCGTGGCTAATGGATATTCCTCCTTCAGCTGCTCGATGAGCGAGCGCATTGCTGCTTTCTGGTCTCGGGTTCTTGTATCCTTCGGCTTGCCTTTCTTTGATAAGCCGCCGATGTAGCAAATGCCTATACTGATGGAATTATGGCCCTTGCAATGGGCGCCAACCTCCTCTATCGCACGTCCTACATGAATGCTGCCGTCACGATAAATCACGAAATGATAACCTATGCAGCGCATTCCGCGCTCCCGGTGCCAGCGGTCAATATCCGCTACGGTGAAGTTGCGACCTTCCTTGGTCGCACTGCAATGAATAATGATTTCCTTTATCTTACGCATGATATTGCTATTTTAAATGAATGAATGTTAGGGTGGAAATCCTAAAATGCTATCGAGATTTCATCACTACCCCAATCTATGATACGTAACTTGATACATTCCATCTTTTTAGAAGCCTTCCTTAATCGTTCACAAAGTCGGTCGAAGTATTCCTGAGAATGAATCACCAGCCCAGAGGCTACAGCCTTACCCAGAATGATGCATCCATATTTCAGCGTCATCGGACCATTTCCGGGCTTGAGACAAGGAGAATTGATGCCCACTTCCCAAACAGCCTGTCCCTTCCTCAGGATAACAGGCATTTTCCTACTCTTATTAGCTATAGAAACAAAAGCTATCTCATAGTCTCCTGCAGGCAAATAACGCTCAGGATGTTCTATGGTATTACAAACTTTCGTACCCTTTATTACTAATGTGCCATCTACTCCCCATCGGGTAAAGCGACGGCGATAAATGATTATTTCCATAAATATCAAAAAATTAAATTGATTTATTGATAGGGCCATTAAGGATTTCCTTACTGAAAATCCTTAATGACCGAAAATGACCGTGACCGTTAATGACCGGATGTATTAATGGTCACTTACTTTAAACCACTATTATACTGCAGGTTGAACCTTCTGGTAACGCATATCGGGCAGCACACCTATCAATCCCTGCCGCTTCCAGTTTTTCAACATCTGTCTAACAACCTCACGAGTTACGTTTGCCCCCTTTACTGCTATACTTTGCTGTAATGCCTGTTCAAAGGAAAAAGTAACGTCAAGCCGCTCGAAGATGGAATCATTTTTGCCGCGTCGGGAACGATCATAAGTCGTCTGACCGCAATAACTCTTGGATGAGAATGCATCCTCTATGCGACTGCGGAAGAAGTAGAGTGCATTGTCCAACTGATAATCTGCCAGGATATTGAAGGCTTCGAGCATGGTTGGTGTCTGCGTCTTTACGATCATTTCCTTCCATAACAGCGGATTCTGTTTCAGCTGCTTCTCGGCACCCTGAAAACCATGTTTCTGAATCAGCGTCTCGGCCACCTTACAGAGCATGATGCAGGTCATCATTCTCATCGTGGTAGGACAGATACGGAAACGCTGGCGGGCTTTCACCTTGTCGTCATTTTTCATGGTCTCCAATCGTATCTGTTCCAGCCACTCCCTGCCCTTATTCTCCAACTTAGGCAGAACCACCTCGCCCTCCATCAGGGGCAAGAGATGAGCTATCTGCCGTATGTGCTCACGTTGAGTTTCGGTCAGCACAAAGAGATTGTCTGTAAGCGGAGTGAACGTGTTGTCCGGCGTTCGCGCCACGACAATATGGCTTTGGAAACCATCCGTATAATTGTTCACTACTCGATAGAGTGCATCTGGCGTTCCGCACATCACAACGTTCCACAAAAGATGTTCAATATGTACATTCACCGCATCTGCACTTCTTGCCTCGCGCTCATAGCTCGTTCCGTCGTAAGCCTGTCTTAACATGACAGAAAAATCGCTCATAGCCGATTTCCACTTCTGTGCTACAGTGTCAGCTTCCGGAGTGAACGAGAAGGCGTGCTTGCCTTCAGTATTAGCCAGTCGTTCTGCAAGGTTGGCCACCGTATTATTTAAAGTAAGACATCTTACAGGCAGCTTTGGTTCTTCCGGTTGCTCCTTCTTATTCTTGGCCGCACGCTTCTTGGCTCTCCATTCATCCTCCTGCTGCTGATACATTTTGTCCATCTGTTTCACTTCCGAAGTCCAGGTATCAACCACAGGGTCGATGCTTCCCTTGCCTGATGCAAAATCACCGGCGATGTAGGAGATAAGGTTCAGCGAGTTCATCTTGCCGTGAACGGAAACCTTCACGCCGGTAGCAAGCATTCCGATGGCAGGACAGATGGCTGTAATCACTGGCATTGCCAGAGCCGGTCCAACAGCACTGATGGAATCACGCACGCCTTGTGGCATCTTGGGTAAAGCATCGTAATAGAACAGATCATCCTTGGCGTTAGCTTCGTCCAAGGCATTCACCAGCGCCTCGCTGTCTTCATCTGCATTCCCGTTCGAAGCCCCCAGTTTCAGTTTCTCCTGTCTCAGCGCAGCCAGCACATCCTTCAGTCGCTTAGGCATTTGCGTGATTTTCTCGTTCAATGCCGAGTTGATGCAAGCCATCTTTTCCTGCTCGGGAAACCCATCGTAGCAGGGAATAATCTGAGCCAGCAGATTGCGGTCAAAACCACAGATGTGGCGCAGGTTCACAGCCAGTTCGAAGGTCAGCGTATTGCGGTTGGAGCGCATCGGTTCCTGCCCATCATTATACATCTGCCACCACTTCTTAATGATTTCCCCATAAGGAATCCCGAGATAATTGTCCTGAGCAGAAGAAGTAGTTGAAGTAGCAGAAGTTGACGCAGCAGAAGTAGAATTTCTCGAATTCTTAAATTCCTGACCCTTAAAAACCCCTGGAGAATCCTTCTTGAATTCTTCCTTCCAAGGCTCATAATGCTTGTTTGCCTTGTGCGCTCCTTCCGGCAGTTCCTCCTGTCCGTATCTTTCACGCTCTTCTAGAACTTTCCCTTCAGCAGCCACAGCAGCCTCATCGTAAGCATCCTTGAAGAGTCGTGGCGAAAGGAAGAGCAGATCTTCGCCATCCGATGTGGTAGTGAAGTAAACCCGATTAATATCGTGAGCCGAAGTATCCATTTCGCACTTGAGCATCGTAGCAATCCGCACCTGATTCTCCAGAACCGTCTTGCCCTTTTCACGCTCAAACACCGCATGTCCGCCTTGTCGTGCACTGCGTTCCAGCATCAGCAGTCCGTACTTGTCCGGTTCCTTCAGCAGCAGCTTGGCAGCCTTGGCAAAAGCCTCCGGCTCATCCATATCAAACCCGAAAGCACCGCTTGGCAGTTTCATTCCCTTCACCACGCCTTGCGGATAATGGCCGGAATAATTAAACTGCACCAGTCTTCTTTTCGCAGCATCGTTTCCGGCACGAGCCAGACGCAAATTCGCCTTCTGCTCGTTGCTTCCACGCAGCTGCTTATACTCCTTTTCCGAAGTGATGGAGCGGGCAACCTTGTGCCCATTCTCCACCTTTATTAAATAACAACTCATCTATCTTATTACTTATCGTTTTAATTGATAATCCACTAAAGCATCAGCCCCTTCTGCTGACTCAACAGTCAGCGTTTGGGCGATGTTGAGTCCCTCATGGCAGAACACCTTCAGCGTGAGCTGAATAGCCCCATCCTTGGTCTTGCTCAAACGACCATGCGCCAGTTTCTTAATCAGTTCCGACTGGCTTTTCGGCTTAGAAACTGCTACGAAATCAAATGTTCCGTCTTGCATTTGCTGAGCCACGCCATGACGGCGAAAAGCTTCTACAACACCCTGATTTACAGAATCAGGACTGAAGAGGAAATACTGCTTATCATCATAGTAAGCCATTCCACCGAGCTGCACATGCTGGCAGCCGTTATTATTCACCTGCTGGTTCTGAACATTGTTCTGAACCTTATTATTTTTCTTTGCACTCATAAAATCTTAAATTAAAATTGAAGATGAACGAAAGAAGTGTCGTAAGTTTCAGTTTGCGCAAATTATCCCGGGACAATTCTCACGCCACCTATTTCAATTCAAGATTAATTACTTGCCAAGTTTCTCAATGTCCGTAACCAGGATATCCTGATAAACCTGACCATTATACTCACGAGTCGTAAACCGGAGCGTTACCGCCACCAGTTCGCCCTGAGCATACTTACACTGGGCCATATTACCCAGCATTGCCGCAGCATACTGGTTCTCATACTTGCCGCCCATCTCCTGGAGAACGATGTTGCATTTCATCATCTGTCCGTTCTCACTTTTCTGACTCTGTACAGCGAAAGCCTCGCCCTGCTGCACCACTCTCATAAACATTCCGTTCATAATCTATAAACCGCAAGGTCTAACCTTCCTTTAAGGTTTTCTTTAATCCGCCCAACCTTGCTAAAGCTGGTGCAAAGATAGCAACACTTTCGATGCGGCGGAATAGTTGGTGAAAGAATGCCCCCTCATCTTTTCACCACTTTTTATTTCAGCTCTGCTTCAAGGATGTTTTTCATCACGATAAGCAGGCTGACGGCTCCGTCGCCCCCACAGGCCATTCGCCGTTCATATTCCTTATTAATAAGGTCGAAGAAGAGTTTCAGATAGAACCGCTCCGTAGCTTTCTTCATCTTCTTCCCGTCTCTGATATTCCTCAGCGTAGGATAGTTGATGCTGCTGTCGAGCCTTGCCAGTTTGCTGTGCGTATAGCCCAACTTGATGACGGCTTCATAGGCAATGCCCAGAGCCGTAAGCTGATGTTTTTTTTCTGCCATGATTCCTGATCGGTTTGCGAGAGAAGCCGTGGATTCCCGATGGCCATCTTCAATCACGTTGTGAGGTTCCCCGCCTCCGCTCAGGTTAATACTAAAATAAAAAAACTCGGAAATGAGAAACTGATTCCCAAATCCGAGCGCAAAGATAAGAATATTAGTCTGTAGATAAAAATACGCATAAAAAAATTAAGAGGCTATTTCTTATCAGCAACTTATCTGCTGGTAATCAGACAGAAAGCGGGCGCTGACAGAATTATTCCATCAACGCCCTCATTATCTTTATCTGTAACAGCTGCTTTTTATCCGATTGCAGATAATATGAATTGCTTTATTTTAGCATGCATTTCTTTGGTTAAAGTAGTATTACTGGATCCAAAATCGGCATGGTTTCCAATATAGGCTCTCACGTTCACTCCTACTGCATCGCTGATTGTTTGGATACTTCCTGCTAACACGAAACCATCACCATAAGGAGTAACATGCAATATGCCAAGAACATTCGCTACTAGCTTCAGATTATGACCCCATTTATTGTTTCGAGGTTGTTCCTTTTTGAGCAAAAGGGAAATTTCTTGTTCAGCACAAATATTCCTCCAAATATTTTTGTAAACATCCCAGTCTATATTCAGAAAGCCTCTGATTCCCCGTGTGAGTTTCTCTATCTCTTCTACCCATCTCTCCACCTTTACCTTAGCTTCTTCGTCCATCAATTCCAAAGGAGATTTCACATTCAAATAGTCTGTTACGGGTAAAATAATCTTATTTCCCTCGTTATCGTAGCGTCTGCTTTTATATGCCGCGATTAATTTCACAAAAAAAGGCTTATTCTTCAAACGACGAGCCAAGACCATACAGACAGCCCGGTTAGGATTACGCTCGGCAGCATCATCCTCTTCATCTGGTGCTGCATCACACATCTGGGTGAATAGAACCGTAAGAATGATTATGGCGGTGGACTCAGACTGGTGCCGTTTCACGAGATCTCCATAAAGAAATTCTACCTCATTATCACGATGTTCCTTGATTGCAGACAGCTTCTGGCGAATCATTTCCGTTTCACTCCATACTTCTACAGCATTTAGACCATTCAGTTGTTGCTCAAGCAAACAGAGAATCCATGTCCAGGTTCTAAACAAATCATCGCCCCTATAACGGGCACGTAAGGAGGTAAGTCTCTCCTCCGAAAAACGTTCAAACTTTTCCATCCCCTAATCAGCTTAATGAGTAAATGTATCCGGCATATCCTTCATAAAACTCTTCACCTTATCCATAGCAGATTGTCCCATGCCAGGAATCGGCTGTGCTCCGATTACCAGATTATTAAACACCTCAGAATCGAGTTCACGCACCACGAATTGGTTTTTGCCGCATAATATAGCCTTTCCTTTTTCACCATTTGGAAGCATCTTTATCCATGCTCCCGCTCCTGATGCGCCTGCAATAAGTGCAGTCTGGCGCGAATTTTCCGGATCGATTTTTACCGCACCACCTTCGTTTGCACCGAATGTAAAATCAAGATCACTATCCCAATCCTCACGGGCAGTTTTGAGATATTTATCCATCACTTTGGTCAGACGATCTAAATTGAGATGAGGGAAATGAAAAGTCACTTTACTGAAGCCATTAGGGTATTTTTTCAGCATATCCCAAAACACATTCGAACTGTAAACCGCAGATAGTTCAACCTTCAACAGTTTACTCTTCAGCAGTTTGCAGAAGGATGCTTCGAGAATATTAGCCACAGTTTTTGTATGGCTGAAAGCCGTAGATTTTCGCTCTATGGCGATGCGTTGGATTCCTGGGCGATTGTCGATGATGACCAGACAATTTCTATAATCAGCATATTTTTGAGACTTCAGGTGTTCGTCGGTAATCGTTACGTTTGTAACATTTGCCACACGCATTACATAGACATTATCTTGTGGTTTCACTATTTGTTTGTGCCAGTATGGTTTCTTTCTGGCATTCTCAAACGGGAATGGTTTCTCGAAATCAGTCAGCAAAAGCTCTTCAAGCAATTGCTGGCGATTTTCAAATGATTCTTGCACATTTACTTTTACCCAGTCGGGGAACTCAAGTTGATATTCTTCGTTAGGTCTTATGATGCGTAAGAAATTGTAGTTGTAAATTGCAAATCCAGACATGGTCTTCTATGTTTATTTATTTGTTTATAAGTTTATTCAAGTTTGAATTTTATATTTATAGCCTGCTTTTTATAGCAGAATTGCCTTCAAAGGTACAAAATAATTGCGAAACATCTACATTTTATTATAAATATTAACACAAAAATGTAGAAAAAGACTTACCTAGGGATTTTAACCTTTTATACAAGGAAATAAGTATAAAAGCTGATTATGTAAATAATGCTTACCGCCCAAAACAGAGCAATAGTAAAGGAAGAAACTATGCAAAGGATAATGATATAAAACATACTTATGATAGTTATGTTCGATATTTTTACTCTTCTATATAAAGAAGCAAAAGAACTGATATCAAAGTGGTTTTATAGATTTCCAAAGGGAAAAACGCAAAAATGCTCTTCCTCACATCAATTCATGCTCCAAAGAAAGGGCATTTATGGCAGAAATGAGAGCGAAGGGAAGGCGAAAAGTGGGGCAAAGAAGCAACAACATTGTAGGGAAAGGACGCTGACATATGTAGCTTATTCCTATACATTTATATACAGACAAAAATAAAAATGCTTTATTATAAATCATTAATGCAGAACAAATTACAAGTACAGTGCTAGCATTAAAAGAGTATTAATTAAAGCCTCAAAATCCGGTCATTAATGCCCGGTCATTTTCGGTCATTAAGGTTTTCGGGGGCGAAAAAGAGAGCTATAATATAATATTAAAATATTTAATATATATTATAGGGGCTAAATGACCGGAAGTGTTTTTTCTTAATGACCGATAATGACCGGTCACTAATGACCGGATGCAGCCCGTTGCCATGAATCTCTTCACCTACTCTCGAAAGGCTCCATTTCACAAGATTCCGGAAAACTGAATTCAAGTGGCCGGAAAAGTATTGCTTCCTACAGCGCTTTTTCGTACCTTTGCACCAGCAATCGAAAGAAAGCTATTTTGTACCTAAAGGCGGTCATCTATGAAGACCGAGACAGGGAACAAAAGATGACAGGCGCCGGTCATCAATGAAGACTCTGAAAAGGACAAGAAAAAGCATCTGGGAAATTGTGATTAAATAAACTCTTTAAAGCATAACATAGTATGATTAATTACAGCATCGTAATGCGTAGCGTGAACGCAAATCTTCTGGAAATCAACCAGGCTAAGTCACGCATCAACCAGGCAAAGAAGGAGGGTAAGACCCCTGACCCAAAGGACCTGGAACTCGTGAAGACCGAGAAGCAGAACGCTTTCGCCATCTCACAGTACACCGACATCATGACCATCGAGAAGTTTGCTAAGCACATCACCTCTCATGGTAGTGTTTATTCGAGAGCCGACATCAGCGCCATCCTCTACATTGCCGTAGACTGCATGCGTGAGATGTTGCTTGAGGGCAAGAAAATCCGTCTGGGCGACCTCGGTGATTTCTCTCTCCTTCTCACCTCAAAGGGTGCCGAGGATGCCGACAAGTTCACCGCACAGAACATCACCGGTGTGAAGGTTCAGTGGGAGCCAGGTCAGGAGTTCAAGAACCTTCGCGATGACGCCGAGTTCAACCTCGTAGCCAGCCGTAGTGCTCAGGCAGCCGTTATCAAGGCGATTAAGGAGGGTAAGACCAACGTTGACCTCAACGCGCCAACTACTCCGGATAATACGCCAGGCGGTTCTACCCCAGGTGGTTCAAACACCGGCCAGACCGGCAGCGAAGGCCAAGGCTCTGAATCTGGCGGCGGTACTACCGGCAAGGACGATACTGGCGACGGCCTTGAATAGTCCAAGGATAGACTGGCTAGGGTGCTAGCCCCTAGCCAAGCCTATCCACCCCCAAAAAAGTCAACATTCAACACTCAACATTCAACATTCAAAAAAAATGAAAGCGAACACTTGGAAAACAATTCTTCAGATAGCCATCAGCATACTGACCGCTATCGCTACTACGCTCGGAGTAACGAGCTGCATGGGATAAAAAACATGGAGTCCACCTTATTATAATAAGCAGACTCAATCATAAATGAAAAACGACCGCTCACTTCAATACGAGGAGAGCGGTCTTTTTCGTTCTACCGAGAATTCCGGTCATTAAGGTCACGGTCATTTTCGGTCATTAAGGATTTTTGGGGGTTCAAAATGCGAATACACTGTGTGCGCAATTGATTACCGTTGAGAGTGCCCCGAAGGTTATGGCAATGGCTATGTAATAGTTTTGCTCTATCGTTTTTATATTCCTTCTGTCAGGAATTTGCGAAGATGCAGGTGCGTGATGCCGTCATCATCATTTTTGGTGAGCAGAGGGGTCATGGAGATAACGTACTTCGGGTAGTTGTCCTTGATGGCACGGAGATTGCCAAACTCACGCTCTCTGGTTGCATCGTCGGCTATGATATAGGAAGCTTGCACGTAGATGCGTTCGCCTCCTGGCTTGGTACAAACAAAGTCGATTTCTCCAGCTTGCAGTTGTCCTACATAAACTTGATAGCCCAAGCGTATGAGGTTCTGATAGATGATATTCTCTATCACTTTCTCAATGTCTCCTTCACGTGTTCCCCCGGCAATGGCATTTCTAATGCCGTTGTCTTCAAAATAAAACTTATCGTTGGTTTCAAAGATACGTTTGCCGTGGATGTCATAGCGGTTCACCTTGTGCAGGATATAGGCTTCACAAAGGAAGGATATGTAATTGGTGATAGCTGCCGAAGCAATGGATTCTCCTTGAGATTTCATATATTTGGAGATACTGTTGGCTGAAATGAGTTTACCTGTATTATCAGCAAGGAAACGCACCAGGTTCTCTAAAAATGGCACGTTTCTTATCTGGTTGCGCATGATGACATCCTTAAGTAAGACGGTATGGTAAATATCCATTTGATATTCACGTGCATCATCCTCTTCAAGACCTATCTTTGCCAGACCAGGCAGACCACCATACTGAATGTACAGAGCAAGTGCTTCGTCATTATCTGATAGTTGATGAAATTCCAGAAACTCGTTATAGCTCAGCGATTGGATATAGATTTCCTTATATCTGCCACCGATAAGAGTGCTCAGTTCATTGCTCAGCATGCGAGCATTGCTACCTGTGATGATAATGTCGGTGTTGGGTTCTGTGCGATAACTTCGGATGGAGCGTTCAAATTCCCTGATGTCTTGTATCTCATCGATAAGGATATAGTTATGTTTATCGGATAAAAAGTGCTCTCCGATATAGTCGTTGAGATCCTGATAGGTCTGAATGTTGTCAAACTCTCTTTTCTCCTTATCTATAAAGATGATATTGTTGCAGTCATCTGCCTTCTTACGGTCACGAATCATCTTCATCATGTAGCTTTTTCCTACACGACGTTGACCTACTAATACGATGATAGTCTCCTTACCAAGATACCTTTCTATCTTGTCGATATATGATTGACGAATAATAGTTGCCATATTTTTATCACTTATAAATGAAATTTTCTGCAAATATACGAAAAGTTTCACTTATAAGTGATAAAAGTTATCTATTTTTAGTTTTTATAACTTATAGATGGTATCGTTTCAATGATATTAAATGCTCGTTGTAACAATTAATCTTCCTTCAGATACCAGTCTTTGATGTATCCGGAATAATGCTTGGCAAATTCTTCGGCTTGTCCGGGAGCGCAAGCTTTCACCTTCTTGGCTGGAATACCCGCCCAAATCTCATGTGCAGGAACCTTGGTGCCATGGGTAACTACAGCACCTGCAGCAATGATAGCTCCTTCGCCAATATCAGCCTTATCTAGCACGGTGGCATTCATACCGATGAGTGCGCCTTTTCTGACTGTGGCTCCGTGGACGATGGCACCATGTCCCACTGATACATCATCCTCCAGAATGCAAGGCATCGTACCGGTTTGATGGATGCAGGCGCAATCCTGCACATTTACCCTGTTTCCACATCTGATGGCATCCACGTCAGAGCGCAATACCGCACTATACCAGATGCTGCAGTCATCACCAAGAATACAGTCGCCGGTCAGTACTGCGTTCTCAGCGATAAAACAATTCTTTCCCCATTGAGGAGTCTTTCCCTCTACAGTCATTATAATAGCCATATTAATATGTATTTAAATTTGGGTGCAAAGGTAACAAAAATATTGGAATCACCTTATACTATTTCAGATACTTCTTCAGCCACAAATCGAAGAACTTGTCATATACCACGTAGGCATCATCCTGCTGGGTGATGAAATCCTTCTCCAGCAATCCCTTCAGGGCGGAATTTACAGAGCTTGGCGACGGGAGATGATATTTCTTGGCAAAGGCTCCGCTCTTTACGCTTCTGGCTTCGCCCTCTGCAGAGATGGCGATGAAGACATTGCGCTGCTTTTCCGGCATCTGGCGTAGAAGGGTCTCGTAGGTGTCTGATGCCATGTTGAGATTGTAGTTGATGGCGTCATCTACCATATCCAGAGTGCAGGTACCTTGTTCGGGAGTCTTGAGGAAGAGAACATTCATTACTCGCTGGATGTATGAAGTGACACCACCGAAACGGGCGAAGAGTTCTCCGATAATGGCAGTATCTAGATGTTTGTTGCGCTCCTCGAACTTGGCTGTGGCAAACTCCTTGTATTTCTCCACATCCAGAGGCTTCAGGTTCATCAGCGTCACGCTCTGATAGAATGGGCGGGCAGGAGATGTGAACATTTCTGCCATCAGATGGCGGTGAGAACCCGAGAAGATGAAGTGGGCATTGGTGCAACGCTGAATGTAGGTACGGAGTAAAGCTTCTATGCGGTTGTCGGCATAGTTGGTGATTTGCAGAAACTCGTCGATGGCAACAAGACATGGCTTGTCGGCTTGGTTGAGATAAGAGAATATCTCATCAAGCGTAATTTCGGGATTTACTATGTTGCCGATGCCTATTCCCCAAACAGGAGCCCCGTTGATATCGAAAGAGATTTCTGAACGGAGAGAAGAGAGTGCTATCAGGAATTTCTCCCAAGCGCTTCTGCCTTTAGGGCGAAGTTCATCAATAATGGCTTTGCCGAACATATTGACCAGATCGCTGACGGAATTGGTTGAATAGATGTCTATGATAAAAGTATAATAATCTTTTTGGATGACTGGCTGGGCAAAGCAATGGTGAATCAGCTCTGTCTTTCCGATGCGTCGAGGGGAAATCAGAGCCATGTTATTCTCATTGGTCAGCATCTCTGTGATGTGCTGGGTTTCTTCCACACGGTCGCAGAAGTATTCCGGACCGGCGTAACCATTTGTGACAAAAGGATTCTTCATTACCATATCTATACCTTATTATATATTCAACGGCTGCAAAGATAATGCAAACGAGCGCAATGTAAGCTTGCTTACAAATTGCCGAGTGCAGCTTATCTTCTGCAAAGATACAACTTTTATTCCGATTATCATAAAGTGATTATCATAAAATGATAATGAAATAAGGAATTTTATCATTTGATGATTATCATAAATTGATAATTATGATATGGAGACCCCTTTAATGTCAACAGAAAAAGGGCTGCAATCCTCGAAAAGATGGATTGCAACCCTTTATACCTTATTATATATAAGAGTTAAGATAACTCTATCATATATTCAAATGTGGAAGCTTATTACAGCTGAGCCAACTCTACAACCTTATCTACAGCAGCGCTCAAGCCGTCTTTGTTCTTACCGCCAGCCTGGGCATAGTGAGGCTGACCGCCACCGCCGCCCTGAATCAACTTGGCAGCTTCGCGAATCATCTTACCTGCGTTCAAGCCGTGATCCTTAACCATATCATCGCTGAACATTACGCTGAGCATAGGCTTATCGTTATAAACAGAACCTACCACGCAGATCATGTTCTCTGGCAATGCCTCGCGAACCTTGAATACCAAATCCTTGGCAGCTGCTGGCTCCATTGGCAATACGGCTGTAACAACCTTTACGCCGTTGATTTCTCTTGCATTCTCTACAAGCTTATCCTTGGCACGCTCTACAGCCTGAGCCTGGAACTTCTCAACATCCTTCTTCAAGGCATCGTGCTCGTCGATGTACTTTCTGATAACACCCTCGAGATCCTTGGCGTTGTTGAACAAGCCCTTCAACGCTACGATGGTATCCTGCAAACCGTAGATAGCCTCCTCGCAAGCCTTGCCTGTCAATGCTTCGATACGGCGGATGCCGGCTGCTACGCTGCTCTCAGAGATAATCTTGAAGAAACCAATCTTACCGGTGCTCTTGGCGTGAATACCACCACAGAACTCGGCTGATGGACCGAAGCGAACCACACGAACCTTGTCGCCATACTTCTCGCCGAAGAGGGCGATTGCGCCAAGCTCCTTAGCCTCCTCGATAGGAGTATCGCGGTGCTCATCCAATGGATAGTCGGCACGGATCATCTCGTTTACCATGTGCTCTACCTTGCGGAGCTCCTCATCAGTTACCTTCTGGAAGTGAGAGAAGTCGAAACGCAAGGTGTCCTTATCTACATAAGAACCCTTCTGCTCTACGTGGTCGCCCAAAACCTGCTTCAGGCAGTAGTCGAGCAAGTGGGTAGCTGTATGGTTGGCTGCACTTCCCTCGCGGTTCTCGATATCTACGCAAGCCATGAAATCAGCGTTTACATCCTTTGGCAACTCCTTTACGATGTGGATGCTCTGGTTGTTCTCGCGCTTGGTGTCGATAACCTGGATGGTCTCATCCTCGCTAACGAGTACACCCTTGTCGCCAACCTGTCCACCCATCTCACCATAGAATGGAGTGTTGTCGAGTACCAACTCATAGAAAGAGTTCTTCTTCTGAGTCACCTTGCGGTAGCGCAGGATGTGGCACTCATATTCTGTATAGTCGTAACCTACGAAGTTCTGGTCGCCTTCCTTCAAAACTTCCCAGTCACCGTTCTCTACGGCAGCAGCATTGCGGGCACGCTCTTTCTGCTTCTTCATCTCCTCGTCGAAGCCTGCAGCATCTACGGTGTAACCTTTCTCACGGCAGATAAGCTCTGTCAGGTCGAGAGGGAAACCATAGGTATCGAAGAGGCGGAATGCGCTCACGCCGTCGAGCTGAGTCTCGCCATGAGCCTTGAGCTCGTCCATATCGCCATTGAGGAGGTTGATACCCTTCTCCAAGGTGCGGAGGAATGAATCCTCTTCCTCTTTCATCACGCGGGTGATGAGTTCCTGCTGAGCTGGCAACTCTGGGAAGGCTGCACCCATCTGCTCTACCAATACATTGACGAGCTTGTACATGAATGCCTGCTTCTGGTCGAGGAATGTGTAAGCGTAACGTACGGCACGGCGCAAGATACGTCGGATTACGTAACCTGCCTTGGCGTTGCTTGGCAACTGACCATCGGCGATAGAGAAGGCTACGGCACGGAGGTGGTCGGCGCAGACACGCATAGCGATATCAATCTTCTCCTGCTCATCCTTGCCCTCGCCATTCTTACCTGTAGGAGTAGTGAAGCCATACTTCTTGCCAGAGATAGCCTCGATTTCCTTGATGATTGGCTGGAAGATATCAGTATCATAGTTAGAGTGCTTGTCCTGCAACATGCGAACCAAGCGCTCGAAGCCCATACCTGTATCGATAACGTGCATTGGGAGAGGTTCGAGAGAACCGTCAGCCTTGCGGTTGTACTGCATGAACACGATGTTCCAGATTTCGATGACCTGAGGGTTATCCTTGTTTACCAACTCACGGCCTGGCACCTGAGCCTTCTCCTCTGGAGTACGAGAATCCACGTGAATCTCTGAGCAAGGACCGCAAGGACCTGTTTCGCCCATCTCCCAGAAGTTGTCGTGCTTGTTACCGTTGATGATGTGGTCGGCTGGCACGTGCTTAGCCCAGTAACCTGCAGCCTCGTTGTCGCGTTCCAGACCTTCCTCCTTGCTACCCTCGAATACGGTAACGTAGAGATCGGCAGGGTTGAGTTTCAAAACTTCAGTAAGATACTCCCATGCCAAATCAATGGCACCCTCCTTAAAGTAGTCGCCGAAGCTCCAGTTACCGAGCATCTCGAACATGGTGTGGTGGTAAGTATCGTGACCCACCTCTTCGAGGTCGTTGTGCTTACCGCTTACACGGAGACATTTCTGAGTATCAACACGACGAACATCCTTGCCTGGGTCTTTCGTACCGAGGATGATGTCTTTCCACTGGTTCATACCAGCGTTTGTAAACATCAGCGTTGGGTCATCCTTGATAACCATAGGTGCTGATGGAACAATCTTGTGGCCTTTACCTTCGAAGAATTTCTTGAAGGATTCGCGCACTTCATTAGCTGTCATCATATCTTTTTTATATTTATCTTTAATTTCTTTTTCCTGTTTTGGAGAGGGGATTGAGAGTCCTCTCAGAAAATATTTTTGCCCTTTAGGGCATTTTCTTCCGAAAATCTTTGCAAAGATAAGAAGAATTGTTTAATTTTGCAACTAAATTAATTATTTTTGAAATTAAAGACGGAAAAAATGGCAATAATTCCAGATAAAACAACGAAATTGTACTATTCTATCAAGGAAGTAGGTGAAATGTTTGGTCTAAACGACTCAACGTTGAGATATTGGGAAAAGGAGTTTCCTTTTCTCAAGCCGAAGGTTGCTGGCAACAAAGTGCGTCAGTATACTGATAAGGATATTGAGCAGGTAAGGCTCATCTACAACCTTATCAAGGTGAAGGGATTGAAGATTGCGGCTGCCCGTAAGTATCTGAACCAAAACAGAACGGGTGCCGAGAAATCTTCTGAAGTTCTCGACACCCTTATTTCTGTAAGAGACCAGCTCAAAGAACTCAAAAAGCAGCTCGATGGACTGGTTTAAGACTTTGAGCTTTGAACTTTGAGCTTTGAACTTTGAACTTTATGATTAGCTAGGGTTACCACGCTTCTTCGCCGAAGACATTCTTGATGGTAACTTTAGCAGCTTCTTTCTTGGTGAGCTGACGGCTCCAGGCTACGCGTGCCTTGGTTGCAGCACCTGCACCGTGGTTGTTATATTCGCTGTAGCGGGCTGTCTGCTCGTTGCTCTGCTTGCCCCAGTTGTGCCATCCTTCTGGACGGATGTGGCTGCCCATTTCGCAATTCATGAAGAGGGTAGCTGCATATGAGCGCCATGGACGGCCCAGATAAACCTTGTCTACACCTGGCTCGGCGGTAAGCTTGCACTTGTTGAATACATAGCCATATTCCTGACCGGCAGGACTGGATGCAGCTGTGATGTAGCTGTTGGCCTTGCTGCGAATCTCACAATTCTCAAACCATGCTCTTCCCGGACCAAAGATGAAATCGGTGGTTCCTTCGATGTAGCAATCATAGAAGGCTGAACGGTTGTTGGCTATACCTGTATAAACGGTATCCTGATTGCCCAGCAGACGGCAGTTCTGAACCAGGATATGATCGCCTTCAAGATGCAGGGAGACAGCCTGACCCAGTTTGGCTGCATTGTTCTCGATGGTGATGTTCTTCAGGGTGATGTAACTGCCCTGTACCTTCAGGGTATAAGTGCGGAATGTGCCCATCGGTTTGCCCTTTACTGCAGCTTCTGAATCGAGTCCACCTACAGGCATCTTGATGTTGGCATGATCGTCCCATGTGATGATCGTGTTATCACGGTCTTCACCACAGATGGTGATGTTGGTGAGCCATGAAGGGAGGATGAGTTTCTCCTTGTACACGCCTTTCTTAACATAGATTACCTTGCTGTAATCCATGAAAGCACGACATACTTCGATGGCTTCGTCGATGGTACGGAATTCGCCGGTACCATCACGGGATACTACAATCGTGTCGGGGTTGTCATACTTGTTGGCTGCTGCCAGAGGCAACAGAGTCAACATCATTAAAAATGATAAGAATAATTTTTTCATATTGTTTTTAAGCTTGTTGTTTTGAATCTGTTTTTATAAGATGTTGAAATCTGTATGATTTCATAGAGAATCGCCAGATTTTAAATCCGGCGATTCTCTATTATTTATCTTTTCTTTATTATCATAAACTCCTAAGTTACAGGATTCTCTGTACTTCCTGCAGATCATCAATATTTCGGAGTTGGTTCATAATGGTCTTAACTTCTTCGCGGTCGTGAACACGGAGTTCGATGGTTCCGTCGAAGATGCCGTTATCACTACTGATTGTTATCTTGTGGATATTGATGCCTAACTGGTCACTAATCACCTTACTTACATCCAGCAGCATGCCCTTACGGTCGATACCCTTGATTTCGATGGTTGCATCGAAGAGTATCTGCTTGTGCATATCCCATTTGGCATCTACGATGCGGTTGCCGAAACTGGACTTCAGTTTGGCTGCTATGCTGCAAGAGCGCTTATGTATTTCGATGCGGTTCTTGTTGTCGATAAAGCCCATAACGTCATCACCAGGAATCGCATGGCAGCAGCTAGGGAAGATAAACTGGTTGATGTTCTCCTCGGTCAGGATGAGTGGCTTCTTCTTGTTGAAGTCTTTGCCCACCACGAAAAGATCCTGAGGCTTCACGATGCCTTTTTCTTGAGCCTTCTCCTTGCTCTTGCCCAGGAATGGGATATAATTGCGCCAGCTGCTGGCCTGCTGTTTTTTAGGCTTGCCCTGCAACTCATCGAAATCTTTATCGCCTAGGATAATCTGATGGTCTCCCAATGACTGGAAGAGGGTTTCAGGCTTCTGGATATTATGAAAATCGCATAGGCGGTCTACCACCGATGCACTCATCTCAATGCTGTTCTTCTTGAGCCATTCGGTGAGTATGTTTTCTCCCTTTTTCTGAACCTCTCGTGAATCGCGGCGCAGGATGGCCAGAATCTTGCTCTTTGCTTTGGCTGAACTGACGAAGTTTACCCATTCTTCCTGTACATGCTGGCTCTTGGAAGTAAGAATCTCAACCTGGTCGCCACTTTGCAGCTTATGGCTCAGCGGAACAAGCTTATGGTTTACCTTGGCTCCGATACAGTGGCTGCCCAGGAAGGTATGAATCTGGAAGGCGAAGTCGAGGGCAGTACAGCCTGCCGGCATCGTCTTGATTTCTCCCTTTGGTGTGAAGACGAAGATTTCTGAAGCATAGAGGTTCAACTTGATAGCATCGAGGAAGTCCATGGCATCCGGCTGCGGATCGTCCAGAATCTCCTTGATGGTGCTGAGCCAGTCGTTCAGTTCGTTCTCATCTTCTGTATATTCACCTTCGTTTCCTTCTTTGTATTTCCAGTGGGCAGCAAACCCCTTTTCTGCTACCTCGTCCATACGGTCGGAACGGATCTGCACTTCTATCCATCTTCCCTGCTTACTCATCAGGGTAACGTGGAGTGCCTGATAACCGTTTGCTTTCGGATGGTTCAACCAGTCGCGCAGACGGTCTGGATGGCTCTTGTAGATTTTGCTGATGGCTACGTAGATATTGAAGCATTCGTTTACTTCGTTTGCTCTCACCTTTGGCGTAAAGATGATGCGCACAGCAAGAATGTCGTAAATCTCATCGAAGGTAACGTGCTTGTTCTGCATCTTGTTCCAAATAGAATAAGGGCTCTTCACACGTGCTTTAATCTTGTATTCTACACCTAACTTGTCGAGTTCTTCGCGGATAGGTGCTGTAAAACTCTCGAAGAGGGTATCGCGCTGCGATTCGGTATCGGCAAGTTTATGCTCAATATTGGCATACTCCTGTGGATGGTCGTAGCGGAAACTGAGGTCTTCGAGTTCGGTCTTGATTTTGTTCAAGCCCAATCGGTTGGCGAGAGGTGCATAAATATACAAGGTTTCGCCCGCAATCTTGTATTGTTTGTTGGCCGGTTGCGATTCCAGCGTGCGCATGTTGTGCAGGCGGTCGCAAATCTTGATAAGGATAACACGGATGTCATCGCTCATAGTGAGCAACAGTTTTTTGAAGTTTTCTGCCTGGGCTGATGCCTTATCGCCGAAGATTCCACCACTGATTTTGGTGAGTCCATCAACGATTTGTGCCACCTTGGCTCCAAAGATGTTTGAGATATCTTCTACTGTGTAGTCGGTATCTTCTACCACATCATGAAGCAGTGCGGCACAGATGCTCGTTGAGCCGAGCCCCATCTCCTCGCAGGCTATCTGAGCCACGGCGATAGGGTGCATGATATATGGTTCGCCCGAAAGGCGGCGCACACCTTTGTGCGCCTGTCGGGCGAAGTTGAATGCCTTGGTCACTATATCTACCTTCTTGCGGTGTCGCGAACTCAGGTAGGTGTCAAGCAGGTGTTGAAAGGCATCGCCAATCAACTGGTTGTCAGCCTGCTCTCTTTCGAGGTCTTTCAAGTTCTGGTCATCCATAGTGGGTCCCTCCAATAATAATGTTCTTAATTAGACTGAAAAAACTACAGCGGACGTAGTTCTTTTATTTCACTTTGATTTTCTTTCCGGCACGGATACTGTTACCCTTGATGCCGTTCAGTTTGCGCAGTTTCTTAACGGTTGTTCCGTGGCGTGCTGCTATTTCAGAAAGGGTATCACCATTCTTGATGGTAACACTCTTGCTGCCTTGTTTTCTGTTTCTGCCTCGCTTGCTGCTCTTCTTGCTGCGTGAAGAAGCGCTGTGGCGACTGTAGCTGCTTCGTGGGCGGCTATAGGTAGGCTGTGCATCGTTGACATCTACTGTAGCGCGCTTCTGGAAGAGTTCATCGGCTCTGTAAGCACAGATGCTGTCCTGCTGGTCGATGAAACTACCGATGAGGGTAGATGGAAGACGCAATACCATCGGATGGTTCAATCCGTTGATGATATCATGACGATACTGTGGATTCAGATTGCGCAGGTGCTCGATGTTGATGTTCAGCACTTTGGAAATCTGCTCCAGGTGGATATCTTTTGATACTACGATAGTGTCTGTCTTTACTGGCAGTTCGCTTACCATAGGGCAGATGTTATGATCGCAGTAGTAGTTCATGATGTAGTTGGCAGCGATGAAAGCTGGTACATATCCACGTGTTTCCTTTGGTAGATATGGATAGATGTTCCAGTAGTCGGCGTTGCCTTTTGCACGATGGATGGCCTTGTTGATATTGGTTGGACCGCAGTTGTAAGCTGCAATCACGAGACTCCAATCGTCGAATATCTTGTACAGGTCGCTCAGATAGTGAGCGGCTGCATAGGATGCTTTTACCGGGTCGCGGCGTTCATCGATGAGTGAGTTTACTTCCAGTCCATATCGCTTGCCGGTAGGCAGCATAAACTGCCATAAACCTGTGGCACCAACGCGTGATACTGCTTTAGGGTTGAGTGCCGATTCGATAACTGGCAGATATTTCAATTCCAGTGGCAGGTTGTAAGCCTCTAATGCCTCTTCGAAAATAGGCATGTAGAAGTTACTTGCTCCCAACATAAAACTTACCGAACGGCGTAGTTTACCGCTGTAACGGTCTATGAATTTCTGTACTACCTCATTGTATGGCATTTCGATGATGGTAGGCATTCTCTTCAGACGGTCGATATACACTTCCTTCTCGAAGACAGGGTTTACATCGCGGTATTTGCAGGTTGTATCTGCCATCATGTAAGTCTGTGCATTGTAAAGGTGGAGCAGGCTGTCGAGGTTATCTTCCATTCCCTCAGGTACTTCGATTTCCTCCTGCTTTCCGTCTTTGTCGGTAACGGTGATGATATCATCGTTATCTGTTTCTTCTGTAACGTCGGTTTGGGCATGAATGCCTTGTAAGCTGAACAGCATCGCTGCTGCCATGACTAGTATTTTCTTCATATTGATGTTTTATCTCGTCTATGTTTCTAATTTCTATTTTGCGTTATAATATATATAGGTGTATTCTAACTCCTCACGCATTAAAATGTGAGTGAGCAACTTACGCCGAGGCTTCCAGACCGCAGCGGATTGGCAGTCTTGTTGCCGTTATTCAGCATGGTAGGCTCTATTCTGAGCGAGAGATCATCGGAGATGTCAAATTCCGAGAGCGATGCATCTACGTAGGCATCAATCACTGAGAAGGCATAGATGCCTATCATGACGAAGGTTCCCAAGTCTCTCCAACGGCGATATTTATCTTTTCGCTTGCGGAAGATTTCCTTATAGCGTTCTATGTTCGATTCGTTGATCTGGGCACCCAAGTGCAGAAATTGATTGTAGCTTTGGGTGTTTGGGTCATTGTCCATAATATCCATGTAGGCTTGCGAATAGTCGTGATACATCTGGTTGTTCCAGGTGATGGCGTATGTACAGCCTACGAAACCGCCATAGATGAAAGGCAGTTTCCAATATTTGCGATTGTATATCTGTCCGGCACCAGGTAATACAAGTGCCAACCACATGGCACGCTTGGTATCAGGTCGCCAGGTTGCCCAGTTGCGCTTTTTGCGTACAGGCTTTGCTGGTTGGTTGAGGCTTGCCAGTTTGCTGCTGTCTTGTGCGGTAAGCATCGAGTCTATGGCTATTTTTGCCGAGTCGGCTGATGCAATGGTTGGCACATCGGTCACTTGTTTTTTTTGTTTCGACTTCTGTGCCTGTGCGCCCATCGGTGCCAGAAGCAGCAGGGTTGCCAAACAGATTTGTGATATACTGAGTTTCACTTTTATTCTTGCTTTAACTGATCGAAAACATTCATGATGTGCTCCAGCTCCTCTTCGTTGGCGAATGGAATGCTGATTTTTCCCTTGCCCTTAGCAGAGCAGGTGAACTGCACTTTGGTATTGAGAAACTGTGACAGGCGTTTTTTGAGTTGTGTAAATTCCTCAGGCATCTGAGCCTTAGCCGTGATGGTTTTCTTACCGCTCTCGATGTCTTCTCCGCTCTTGAGTCGCTGTACCATCTCTTCAACCTTTCTTACTGAGTAGCCGTTCTTCTGTATCTCCTTGAACAACTTGATTTGCAGCGAAGGTGAGTCGAGGGCCAGTAGGGCACGGCAATGACCCATGTCGATTTCTTTCTTCTGTAGTGCCATCTGCACCTGGGCAGGAAGTTTGAGCAGTCGCAGATAGTTGGCGATGGCTGCACGGCTCTTGCCCACACGTTCTGAAATTTTCTCCTGTGTCATACCCTCGTTTTCCAGAAGGTGTTCGTAGGCGAGTGCTATTTCTATGGCGTTGAGGTCTTGGCGCTGGATATTCTCTACGAGCGCCATTTCCATTACGTTCTCATCGCTGATGGTGCGGATGTATGCAGGGATAGCTGTCAGCCCCGCAAGTTGTGAAGCGCGCCAGCGGCGTTCACCGGCGATAATCTGGAATCTGTTTTCTGAAACCTGTCTTAAGGTGATAGGCTGGATGATGCCTATGGCCTTGATGCTTTCGGCGAGCTCATGTAGGGCTTCGTCGTCAAACTCCCGGCGTGGCTGATTGGGATTCGCCTCAATCTGGTCGAGAGGAATTTCATTGATGGTACTGCTGCCCTGGGTGCGCACTCCCTCGGTAGAGATGAGGGCGTCGAGTCCGCGTCCTAAAGCGTTGCTCTTTGTACCGTTGTTGTATTTCTTGTGTACTGCCATTTTTTTACTTTTAATTTTGAACATTGAACTTTCTAAAAGGGTTCAATTTCCAAATCTTAACTATTCTTGTTGATAATCTCCTTTGCCAAGGCCAGATGGTTCTTGGCTCCATTGCTTTCTGCATCGTAAAGGATAACTGGGAGACCATGGCTCGGACTCTCGCTCAGCTTCACGTTGCGCTGGATTACGGTCTTGAACACCAATTCCTGGAAGTGGCGTTTCACCTCGTCGTATATCTGGTTGGCAAGGCGTAGACGACTATCATACATGGTGAGCAGGAAACCTTCTATCTCGAGTTTCGGATTCAGCTTGCTCTTGATGATCTTGATGGTGTTAAGCAATTTGCTGATACCTTCAAGAGCGAAATATTCACATTGAACTGGGATGATGACACTGTCGGCAGCCGTCAACGAATTGACGGTGATGAGGCCGAGCGAAGGCGAACAGTCTATCAGGATGTAGTCGTATTCGTCACGGATAGGCTGCAGCAATGTCTTAATCACCTTTTCGCGATTTTTGAGATTCAGCATCTCTATCTCGGCACCTACCAGGTCAATATGACTAGGAATGATGTCGAGTCCATCAATGTCGGTGGTGTAGATAGCATCGCGCACGTCTGCATGGTCGATGATGCATTCGTAGAGCGAGCAGTCTACCTCGCTGATGTCCACGCCCAATCCACTGGAAGCGTTTGCCTGTGGGTCGGCGTCCACTACGAGTACAGTTTTCTCTAGCGTGGCAAGCGATGCTGCCAAGTTAATGGTGGTAGTAGTCTTTCCTACACCGCCTTTTTGGTTAGCTAATGCGATGATTTTTCCCATTTTCTTAGTAAATTTTCGGCAAAGATACAAAAATATTGTGAGAAAGTCGCTATCTTTAAAGGTTTTTTCGTACTTTTGCACCAAAAAGAAAGATATTTTTATGGAAAATAAGAAACCGTTAGTATTAATTTCGAATGATGATGGCTATCATGCCAATGGAATCAAGACCCTGGTGAACTTTCTGAAAGACTGGTGCGACCTGCTGGTTGTAGCACCGGAAAGTGCCCGTTCGGGATTCGCCTGTGCCTTCTCGGCTACTACTCCCTTGCGCCTGAAGCGTCGCCACAATATGGGGAATGATGTGGAGGT
The DNA here is from genome assembly GCF_026015625.1 of Segatella copri. Taxonomy (NCBI): domain Bacteria; kingdom Pseudomonadati; phylum Bacteroidota; class Bacteroidia; order Bacteroidales; family Prevotellaceae; genus Segatella; species Segatella copri. The sequence goes on along the minus strand of NZ_JAPDVG010000001.1, from coordinate 1,852,848 downwards.
TTGGTCATGTAGCGGCACACCGGTTGACTGTGTGAAACTGGCGTTGGATCAGTTTCTTGCAGATCGCAAGCCTGATCTGATTATCGGCGGTATCAATCATGGTGACAATTCGAGCGTGAATAATCATTATTCGGGAACTATGGGCGTAGCTAAGGAGGGTTGTATGCAGCATATTCCAAGCATAGCCTTCAGCAGTTGCAATTATGATGAAAATGCTGATCTCACTCCTTTGCACGATGGGGTACTGAAGGTTGTTAAGCTGGTGCTGGAGAAGGGATTGCCAGAATATACCTGTCTGAATGTCAACTTCCCGGCTTTGCCTCCGTTCAAGGGTTTCAAGGGCTGCCGGATGACTCATGGCTCCTGGATCAATGAGGTGGATCATCGCACTCATCCGCATGGATATGATTATTATTGGATGGTGGGTGAATACCGTAATGACGAACCGGAGGCAACGGATACCGACCAGTGGGCTGTGAATCATGGTTACATCGCTATTACCCCAACTAAGATTGATGTAACGGATTATGATTGGTTAAAGAATTTTGAATTATGAAGTATTACCTGATAGTAGGCGAGGCTAGTGGAGATTTGCATGCCAGCAGATTGATGCGCTCGTTGAAAAAAATAGACGAGTTTGCTGAATTCCGTTTCTTCGGCGGTGATTTGATGGCTGCTGAAGGTGGCACTCGCGTCAAGCATTTTAAGGAGTTGGCTTATATGGGTTTTGTGCCTGTACTGCTACATTTGGGTACCATCTTTTCGAACATGAAGAGATGCAAGGAAGATATTGTGAAATGGAAGCCGGATGTAGTGATACTGGTAGATTATCCGGGATTTAATCTCAAGATAGCTAAGTTCTTGAAAAAGAACACTAATATCCCTGCCTATTATTACATTTCTCCTAAGATATGGGCATGGAAGGAGTGGCGGATCCGCAGCATCAAACGTGATATCGCTGAACTCTTCTCAATCTTGCCATTCGAGGTGCCGTTCTTCGAAAAGAAGCACCGTTATCCTATTCACTATGTAGGTAATCCTACGGCTCAGGAAGTAGGGGAGTTCAAATCGGGATATCATCAGAGTTTTACGGAATTCTGTCAGGAGAATAATCTTGACACTTATCGCCCTGTTATCGCTTTGCTGGCAGGAAGCCGTCTGCAGGAAATCAAAGACAATCTGCCGGCGATGATTGAGGTGGCTGAGCGTTTTGAAGATTATCAGATGGTGCTTGCCGGTGCTCCTTCGATAGACGATGCATACTATGAGAAGTTTATCAAAGGTACACCGGTCAAACTGGTGCGTAACAAGACTTATCCGCTCTTGTCGCATGCTACGGCAGCTCTTGTTACCAGTGGTACTGCAACTTTAGAGACGGCTCTTTTCGATGTGCCTCAGGTGGTATGTTATGAAACGCCTGTACCTCATCTCATCCGTTTCGGTTTCAAGCATATCATCAAAGTGAAGTTTATCTCGCTGGTGAATCTTATCGCCAATAAGGAGATTGTGCCGGAGATGCTTGCCGACCGCTTTACGGTTGATGGTATTGCCAACGAACTTTATCAGATTCTTCCGGGAGAACCTGGCAGGGATAAGATGTTGGCAGAATATCAGGAAGTTCGAACTCAGTTAGGCGATAAGGTTGCGCCGGATGAGGCTGCGGGCATCATGTTTGATCTTCTGGTTAAGCGTAGGGAAATGCTTCTCCGTATGGCTCGTGAACGTGCTGAAGCTGAAGCCAAAGCTGCAGCTGAGGCTGCAGAACGTGCGCGACAGAAGGCGATAGCTGAAGCCGAGGCTGCTAAGAAACGTGCCGAAGAGGAAGCTTTGGCGGCGCAGAAACGGGCAGAAGAAGAGGCTGAACTGGCACGAATAAGAGCAGAAAAAGCCCGACTGGCGGCTGAGGCTAAAGCACGTGAGGCTCAGCAGCGTGCAGCTCAGGCACAGTATGAGGCGCAGGAAGCCCAAAAGGGTGAACACTTTGAAGAAGAACAGGAAAAAGGTGAAATGTTTTAATAAAAAGTAATCTCTTTCAGTTCTGTGGCGGATATCAATCCGCTGCAGAACTGCTGACTAAGGCAGATTTGTAATCTGCTACCTATGTAGGAGTATTAGCTATCCTAAAAAACAAACCCAAAAATATATATTTAATTTTAAACCCTAAAAAAAATGAAAAAACTAATGACCCTCATTTGTGCACTCTTTTGTATGGCACAAGTGTATGCAGCAAACCCTGTAAAGCAATGGGGACAGTTGCAGGTAAAAGGTGCGCAGCTTTGCGACCAGAGTGGTAACCCTGTAGTGTTGAGAGGCGTGAGTCTGGGATGGCACAACATCTGGCCTCGGTTCTACAACAAAAAAGCGGTGAAATGGCTTGTGCAAGACTGGTATGCCAACATCATCAGAGCTGCCATGGGAATTCAGATAGACGACAACTATCTGGAAAATCCAGACTTTGCTCTGAAATGCATTACCCAGGTGGTAGATGCCGCCATCAAGAATGATACCTACGTGATTATCGACTGGCATGCACACAAGATGCATACAGCCGAGGCTAAGGCCTTCTTCGGAAAGATGGCGCAGAAGTATGGTAAATATCCTCATGTGCTTTACGAACTCTACAATGAACCTGTTGAGGATAAATGGGAAGACTTGAAGGTATACGCTAAAACCATCATCACGGAAATCAGAAAGTATGATCCGGATAATATCATCCTGATGGGCTGTCCGCATTGGGACCAGGATATTGATATCGTGGCAAAGAGCCCTATCGAGGGTGTGGAGAATGTGATGTATACCCTTCATTTCTATGCAGCCACCCATAAAGATTATCTGCGTGATAAACTGGAGGCTGCCGTGAAGAGCGGTTTGCCGGTCTTTGTATCAGAATGTGCTGGTATGGAGGCTTCGGGTAATGGTCCTCTGGCTCCTGAAGAGTATCAGAAATGGCTCGATGTAATGGAGAAAAACAAGGTGAGTTGGGTAAACTGGTCGGTTTCGGATAAGGATGAAACCTGTTCCATGCTTTTGCCACGTGCCAAGGCTACCGGCAACTGGACAGATGATCTCATCAAGCCATGGGGCAAGATGGTGAAGCAGGCACTGAAGAAATATAACAGATAACAGCATAGTTTATCGCAAGTACTTTCGTGAGCCAACGAAGCTACTTGTGTTTTTTATGGTGATATGAAAAAAAAAGCAGGGGTTCTTTGAGGAATCCCTGCCTTTCTTTGTGCTTGACCAAACTAAAGTTTGGCCTTTATCTCATAAAAGATGTATTATCCAAACAACTGGATGGTGTATAGGTAGATTACTGCTGCCGGTATCGCCATGAGCGAAGAGTCGAAGCGGTCGAGCATGCCTCCATGTCCTGGCAGGATGTTGCCGCTATCCTTTACTCCGAGGGTACGCTTGAAGAGGCTTTCTACCAGATCGCCCCATGTGCCGAAGAATACCACAACCAGACCTAAACCTTCCCAACCGAGAATGCTGAGACGATGGGCTTCGCCATCGTTGGCAATATAGCCGATAATGCCTGCTGCTATCAGTACGAATATACCTCCGCCTATGCTGCCTTCCCAACTCTTGGCTGGACTGATGCGAGGAAAGAGCTTATGCTTGCCGAAAAGCGAACCGCTGCAATAGGCACCGGTATCATTGGTCCAGAGGAAAATGAAAATACTCAAAGGCAGCAGCATGTCGTAATGTATCTGGCCATCGAAAGCTGATGTCTCGAAACTCAATACATTGATCATCGAGAAAGGCAAGGCGATGTACAACTGAGAGAGCATAGTGTAAGCCCAATCGTTGATGGCATCCTTGTTGCCTGTATACAGTTCGCTGATGAAGAGATAGAGGATGGTGAGCAGATAAGGTACGAAAACCACGAAATTGCCCACAATGCCCATGCGGAAACCAGCCACGGCAAGGAAGAAGTAAACACCCGCCACGGTGCTGATGAAACGGTTTACCGTAACATTCTCCTTCTGGTTAACTAATCCGCAATACTCCCATATGCTCAATCCGGTAATGAGGGCGAACAGGATAACCATTGCCCTGGGATTGAGAAAGCAAGATACCATGCACACCACGAAAAATACGCCTGTGATGGATCTTATCACTAGATTCTTCTGTTTGTCAGTCATATCGGTTTGTTTTATTCGTTCTTGTTTTCTTCCGAACCTTCATCCTTCTTGGAAGTCTCTTCAGAATCTGCATTCTTCTTCTGGTTCTCTTCATGCTCCTTGATGGCAGCCTGAACTTCAGGAAGTTCCTTTACGGCGTCATCGTCTATCTTAGGCTGTTCGTCTTCCATGATTTCCTGCGAACGGCTCAACCAAGGGCGCTTGCCAAAGATATGTTCTACGTCTTCTGCCATAATCACCTCTTTCTTGATCAGAAGTTCTGCTAAGGCATTGTGGCCTTCCTTGTGCTCCATCAGAATGTTCTTGGCACGGGTATACTGCTCGTTGACAATCTTCAGAACTTCCTGGTCTATCTCGCGGGCTGTAGACTCAGAGTACGGACGCTGGAATGCATATTCGTTCCGGTTGTAAAAGCAGATGTTTGGCAACGTCTTGCTCATACCGAGATAAGCTACCATACCATAAGCACTCTTTGTGGCGCGCTCCAGGTCGTTCATGGCTCCTGACGAAATATGACCGGTGAAGAGTTCTTCTGCGGCACGTCCACCCATTAATGAACACATCTCGTCGAGCATCTGTTCCTTGGTGGTTATCTGGCGCTCTTCTGGCAGATACCATGCAGCACCGAGAGCCTGACCACGAGGCACGATGGTAACCTTGATGAGAGGGTTGGCATACTGGCAGAACCATGAGATGGTTGCGTGGCCTGCTTCGTGGAGAGCGATGCTACGCTTCTCGTCGGCAGTCATCACCTTAGTCTTCTTCTCCAGACCGCCTACAATACGGTCTACTGCATCGAGGAAATCCTGTTTGCACACAGCCTTCTTGTCGTGGCGTGCAGCAATGAGGGCTGCCTCGTTACAAACGTTGGCAATATCTGCACCCGAGAACCCTGGAGTCTGGCGTGCCAGGAGATCAACATCTACTGTTTCGTCTATCTTGATAGGTTTGAGATGAACCAGGAAGATAGCCTTACGTTCGTTCAAACCAGGGAGATCTACGTGAATTTCGCGGTCGAAACGTCCGGCACGGAGCAAGGCGCTGTCGAGCATGTCTACACGGTTGGTAGCTGCAAGGATGATGACACCACTGTTGGTACCGAAACCATCCATCTCTGTAAGGAGAGCGTTCAAGGTGTTCTCGCGCTCATCATTACCACCCATGGCTGGGTTCTTGCTGCGGGCACGGCCTACAGCATCAATCTCATCGATAAAGATGATACAAGGTGATTTCTCTTTAGCCTGGCGGAACAGGTCGCGTACACGTGAGGCACCTACACCTACGAACATTTCAACGAAGTCGGAACCGCTCATGGAGAAGAAAGGTACGCCAGCCTCGCCGGCAACAGCCTTAGCCAAGAGTGTCTTACCAGTTCCCGGAGGGCCTACGAGAAGGGCTCCCTTTGGAATCTTACCACCCAAGTCGGTATATTTTTGTGGGTTTTTCAGGAAGTCTACAATTTCCTTCACTTCCTGCTTGGCCCCTTCCTGTCCGGCCACATCCTTAAAGGTGATGCCGATGGCATTTCCCTTTTCGTACATCTTAGCTTTGCTTTTGCCCACGCTGAAGATGCCGCCGCCCATACCGCCGCTGCCCATACCGCCGCTGAATCTTCCAGACATCCAAAGGATGAAGAATACGAAGAAGAGCAGAGGTGCCAGATTGAAGAGCGTGCTTAAGAAGTCGTTATCCTTCTGGTTGTCGTAGCTGAAGGAGCGTATCTTCTTTTCCTTCAACATCTGGTTGGCATAGCGTTCCACTTCGTCAACCGAGCCGAACTGTACTTTTACGTATGGGTTAGGACCTACAGACTTTGCCGGCATATTGTATACATCGCGCGTATATTTCGGGTTGATGTATATTTTGAGGGTGCTTTCTGTTTTATTGGCCACAACACTGAGCACATAACCCTTGTCTACATACTGTTTGAACTGGGTGTATGTAGCTTCCTTGGCAGCGCTGCCTCCAATCGCATCGCCTCCTCCTGTAAAGAAGAGGATGATCATGGTGATGAGGCAGATGGTGAAAAGCCAGGTCATATTAAATCGTGGCATCTTTGGTCCGCCATTGCCACGAGGCTTCATATTATTGCTTTGTTCCATTTTATTTTATATGTATAACTTTTAGTCGAAAAACAATGTCTGATCCATCATGTAGAATGGGAGAGACTGACTAGTCGAGATCAGGTATATGGGTAAGCTTTGCATCCTCCCATAAATGTTCGAGGTCGTAATAAGCACGTACTTCCGGAAGGAAGATGTGTACTAATACGTCAACAAAGTCCATTGCCACCCACTGGTCGTTGCCGAGACCTGCTACATTTACAGGTTTTTCTTTCAGATTCTTGCGCACGATGTCTCCCACAGAACCTGCGATAGCTTCAACCTGAGTAGGGCTTCCTCCCTGGCAGATGATGAAGTACTTGGCAATGCTTCCATCGATTTCTGTCAGGTCGGCGATAACAATGTCTTGACCTTTCTTTTCTTGTATACCTTCTTTAATAGTCTCTACGAGTTGTTTAACTGTGTTCATTTATCTTTTCTTTCTTACTTAATTTATATTCTCTATTTTTCTGCAAAGATACATTATTATAATGGAAAATCGACTTAAAAGGCAAAAAAAATGTGGAAAATTAAAGAAATTGCGCTTTTTTTAGAAAAAAGTGCCGAAAAATTTTGTAGGTTCAAAAAAAACTAGTACCTTTGCACTCGCAATTGAGAAAAAGAACATCTCGTTTGCTGATATTGGGATATGGTGTAATGGTAACACTACAGATTCTGGTCCTGTCATTCCTGGTTCGAGTCCGGGTATCCCAACAATCAAAAAGTTCTATTTTAAGTTTGGGATATGGTGTAATGGTAACACTACAGATTCTGGTCCTGTCATTCCTGGTTCGAGTCCGGGTATCCCAACTCATACGGTAAGGCATCTTTCAGTAATGAAAGGTGTTTTTTTTGTTTATAGGAATTCTGTTTTATGGAGTATTCATAACAATAAACCCCAGAGCTTTCGCCCTGGGGTTTATTGTATTTATTTCTTCTCGGCATCAATGGCCTTGATTTTCTGCTTTACCATTTCGAGGTCAGCCTTGAGTTTCTCAATCTTACGGTTCATTTCTTCTACCAGGCTGTTGCCCTTCTTGCTGGCCGTATTGAAGAAACCGAGGTTGTTCTCGTAGGTAGTAATCTCGCTGCGCAACTGGTCGTAGCGGCGCAAGAGTTTGCCACGCTCATTGCCGAGTGCATTGCCGCCTTCCTTGGCAACATTCTTCAAGTTGTTCTTGAAGTTGTCGAAGTGGCGCTTTGCGTTGGTGGCATGAAGTTTCTCGTAGGCTGCATCGATAGCCTCATGATACTCTTTATAGACCTTGTCTTTCTCTTTGAAAGGAACGTGTCCGATTGCACTGTATTGCTTGGCAAGATCTTTGAGTTTCTTCTGGAAATCGTTGTCTGAAATCTCTGCAACTACAAGTTCCTTGAGCTGGGCAATGATGTTGCGCTTCTTGTCCAGATTGGCATGTTCCTCGCTGCGTGAACCAGCATTCTGCTTGTTGCGGGCTTCAAAGAACTTGTTGCAGGTATCCAGAAATTCCTTCCAGAGCAATTCGCCTTGTTTATGAGGTACGGTACCCACCTTCTTCCATTCTTTCTGAAGAGCGATGAACTTGTCGCCAGTCTTCTTCCAGTCTGTACTGTCAGCCAGTTCCTTTGCCTTGTTTACGAGTTGCTGTTTCTTTTCGAGATTGGCAGAGTAGGTATCTTTCAATCCTTTGAAGAATTCTGCCTTCTTGTTGAAGAATTCATCGTTGGCGATGCGGAAACGCTCGAAAATCTTGACGTTCATCTTCTGAGGGGCAAAACCGATAGTGCGCCACTCTTTCTGAATCTCTATGATTTCCTGGGTAACCTTCTCCCAGTCCTTAGCAGTCTTGTATTCTCCTTGGTTGGCAGCCTCTACCTTTTCGCAGAGGGCAGTTTTCTTGGCGAGGTTTTCCTCTTCCTTGGCACGCAGGTCTTCGAAGTGCTGCTGGTGCTTCTTGTTGATAACAGTGCTGGCAGCCTTGAAACGCTCCCAAATCTGTTCTCTCAACTCCTTGGCAACAGGACCAATCTCACGATATTGCTGATGGAGGTCCTGAAGCTGGTGGAAGGCAGAAATAACATCCTCTTCCTCATTGAGTTTCTCTGCAGCCTCGCAGAGTTTGGTCTTGGCTTCAAGATTCTTCTTGAAATCATATTCGCGGGCTTCGCTGTTCAACTTGAGCATGTCGTAGAACTGCTCTACATAGAGCTGGTAGTTCTTCCATACCTCGTTTGCCTTGTCTGCAGGGATGTTCTTGATTTCCTTCCATTCCTGCTGCAAGGCCTTGAAGTCCTGATATGATTTGTTGGCCTCCTCCGGTGAGGTGGTCATGGCCTTTATCTTTTCGATAATTTCCTCTTTTTTGCGGAGATTATCTTGTTTTTCTTCTTCTTGTGCCAGGAAGATCTTGGCTCTTTTCTCCTTGATGAGTTGCATCTCAGCCTTGAAGGCTTCTTCGGTGTCATCCGGTAGAAGAATATACTTCTCTGGGTCACCGCCTTTTGCGAGATACTCTTTCATCTGTGCGTCTCTTTCTGCGAGATGAATCTTGTAGAAAGTAGTCTTGAGTAGGTCGAGTTCCTCCTTGTTTGGATTTTCGCTGCTATGAGCGATTTCCTTTACTCTTTCGAGCACTTCCTGCTTGGTGGCATAAGCCTTCTTGGCAGGGTCTTCCAGGGTGCTCTGCTGCAACAGAGCTTTTTCTTGAGAGTCCATCATGTCACTTTGTTTAGTTTATGATTCGAGTTTCTTGGGCCGGTAGTCGCTTATCCGCAATTCGACCCCATACAAAATTATATTATTAATAAGTTGCAAACTTAAAAAAAAAAATCGAATATCTTGCCATGATATTCGATTTTTTAATTTTTTTTGTATTTATAATTGCCTTTTTCTTGCTAATCATCGTTTTATGTGCTCTTTCAGGCTACTTAATGCATATCAGAGTGGTATATGCTTAGAGCAGGCGCTTGTATCTGAGGAAGCCCCATGAAAGTGCAGAAACGAGCACGGAGATAACCAGGGCAATGGCAAATCCGTAATGGCTGTCTTCCATACCGTTGATTAAGTTCATACCGAACAATGAGGAAATCAGCGTAGGCAACATCATGACGATACTGATACTAGTCAAGGTACGCATCGTGGTATTCATGTTGTTGTTGATGATGCTCGAATAGGTATCCATCGTCGACTCCAGAATGTCGGAGTAGATGCTTGTAGTTTCGCGTGCCTGTGTCATCTCGATGTTTACGTCTTCGATGAGGTCGGCATCAAGTTCGTCCACCTGCAGCTTGAACTTCAACTTAGACAGGAGATTCTCGTTGCCTCGGATAGAGGTGATGAAGTAGGTAAGGGAGTCCTGCAGGCGGCTCAGGCCAATCAGGCTCTCATTGTTCACACCATGATCGAGGTTTCGTTTTGCCTTTTCTATGAGCGAATTGATCTGTTTCAATCGCTTCAGATACCAAACCGCTGATGAAAGGAAGAGACGGAAGGTCATGTCTACATAGTCGGTGAACCCCTCGCTGCGCTTCTGCTGGTAGCTTACGAAATCAATCATCATATTGGTTTCATAATAGCATACGGTGATGGTAACATCGCGCTTATGGATGATACCCAGAGGCACGGTGGTGTATGGGGTACGGCTGCGTATTTCCTTGACATAAGGGATACGGAGGATGATGAGCATCCAGCCATCGTCATATTCATAGCGGGCACGCTCATCGGTATCGCTGATATCCGAGAGGAAATAATCAGGGATCTTGAATTCTTCTTCCAGCAAGCGCTGGTCTTCATCAGTTGGACATGTTACTTGTATCCAGCAGTTTGGCTGCCACTCATTGAGTACAGTCAGATTCTTGTCTATATTCCAATAAGTCTTCATAGTTTGCTAATCTCCACATAATAAAAGTTTGGGGTATGGAGACTAGCGCTTGGGTACGGCCTACTGAAAGGCTTCATCGTTGCTGAATCTCCACGCCTTACAATTCATTATTGTTCTCCGCGTGATAATCGTCCATTTTGGTGTTATTTTAATGAAACTTATGCAAGTGAATTTGTATGATCTGCTACAGAGATTTTACAAGACTTGCGAAATCGACTGCAAAGGTAATGATTTCTTTTGAAAACTGGAACAAAAAAGCCGAGAATTTTCACTCTCGGCTTTCTTTTTTAATCTTTTTGTAATTTCGTTCCCCGTTTTTTACTTTGCAGGAATCTCTGTCAGGAGCTGTTTGACGAGGTTCCAGAAAGGAGCTACGCAACTGATCTGGCAACGCTCATTGGCTGTGTGAGGGCTAAGAAGAGTAGGACCGAATGATACGACATCGAGGTTAGGATACTTGCTCAGGATGATAGAGCACTCCAGACCTGCGTGAACAGCCTGTACCTTACCGTCTGTGCCGTTCTGCTCTTTGTAAACCTTCAATACGTGTTCCAGAATGTCGCTCTTAGGGTTAGGGTTCCATCCCATGTAGCTGCCACTGAATTCAACCTTCATGCCTGCCATGTTGAAACAGCTTTCTATCATTGTGGCAAGATACATCTTGTAGTATTCGTGGCTAGAACGGGCCAGAATCTTGATAGCAGCCTTGCCGTCACCAATCTCAACGATTGCGAGGTTTGAAGAGGTCTCTACGATTTCAGGCATAGATGGAGCCATACGCAATACACCATCGTGGCAAGCGTAGATTGCATCTACAAGATTATCCTGGATTTCGGCAGGAACCTGCATCTTAGGAGTCTCTACATTCTCAGCGAAGAACTCGATGTTCTCAGTTGTTTCAATGCCTTCGAACTCATCACAGATTTCGTCCTTCCAGTCTGCTACCAGGTCATTCAAAGCTTCAATGTTCTCCTTAGGCAGGGTCAGAACAACCTCAGCCTGGAATGGGATGGCATTGCGCATGTTGCCGCCCTGCCATGAAGCTAGACGGGCATCGAGTTCTGAAATAGCTTCACGCACGAAACGAACCATGCACTTGTTGGCATTCGCTCTGCCTTCGTTGATTTCGATACCGGAGTGACCGCCTTTCAATCCCTTGAGGGTTACCTTAACGGCAGCATCTTCCTTGTCGGTTTCTACCTCTTTATAATCGAGAGTTGCTGTGATGTCGATACCGCCAGCGCTACCGATAACGAACTCGCCCCAAACCTCGGTATCGAAGTTCAAGAGAATGTCGCCGTTCAGTTCGCCTGCTGGGAGATCGTTGGCACCATACATGCCTGTCTCTTCGTCGGCGGTAATCAAGCCCTCGATAGGACCATGCTGCAAATCTTTTGATTCCATTACCGCCATGATGGTAGCTACGCCAAGTCCGTCGTCGCTACCGAGTGTTGTATGATTAGCACGTACCCAGTCGCCATCGATGATGGTTTCGATAGGGTCTGTTTCAAAATTATGCTTGCTGTCTGGTGCTTTCTGAGGAACCATGTCCATGTGCGCCTGCATAATAATGCCTTTGCGGTTCTCCATACCTGGAGTAGCAGGTTTGCGCATCACGATGTTGCCTGCTGGGTCTTGGAAAGCCTCTACACCTGCTTCTTTTGCCCAATCGAGCAAATAAGCCTGAATCTTTTCCAAATGTCCAGATGGACGTGGAACTTGTGTTAACTTGTCAAAGTTACGCCAGATTTCAACTGGGTTCAAATTCTTAATGTCAGCCATATTTATTTAATTTAAAATTTATAGTTAATAGTTTATAGGGCATTCGCGCTATACGGCGTAGCCGCTATCAACTATTAACTTTTAACTCTTAACTTTTATCTTTTAACTTTCCCGGTAAACGCCAGTGCTATCCAGGCATAGATTCCCAAAAGGACTACAAGCAGGGTTTGCACGGAGTGTACGATGAGAACGAAGAAGAGGGCATCGTTTGCCTGAATGCCATAGAGTATGAGCATTGTCTTGACGGCAAAATGCCAAGGTCCGGCTCCGTTTGGAGTAGGTACGATGACCGCTATGCTGCCCACGATGAATGTCACCAGACCGCACATCAGATTGAGATGGGAGGTTGCCTCGAAGCATTGGAAGGTAAGATAGTAGTGGAAGAAATAGCTCAACCAGATGCCCAGTGTAAGGGCGATGTAGAGCGGTACATTTCTGACACCTTTCAGCGAGATGATACCTTGCCAGAGTCCTCCCAGTGTTGCTTTCACCTTATTATATATAGCGAGTCGCTTGAGCAGATAGTGAGCCAGGATGAGTACTGCTATGCCACAGATAGCAGTCACAATGTAACCTGTGGCTGTAAACTGGCAGAGTAAACTGTCCATGCTCGTACCTGTTTTCTCAAAGAAATTGAGGAATACCGGAATCTGCATCACAAAGACCAGCGCCGTAATCAGCAGCACGAGGAGTGAATCAATGGCTCTTTCAGTAACGACGGTACCCAAGGCTTTCGGAAACGAAACATCATCCCATTTCTTCAATACGCCGCATCTGGCAAACTCGCCCGCACGAGGAATTACAAGACTCAGAGCATAGGACAGGAAGATGGAGTAGATGCTGATACTGGAGCGGGCCTTCTCGCCTAATGGCTCCAGCGACTGTTTCCATCTCCATCCTCTGAACACCTGGGCAGAGATGCCAAAAGGGAACGACAGCAGCATCCAGGTCCAACTCATCTTGTGAAGCAGAACATCTTCTACTTGCTTGAAGTCGAATCCGCGATACATCCAATAAAGGATGGCGCCACCCAGAATGAGCGACAAAGCCACCTTCCATATGTTGTTTGCTATCTTCTTTATATCCATAATTAGATGCAAAGATAATACTTTTATTGACAATATCGTTCGAATCTGCATATTTTTAGCATAAATAAACGCTTGGGCGCCATTTATGGCTAAAAGTATAGCCTTTTTTTTAAGAAACAAGTGGCTCTTTCCCTTTTTTACCCAAAAAGATAAAAAAAATCGCATACTTCGTGTGGATTCTCAAAAAATAATCGTATTTTTGCAAAATATATAATATAAAGATAAGATATGAAAGCTGTAAAGCCTAAGAAGAATCTCGGTCAGCACTTCTTGACCGACCTCAATATAGCAAAGCGCATCGCCGATACGGTGGATGCCTGCCCGGATATACCTGTTCTCGAAATCGGACCAGGTATGGGCGTTCTTACCCAATATCTCGTAGAGAAACCAAGACCCGTCAAGGCGGTGGAAATCGACTCGGAGTCGGTGGCGTATCTTCATGAGAATTTCCCGATACTCAAGGATAATATCATCGGTGAAGACTTCCTGAGAATGGATTTGAACCAGATATTCGATGGAAAGCAGTTTGTACTGACAGGTAATTATCCATACGATATCTCATCGCAGATATTCTTTAAGATGCTCGATTACAAGGATCTCATTCCTTGCTGTACCGGAATGATTCAGCGCGAGGTGGCATTGCGTATGGCATCAGAACCAGGCAACAAAGCCTATGGTATCCTCAGTGTGCTCATCCAGGCATGGTATGATGTGGAATATCTCTTTACGGTAGATGAGAATGTATTCAACCCACCACCAAAGGTAAAGAGTGCGGTAATCCGTATGACTCGTAACAAGGTGACTGACCTTGGCTGTGATGAAAAACTGTTTAAGCGTCTGGTAAAGACAGTCTTCAACCAGCGTCGCAAGATGCTCCGTGTAAGCCTCAAGCAGATGTTCCCGGGTGTAACCCCACGCGAGGATTTCTACACCACAGACATCATGACCAAGCGTCCTGAACAGCTCACTATCCAGCAGTTTGTAGAACTCACCAACTATGTGGGCGAAGAACTGAAAAGATTAGAATTAATAAAATAAAAACATATAATTATGATAGACGTTAAAGAAACTTTGAATTCTGCAGCAGAGCGTATGGAGATGGCAGCAATGTATCTCGCAGAGGAACTCTCTCATGTTCGTGCTGGTCGTGCTAATGTAGCCATCCTCGATGGTGTGCGCGTAAATAGTTATGGCAGTATGGTTCCTCTGAACCAGGTAGCTACAGTTACAACCCCTGATGCCCGTACTATCGCTATCCGCCCTTGGGACAAAAAAGCTATCAAGGATATCGAAAAGGCTATTATGGATAGTGGTGTAGGTATCACTCCTGAGAACAATGGCGAAATCGTACGTCTGGGTATTCCTCAGCCAACAGGTGAGCGCCGTAAGGAACTCGTAAAGCAGTGTAACAAGATTGCTGAGCGTGCTAAGATTGAGGTGCGCAACGTGCGCCAGGAAATCAAGGAGAAGTTGAAGAAAGCTATCAAGGATGGACTTTCTGAAGACTTGGAGAAGGATGCTGAGAACGATTTGCAGAAACTCCACGACAAGTACATCAAGCAGCTCGAAAACCTGATGGACGAGAAGGAAAAGGAAATCATGACAGTCTAAATCATTCTGGACTTACATTATTTAATAAGTGATAATGAGAGGACTCGTTATTAAAAATACAGGCAGCTGGTACACCGTCAAGACAGACGATGGCCAGCTGATAGAAAGTAAAATCAAGGGCAATTTCAGATTGAAGGGCATCCGCAGCACCAATCCTGTGGCTGTAGGTGATTATGTGCAGCTTATTACCAACCAGGAGGGTACGGCATTTATCTCTTCTATCGAAGACCGCCAAAACTATATCATTCGTAAATCACCTAACCTCAGTAAGCAGAGTCATATTCTGGCTGCTAATGTAGACCAGGCACTGCTTGTGGTAACGGTGAATTATCCGCAGACTTCTACTACCTTCATCGACCGATTTCTGGCTGGCGCTGAGGCCTATAGAGTGCCTGTTATCATCATCTTCAATAAAAGTGACATACTTTCAGAAGAAGAATTGCATTACGAGAAGATGATGTGTACGCTCTATGAAACCATCGGATATAAATGTATCGAATTGTCGGCAGCTACAGGCGAAGGTGTTGAACTGTTGCGACCTCTTATCAAGGATAAGAAATCTTTGTTGAGCGGCAACAGCGGGGTAGGAAAGTCAACCCTCATCAACCAGCTCATTCCTGATGCAGAGCAGCGTACCGCCGAAATCAGCGAGGTGCATAATAGCGGAATGCATACCACAACCTTCAGTGAGATGCTGGAACTGCCGGAAGGTGGTTATCTCATTGATACTCCGGGCATCAAGGGCTTTGGTACCTTTGATATCGAAAAGGAAGAGCTGACCAGCTATTTTAAGGAAATCTTCAAGTTCTCTCAGGATTGTAAGTTCTCTGACTGTACCCATACCCACGAACCGGGGTGCGCGGTAATCAAGGCGGTTGAGGAACATTATATTGCAGCTAGCCGCTATCAGAGTTATCTCTCTATGTTGGAGGATAAGGACGAAAATAAATACAGAGAGGCTTTTTGATAGGGAAGAGTGAAGAACGAAGAGTGAAGAAATTAAAAAAACATATTAATGAAAGAACAGAAGGACGTCAGGCAGCGTATCGAAGAAGGTGAGTTCGCACAGAGTGCAGAAATCAGTGCGAGCTATCTGGATGAGGACATCTTGATTATAGATAATGTCAAGGTGTTGCAGAACCCCGACCCTATGAGATTCCAGATGAACATGATTGCATCCTGTCAGAGAGGTAGCCTGAAAGCTGAACTCAATGGACGGGAAATCGTGGTAGAGAAGGGCGATATATTTATCAGTCCGCCTAACTCTATTCTCGACATCAAAGAGGTGTCGGAAGATTTTGCATGCACAGCCATGTGTGTCAGCAATCACGGCTTGCTTGGTATTCTTCGTTCTCATATCTCGGTATGGAACCGTGCCATGTATGTGAGCAAGGTTTCGGTGTTGAAGATGAATGAGGTGGATATGGTATTCTATTCTAAGTTTACCGACTTGGTGCGCCTCTGTCTGGATCCGAAGTTCAACGACCGCAGTTCGTGGAAACCTTATCGCCGTGAGATAGTGGAGACGCTCCTGAAGAGTGCTCTTCTTGCCGTGAGCAATCTTTTGCTGACAGATCTCCCGAAAGAAACTTTGGGAACCAGTGCCAGCGATTTTTTTGATAAGTTCCTGGAGATGTTGCAGCAGAGCGAAATCAAGCATCAGCCTGTAGAATATTTTGCGCAGCAGCTTTGCATCACGCCAAAATATCTCTCCATCATCTGCAAGCGCCATTCCGGCAAGACAGCCATCGAGTGGATTACGGAGTATACGCTTGCTGATATCACCTATTATCTCCGTTCTACAACGAAAACAATCAAGGAGATTTCAGGTATACTGGGCTTCTCCAATACTTCATTCTTCGGTAAATATGTAAGAGAGCATCTACACATGTCACCTCTGAAGTATCGTGAAAGTTTGAGAAAACAATAATAGCAAAATAAAAACTCGCAAATTCTAAAGAAAGAATCTGCGAGTTTTTTGTTTCTATCAAATAGGGTGGAGCTGGAGGGATTCGAACCCTCGTCCGCACAAGGAAACCATACGCTTTCTACATGCTTATTCCAGCCTTCGGTTTTCGAGGCATGACAGGACCTGGACCACCAATCATACCCTTATCCTCTAAAATTTCATCCATGCAACGAGGCGTACATGAACTATTTCCGATTTACCTGCACCGCTTGATCAACAAGATTCGGAACAACATCCGTTGAGCGATGTCTCGTTCCAGCACCCTGTGCTGGAATAAAGCTAGTTTACTATACTTCGACTAGGCAGCGAGAGCGTAGTTATTTTCGCCAATTAATTTTTTGTTCACTAGGATTAAGGAGGTAGCCAACGAGCCTCCGCATGCTTACGTACCATTTCATCTCGCCGTCAAATCCAGTCAACCCCGAGATTTTTCTGATATTGGGTGCAAAGATAAGGCGAAAATTTGAAATTACCAAATATTTTTAGAAAAAAAAACTGCCAGATCCTCATTATCATTATTTTTAGGTATTGCATACCTTCTTAGAAATATGTACCTTTGCAGCCTGATTCAAGATAGTAATAATGATTATGAATATGCTAAATAAGAAAATAACTTGGAGAAAACAACATAAATGGTTAGGCATCGGTATGAGCTTTTTCATGCTGATGTTCTGCTTGTCGGGTATTTTGCTCAACCACCGTTCGCTTATCAAAGATGTGGACGTGAGCAGGAAATATCTGCCAAGTCGCTATGAATTCAAGAATTGGAATGGCGGGTTGCTGAGAGGAACGCTTGCTTTGGATGATGCCATATTGCTGTATGGAAACGGGGGAATCTGGCAAACGGATTCTACAGCATCCACATTCAGGGACTTTAATAAGGGGATTCCGGCAGGAGCAGACTGCCGACAGATAAGAAATGTTATCAGAACGGATGATGGTTCTGTCTGGTCGGTATCTCCATTTGCACTTTACCGGTTGGGGAGTCACAAAATATGGAAAAGCGTAACTCTTCCAACAGAGCTGGAAGAGAAGTTGAGCGACATTTCTGCTCATGGAGATACGCTTTTGGTTCTCAGCCGCTCCTATGCTTATGTTTCCTTGCCACCTTATCAGAACTTCCACCGGATAGAATTGCCTATGCCAAAGGAGTATGATGGGAAAGTTACAGTCTTTCGTACGATATGGCTGCTTCACAGTGGAGAGTTGTTTGGCAGCATTGGTAAACTCATCGTAGATGGCATTGCCATCATCCTGGTGTTGCTCTGCATCTCAGGTCTTATCTTCTGGTTAAAGCCTAAACAGAAGAGGTTGCTTCGCTTTTCGCTACAATGGCATGACAAAATAGGCCGATATACCATCATGCTTACTTTGTTGATAGCCCTGACAGGTTGGTGCCTTCGTCCACCTGTGATGATAGCCTTGGTGTTGAACAAGATGCCGTCTATTCCTGGGACGACGCTTCATAGTAAGAACCCTTGGAATGACAAACTCCGTGTGGTACGTTATGATGAAAAGTTCGGTGACTGGCTCTTGTCAACCTCGGATGGTTTCTTTTCCGTGAATTTCCAGACCGGAAAGTTGGAGTCCATCTCCAATACTCCACCAGTCAGTGTTATGGGATTGAATGTCCTTCAGCAAAGCAAAGATGGTAAATGGTATTGCGGTTCGTTTAGTGGTCTCTTTGTTTGGGATAGAGTAAAGGGGACAACCGTTGATTATTCTACCGGGAAAGCTGCTTTAAAGAACGCTGGCGCACCATTCGGAAAAAAAGCGATAGCAGGTATGAGCCAGGATTTCTCTGATACGCCTGTCATTGCTGAGTATAATGAAGGAACCGACTTTGCGCCACAACCCGCTTATATGAACCAACTGCCCATGTCATTATGGAATGTGGCTCTGGAGGCTCATAGCGGTAGAATCTTCATAGGTAGTATTGCTACATATATATTTATCTTCGTAATGGGAATACTTGCCGTATGGTGCCTTTGGTCTGGATATGTCATTAGACTGGTGAAGAAAAAATAAAAAAAGTTTGAATGCGTTGTTTTAATTGCCATATTGCCATGTTGTATGTGCAAATGGTTGATACTCAGCGTAAAAGTACGTATGGCAATTCTCGGAAAAGCGCCGGGAATTGCCATATATTGTTATAGTGAGAATTTAATGCTATTTTCGCCTAATAACCAGATACTCAGTACCTTTCATCGTTCTTTTCCTCTTTAGTCCATCGATGTTCTTCAGGCATCGACCGAACGAAAGAAGGCTTTTTGCTTCCAATGATGCCCCATATTTCGCCTTTAACTCGCTAAAAATGGCGGCGGCAGTCATGAAAGTACCCTCATTTTCGTCTTCTGTTGGCGTAAAACTCTCGCTGAAGCATTGCATGACTGGATCTATTTGCTGGTATCGCCTGTTGTTCTCCATGATGAGAGCCGTCTGTTCTGCATCAAAATAGGTCTTTTCTCCATTCCAGATTGCCTTTTCTGCTTGGGCAAAGAGTTGCTGATAGTTGGGGCGCACGCTTACATCAATAGGACCCGTCAGTTCGATACCGATGAATCGGCGGTTGCCGGAAGGATCGGTCAGGATGTCGTCCATATTGCTTGTGGCGATGAAGGAGGCGGTGCGGGGGAACTCCTGTACATGGCTGCCATAGGGTGGCTTGTATTTCACGTTTGGCAACTGGATGAGATTTTTCAGGAATCCCTGTTGTACCTTGGCTGAAATCTGGTTGAATTCATCCAGATTGATAAGTAGGCACTGGCTCATAGCCTGCAACACCTGTCTCTTCTCAGAGAGAATCAGATTATCGGTGTAGCCCCATTGCAGCTGGGGTGGAATCAGACGGCGGCAGAAAGTACTCTTGTTGTAGCCCTGTTTGGATATGAGCAGGGGAGCCACGCTGTTGCCATACTGTCTGCCGGTGCGGTTGTGCCATTGCTCCACCATGGCTAGAAACCAGGTGTAGAACCAGTCTTCCCAGTGCGGGTTGTTGGTAGGCACGGTACGTGCCAAGGCACGTATATGGTCCTTGCCGTCCCAGTTGTCATAACAGATGAACAGAAATTCCTCTACGGGATTATAGTTCTTGATGAAATTGGATTCCAGGAAATTTCTAACGTCCTTGATGCTGACGTTGATACCTGCCAGTTGCACTTCTAGTGTCAGACTCTTCTGTACTCTCGGTTCCACGGCTTGAAATCCAATCCATTCCTTGTCCTTCGGTACATATTCGGTATATTTCATCACCATGTTGTATCTCAGGTCATACTTCTCGTTCAGATATTTCATCATCTTCTCGATGTTCTCTTTCGAGCCTTTCATGCCTTTTTCTTTCTTGTCAGTCGGGTCGCTTTTAGCCTCAGGTATGGATGGGGTTGGTTCCTGAAGCATCAGTTTCTCGTCTACTTTCAAGGCGACAGCCTGAGGATTATAATAGGGTTGGGTATCGAGCGTAAGGAGGAAATAGCTTCTTATCGAAGGCTTTTGGCTGGCTATCTCGGCATGGATGACAGACTGGTAGATGGGCAGGATGTGTCGGTATGCACTTTGGTAGAGTCGGTCGGCATGTTCTTCATCTGTAGGCAGTTCACCCTTTTCATCGGAGAATTTCACCAGTATTTCCACGCTTCTGCCATCGGCTCCGGTCACGGCAATGAGGGTGGAGGGGAGAAAGGCAGCTTGTTTCTTCACGAGCTGGACGTCTTCAGGTTTCAGTATATTCCTGAACGATAGGAGCAAGAGGCCGTTGAATGCCTTCATCCTGAGATTCCCGTTCTCATCTTTCTGAAACTCGGCGGCAGGGTATACCCGGTGCCAGGTGGGCATGTCTTTATACCCATCGTAACCGAAATTCATGGAAGGAACCATATCTCTGAATTTCTGGATGGTAAACTTGGAATCATCTTTGAGCATACGCTCCAAAAGGTGTCCGATACTTCTGTTGGTAACGCAAAGCTGGTGTTGCCGGTTGGTTCTGATGACTGTTATTTTCATCTGTCCTGTTATTAAAGTTATTTCTTTTTCGAGTGAGGCTTACGTAATGTTTGAGTAGGCTTACTTGGGGGTTCAAAAGAGGCTCACTTGGACTTCGGAAAGCATTACTTGCTAAGCCAGGATGTATCTGAAACTGCGTCGCGACGTATCTGATGCTGCGTCGTGACGCAGTTGTTGTTACGTCGCGATGTATCAGATGCTACGTCGGGACGTAATTTCTTCCGCATCGATGGCGAAGTTACGAAAAAAGATTGAAATCCCCAAGCATTGAACCGAAAAAATGCTTTTTTGCTCAATACTTTCTGTGTTTTTCTCAAAAAATGCCTCAAAAACGCCCGAATATGGCAGATAACCCCTAAAAATAAAGAATTGCCATACACCTAACAGCTTTGTAATCAGAGAGATTACTAGCTGATATGGCAATATGGCAATTCTTGAAAGAAAAATATTTAAAAAGAAGCAAATTGTGGAACCCTAATTTTCTTTAAAGTATCTGGCTTAATCTTTCTAATTCATAAATGATAATTTAGAGGCGATGGCAAAGCAACTCTACGACTATTGGTTTGTACAGTTTGACTTCCCGAATGAGGATGGCAAGCCGTATAAATCAAGTGGCGGAGCTATGACCTATAATGAACGCCTCAAAAGAGAAATTCCTATTGGTTGGGAAGTTGAAAATCTAATCGATTTTGCAGAAATAAAGAATGGTGCGACACCTTCAACAGCCGTCGAAGCAAATTATGGTGGTGATATAGTTTGGATAACTCAAAAGGATTTGTCTGACCAACAATCAAAGTTTGTGTATCAAGGTGAACGCAATATAACAAAGCAAGGTTTTGATTCTTGTAGTACAAGTATACTGCCAACAAATTCTGTACTTATGTCAAGTCGTGCTCCAATCGGTCTAGTTTCTATTGCAAAGCATGAAGTCTGTACAAATCAAGGTTTCAAGAGCTTTATTCCTAAGAGTATAAGTGATTCTATATATTTATACTACTACATAAACCACCATATCAAACAAATAGAACAATTAGGAACAGGTACGACTTTCAAAGAAGTTTCAAGGGATGATCTCTGCAAGTTTCCAATTCTTACTATTGGTGCAAAAAACATCTATGTGCAATGGATAGAATTACAAAATGGAATAGCAGACAAACAGCTTGCTCTTACAAAAGAAATTGCAGCTCTAACTAAGCAGCGAGACGAACTCTTGCCTCTCCTGATGAATGGTCAGGCAACGGTAAATTATCATTTATTGCAATAATCCGTCTATTACCTTATATTATATGTAGAAACAAGAAATAAAATTATGAAGAAAGAATTGATAAAAAATGTATTAGATGGTATGCGTAGTGTATTGTCTGAGGAGCACTTGAAGCTATTGCATGACACAATGGAAGTGGCTTTGGAGAATTTTGATGTTTGCCTGAAGTTGTCTGATGGTGAAAACCGTGAAAAGGAGAATGCGGAGTTGCTTGATGTGTTCATTTCTGCAAAGAAAATAGAGGGATGCTCTGACAAGACGATTCACTATTATAAGTCTTCTATAGAGAAGTTGATGGCGGCAGTAAGCAAAAAAGTGCAGGAAATAACGACTAATGATATTCGATGCTATCTTGCTGAACAACAAGAAAATCATCACCTTAGCAAGGTGACGATCGATAATTTGCGACGCATATTTTCCAGCTTCTTCTCATGGTTGGAGGATGAGGACTATATCGTGAAAAGTCCTGTGCGAAGAATACATAAGGTTCGTACTGATACTTTGGTAAAGGAGGTGCTTTCAGATGAAAGTATGGAAATACTACGTGATAGTTGCCAAGAATTGCGTGACATCGCTATGATAGATTTGCTTGCCAGTACAGGTATGCGTGTTGGTGAGTTGGTAAAGATGAATCGTGAGGATATTGATTTTCACGAACGTCAATGTGTTGTGTTTGGTAAAGGAAACAAAGAGCGAGAAGTTTATTTCAATGCTCGAACTAAGATTCACCTAAAGAAATACTTAGATGAGCGAACTGATGACAATCCTGCTTTGTTTGTAAGTCTTGCCAAGCCGCATACTCGTCTTACGATCAGTGGCGTAGAAGTTCGCTTGCGCAATTTAGGAAAGCGAGCTTCTCTTAGCAAGGTTCATCCCCACAAGTTTAGAAGAACATTGGCCACCATGGCCATAGATAAGGGTATGCCAATAGAGCAAGTACAAAAGTTACTTGGACATGTAAAAATAGACACGACCTTGCATTATGCAATGGTAAATCAGGCAAATGTGAAGATGGCACATCGAAAATATCTTAATTAAGGTTTAGAAAATCGATATCCTGCTTGATTTTGATTATCTTTGTAATCTAAATTGTAGCAGAATATGAAAGAATATAAGTTGTCTCAATTATTAGAGATAAAGAATGGTAAAGATCATAAGGAACTGCCAGATGGGGAATATCCTGTATTTGGTAGTGGGGGAGTTATGCGCTTTGTAAACGAGTATCTTTATGATAAACCAAGTATATTGTTACCTCGTAAAGGGTCTTTGGATAATATTCAGTATTGCGATGTTCCTTTTTGGACAGTTGATACATTATATTATACCGTTGTGAATGAAGAACTAGCTAATCCATATTTCTTGTATCGATACTTGAAACTATTGGATTTGAGCCGCTTGGATTCTGGTACTGGTGTCCCAAGCATGACTTTTGATAGTTACTATGGCATAAAAGTTATGTTGCCAAAAATCGAAGAACAAAAGCGTATAGCTTCTGTTCTTCAAAAACTTGATGCCAAAATTAAACTCAATTGTCAGATAAATGATAATTTAGAGGCGATGGCAAAGCAGCTCTACGACTACTGGTTCGTGCAGTTTGACTTTCCTAATGAGGAGGGCAAGCCGTATAAATCGAGTGGTGGAGCTATGGTGTGGAATGATAAGTTGAAACGTGAGATACCGAAAGAGTGGATGGCATCAAACTATACTGATTTGTTTACCATAGGTAATGGGCAAACAATGCCACAAAATGAAGGATTGGTTCCTGCATATGGTGGTAATGGTATAGTTAAAATGGTAGAGATAAGCAATTATCCAGCTTGCATAATAATTGGTCGTGTTGGTGCAAATTGTGGAAGCATACATTATAGTAAAGTTCCTTGTTGGGTGAGTGACAATGCGATATCTATATGTTCTAAAAATGATGATTGGCAACCTTTCTTATTTTATTCATTGAAATTATACAACTTGTCAAAAAATAAAGGAGGGTCATCCCAACCTCTGATAACACATGAGGCATTAAAACATTTGTACTTTCCTATGTCGGAAAAACATATCAATCAGTTTTGTCATATAGTTAATGAATTACAAGATTTAATATATTCTAACCAACAAGAGATATTAAAACTTACTAAGCAGCGCGACGAACTCTTGCCTCTCTTAATGAATGGTCAGGCAACGGTAAATTATCATTTATCAGATGATTAGTTTCAATTTTTTTATCAATCAGTTGCAGGGCATGAGAAATTTTTCTCTGCTCTGTAATTGAAGGAAGGCTTATTTGTATGTTGCATATGTCAAATATGTTTATACTAGACTGGTTGATGGCATCTTTACGAATGCTATCAATTGCTTTTTTGAAATGTGATGTTTTGAATAAATAAGATGCAAAAACAGGATCTAAAAATTGTTCATTCGTCTTAATCCTCAAGACATTCATTCCATGAATAATTTGTTCATTTCCTTTCTTTCTATAAAGCACGGTTCTTCCAAGAAAGGCACGGCTATTGATGTGTGACATAATCAAGTCCTTGTCTTCTAAGATATATCGTTTGTAAGGTGTTGTGTCGAAAATGTCAGCATGGCCTAACTTGTCACGATTAAATTTGCCATGAGATAAGGTTTCTATGCGAGTTATAGGGAAACCTTTGGCTTCTTTTCTTTGTTTGATGATAGCGCCATTTTCTATTAAAGAAAAGCAGGTGCCAAGTTTGTATGTTTTATATTCCATTATATTCTTGTTATACGTTATCAATATTTCTTTCTAACTCTTCTATTTGTGGCAGTGCAGAAGCAACATCAGCAAACAGTTTCTCTGTCTCATATTGGGCAATGCCCATTGGTTGGGTAATTCCACGAAGTGAGAATTCTGCTTTCTTGTCACTTTTACTACGGCAGAGGAGAAGACCGATAGTTGGCTTGTCTTCTGGCGACTTGACAGAATCATCTACAGCTGAGATGTAGAAGTTGAGTTTGCTGACAAATTCTGGCTTAAACTCTACGGCTTTCAATTCTACAACTACGTAGCAATGGAGCTTTAGATGGTACATCAACAAGTCTATGTAGTAATCATCACCATCAACGGTAATGTGATATTGCCTACCTATATATGCAAAGCCACGCCCCATCTCAAGTAGAAAGTCTGTTATCTTACTAGTCAAGGACTTCTCTATATCGAGTTCATTCTGTAGGGCAACCGTCCCCAAGAAACTAAAATTATACGGATCCTTGAAAATGTACTTTGCTAAATCAGATTGTGGTGGAGGTAATGTCTGTTCAAAGTTGTTGATAGCATGCCCTTTTGCATAGATGTAACCATTGTCAATCTGCATGAGCATGACATCACGGCTCCAGCCATTTTGTGCCGTTTCTGTAATATAATAGGCGCGCTCCGTATCGTCTTTCACTTTTGAAAGAAGCGAAATATGGTGATACCAGGTAATTTGTGCAAGTGGCACTTGCACAAATTCTTTGTTGGCTTTTTCTAATTTGGCAAGTGCCACTTGCCAAATTGTTGATTCCTTAAATTTTGCAAGTGGCACTTGTAAAAAAGGAAAGTCTGGGTATTCTGAGGCAAATCTTTTCATATTTCGTAGATTGCGCTCTGAGTATCCTCTGTCACCAGGGTAGCATAAGCTTAAATCTTTTGATAATTGGGAAATGATCTGCTTTCCCCAACCCAGTTTCTCCTGTTTGTCAAGAATTTGCTTGCCAATACTCCAGTACAGCGACAACATACCTTGATTTACATTGATTGCTGTTTGCAGTTTTGCTGTGTCAATCAATGCCTCAATGTCTTTGCGCCATAGGTCATAGCCATTAGGCAACAATCCGTTGTTCTGTTTTGTTGTCTCATTCATAATGTTATTCTTTTCCAATTTGACTATTGAAGCTAAGGTTACCCAATTGCTCCAGAATCTCTTTCTCTAAACGATGGCTTTCCTCAAATTGTTGTACAAGAGTACTCTTATAATTGCTCATTCGCTTATTAAACTCCTCCTCTGTAATGTCAACATAATCAATCTTGATATCGAAATATTGACCTGCAGAGAGGCTGTAACCTTTTTCCTTTATTTCATCATAAGTTACTGAAACAGAAAAATCATCTACAGTTTCCTTGTTTTGGAATGTATTGACAATCTTGTCTATCTCAAAGTCACGTAAGCGTCTTTTCTGATTGTTTCCCTCTTTGTATTCTTCACCAAGTTTGCTGGCATCAATTAAGATAACCTTGTCTGAACTTGCAGACTTATCAAAGAAGATGACAGATACATTAGTACCTGTTGTCGCAAAGACATTGCTTGGCATGGAAACAACGCCATAAACCCATTTCTCGTCAACGATACGCTGTAAGATTCGTTTTTCTACACCACTCTTGGAGGTGATGAATCCTGTTGGAATAACAATAGCTGCTTTTCCTGTAGTTTTTAGAGAGTTGAGTACATGCTGGATAAAGCAGGTGTATATAGCCATCTTTGGTTTCATCGGATCTACTTTCTTCACAGAATTTGGCACACCTGCCCAAAAACGAATGGTGTCGGATGCCAATGTGTCTCGATACTCAGGAAAATCAAGCTTGAAAGGAGGATTGCTGACGATGAAATCAAACTTCTTTAACGTACCATTGTTCTCTTTGTGAGACGGCTCTGTGAGTGTGTTTCCTTGTACAACATTTGGTAAAGATGCCGCAAAGTTGTTGAGGATGAGATTGAGGCGAAGCATCTCTGAGGACTTTTCAGAGATGTCTTGTGAGAAAATAGAACATCTATCTTCACCGATTTGATGGGCAAGTGCCATAAGTAAAGTTCCTGTACCCGCTGATGGATCGTAACAAGTCATACCACGCAAGTCCGAATTGTCGCCAACTAATAGACGAGCCATGACTTGTGCTATGGCACGAGGTGTGTAGTATTCGGCATACTTTCCACCACCTGCATTGTTGAAGCCTTTTAGTAAGTGCTCAAAAATGCGAGAGAAGAAATCATACTTTTCATCGAATACATCCTCAAAATTGAAAGATGCCACGTTACGCATCAATGACTTTGCAAACTCGTCACGTTTCTGCGTGTCAGTTACAAAAGTTGTCAGTGGAAAGAATATATTAACTTTGCTCTTTCCTGAAGTCGTTACAGAGAATGTATCAGCATTAAGAGAGGCTATATCTACTAATGTCGCATCGAGTATAGTCGAGAAATCTCCTTTTGTCGCAGAGTTATACAAGTGTGAGAGTGTGTGCTCCGGTTTCAAAAGAGGAACTGAAGCTGGCAAGTAGCTGAAAAGATCTTCAACTTCTTCTTCTGTGAATTTGTCATATTCTGCATCCCATTTCTCTGCCTTGGACAAACGTTCTCCATATATTTGGTCACGTTTAGCCTCGTAACCAAATTTGTCATTGAAAAACTTATAAAGGAACATTTCTGTGACGATTTTATACTCGCTACCTGTTCCTGCCAAACCGAAAGCACCAGTAGTACTTTTCAGTGAGTCGATGAGGGCTATGGTTGCCTCTGATATATTGATATTGCTCATGCTCGTTAATATGCGTAATTATGTTGTTGTAAATATTCTGATGTAATCAGATTGTTAATATATTTTCTGTCCTTGATGTCTGCTCGAATATTCATACTAAGCAGTTCTTTGCCAATGATTGCCAATACATCTTTTTGGAAAGCTGGCTCGTTGTCAAGAATGTTGATGTCAAGATATAGCATTCTATCTATACCATCTTTCATCTTGGAGAGATTCTCTGCTATTTCGTATTCTTGGGCAGAAATGATAGGACGTTCACGTTTCTTGTTTTGCTCTTCTATACGTTTGTGGATACGTACAAATCGTTCGTCACCTTTATATTTTCTTTTTAGCATATTATTGCGACGGTTGATTTCACGTATTTTCTTCATCACTTCGTCCATGTATTGAATACTGGCTTTAGCCTCTTCTGTGCTTTGTGGCACAAAACCTTTCTTGCGAAAATACTCTCGAAACTCGTCTGCGAGAATAACGTATTTTTCTTCTTTTGTATCGAAGTTTGCTTCAAACTCTGCTTGTACACGTTCGCATCGTTCACGAATGTCGTTCACAATAATACGCAATTCCTCAGAGACACCTTTCTTAAATTCAAATTCCAATTCAGACAATGCAACGTTGATAATACCTGCTACATCAGACTTGTGTTCAGTGTTTTCTAACAAGTTAATGCGTTCGATGCGATGACTCACCTCTGTTATGAGAGTAGAAATGGTTCCCATAGGCAATGATTCCAACTTCTTCTTGGTCTCTTCATCGCCAAATGAGCGCACTTGGTTGACTATAGCTTTTGCTTCAGATAGTGTGTTGCGCAATTCATACAAGCTATCCTTGTTGTCAATTTCGTCTATCTCCTTTCGGAACTCTTCCATATTGTCAGTTGTAAAGTTGAAGAGGACATTCTTTACTTGCTTGATTTTTGATTCCACTTCATCCTTGCTTACCAATATCTCATTACCAATGTTTCTGGTACGAGTATTCCCTGAGTCATCAGTTGTACGATTTAATTCTCTCAGATAGCGATCGTTTGTTGCATCGAAATTCTCTTTGATGTTGACGAAGTCAACGACATATCCATATTTGAAGTCTCTATATGGTCGATTGACACGTGTCAGTGCTTGCAACAAGTCATGACCGTCTAATGAACGGCCAAGATAGAGCTTTTTTAATCTTGGTGCATCGAATCCTGTAAGCAACATCTTGTTAACAATGAGGACATCTACTTCTTGTAGTTTTTTGAATCCCTCAATATATTCTTTACGTTCTTCCTTGTCGCCTTCATCATGTAAAATCAAGGATGCGGAAAGAGGCTTGTAGTCGTTGCGGAATTGCATAGGGTCTGCAGCTATGCCAAGCATCTCTTCATTTTGCTTGTTGATTTTTAATGCGAATCCAAATCGTTCTTGCCAAAGACGATATAGCTCTCTGGCTTGTGGATTGGTCTTGCAGACAATCATTGCACCAACGGAGTAGTCGTTTTGCTCTTTGCGGAATCTACGGAAGTCGGAAATGATATAGTCGAGTAGCGCATTCAGATAACTATCATCCTCAATTATCTTATTTCTGTCAATATCGGATTTTTTGACCTGAATATCTCCTGCTAATTTGTCGAGAATATTTTCAATTTTCTCCTTGTAGATAGTTTCCACAGGTTCACGCATCAGCTTGCATGTGTAACCATCTGCAATAGACTTGTCATAATAATAGGTATGTATGTAATCACCAAAGACTCTCCAAGACTCTCGCTCTTCTTTTAATAATGGTGTTCCCGTTAGAGCAATCTTAACCGCATTCTTGTCGGCTTCCAAGAGATTAGCCAAGAAGCTACCTTGTGGATTATAGCCACGATGAGCCTCGTCAATGAAGAAAATACGCTGCAGCTGGGTGCTGTAGCTATCATCGACATTGACTTTTGTCTTATCTTCTTTGAATTTTTGGATGTTGACAACCATTATCTCTAATTTTCCCTCATTGTTATGGGTTATGGAACGACTGGATATGTCTTTCATCAACTCATCACGGCTCTTAGCGTTATGAACGACAAGACCACGAGCCGCAAATTCGTCTGTGGCTTGTTCCATCAAATCAATTCTATCAACTATAAAGTAGAATTTAGCTACAACATCACGTTTGGCGAAATAGTCGGTGAGACTTTTAACGCTGTAATATGCAAGTGCCGTTTTTCCACTTCCTTGTGTATGCCATATAATGCCGCTTTTCACTCCATTTGTTAGAGTTCTGCGTATGGCGAATGAAGCAAACAATTGCTGATAGCGCATGACATGCTTTTGAAGTTCGGTTCCTTGTGTGTTGTCGTCAAGCTCTATCTTTCGCTCAACATAGGCAAATCCATAGCGAAGTAAGAAAAGAAAGCGTTCCTTGCTTAACATAGAAGTTAATATGCGATTAGTTGGGGTATCAATAGCTTTGTTGGTCTGATACTCTTGTAGGTTCTTGATTACAATACAGTTACGATGCTTTAGTACTTTGTATTCTGTATCGTCATCAAGATCTTTATATGGATAACTACTTACATATTGCTTATCTTCCTCGCGAAAGACGTTGAAGAACGCTTTTGTCTTTGCTGTACAGCAATAGAATGCACCTTGGATAGGTACTCTGCTCTCATTATCGTATTCTTGGTTGTTGGAGAATATCATCAATTGAGTAAGATTGAAGAAACGGCGAAAGCATGATTTGCTCATCCTTTTGTTTATTCGTTCTCTTTCTGCCAATATTCCTTCATGGTTGTTTGGCTTTTTAACCTCTATAAAAGCAAGTGGAAGTCCGTTTACGAAGCAAGTGATGTCTGGGCGAAATTCATCCTCTGTGTCTTCATTCTCACATGTGAATTCTGTAGTAACATGCCAATCATTATTGTCGGGATTCTCAAAATCAATTAGTTTGATGCCGCTATTGGCAGATAGCAATTGGTAGAATTCTCGTCCTAAATCATCATTGTTTGACATGTTGACAATCTTTGAAAATAGCATGGATGCATCAGAACTGGACATATTGGGATTTAGACGTTTTACTGCATTGAGAAAAACGTCTATCAAAATGTTTGTTTTTGTGTCATAAGCACAGATGTTGTCCAAGTATATATATCCCAATTTGCATAGATGAAGTGCTGCTGGAACTTGTACTCTTGTATTTTCATTAAAGTTAGAATTGCCCATATTCTTCTAATTTAGTCGAAATTAATAATTTCACTGACACTCACGTTTAATAACTCTGAAATCTTTTTCAGAGTCAGCAAGTCTGGTTGTGTGGTGTTTGTACACCACTTAGAGACAGTAGTTTGGTTTACCCCCAATTGTTCTGCCAACCATTTGTTGGTCTTTTTGTTTTTGACTAAGACCAATTTCAATTGATTTAAATCTTCCATTTCATCAATTTATTGATTTTAATGCAAATATAATGATTTATTTTGAGAAAGATGTCGTGTTTGATGATTCTTTAACAAGATATAACTAATTGACGATACTATAGATGAGTAAGAATGCACTTCTGTAAATAAAATTACTAAAGGATGATGTTCCAGTCCTAAAGGGACGGAAGAATACAATTACAAATAATGAACGCTTTATGATTCAGTACGTATTAACAGAGAACAGCACTGAGCACCACGACATAGCATTGCTCGAATAGAAACAGTTCTAGGTAGTAAACTCATCGAGGGCGCATCATGGACTTGTGACACACCCTCTCATAAAAAAGCTTGACGCATTGAAACTGTGCCTCAAACTTTTTCTGTATACCAGATTCTTATGACTTTACTTCTTTGGGAAGATTTCCGCCAGCTTCTTTGCTATGCGCTCAGCGAGTATGGTGGTATAAACTACCTTGCCCTCTGGGTTGATGAGATACATGGTAGGGAGCCATGAAATCTTGTAATCCTTGGAAATCTGGGTTTCTTTCCACTTCTTGAACTCGCTGTACTGCTTCCATTCCACACCGTTTGCCTGAGTGTAGTTGTTGAGCTTCTGCTTGTCGGTATCCATTGATATGCCGATAAACTTAACACGAGTGCCGTACTTCTGATACATCTCCTTGACGGTAGGAATCTCTCTGCGGCAGTCAGGACACCAGGTAGCCCAGAAGTCCAATACCGTCCATGTTCCCTTTTTCAGGGCAGGGAATGCTGGAGCCTCGGTTCCTATAGCTAGGAGATTTTTGGCATAGAGTACATCCACATCCTGTGGGTTCTGGGCTGTTGCGTTGCCCTGAGCACTGGATCCGATGACCGACGCTGCCATAAGGAGCAAAGAGAATATTGCCTTTTTCATTTTTCTTTGTATTTTAAAATTCCGAATGCAAAGATACGGATATTTTTCGAAAAATGATATTAGAAGGATGAAAAAATGCCGGGCGCATCTTGAAAAAGATGGCTCGGCATTTTTTTTGAGGGAAGGTCTCCAGCTCTTGGTGGGGTTCAAGCGATGGAATCGCTTGGAATGGGGGCTGGCTTTCTTCTTAGTTTCTTAGCTTTTTGCTTTCTTATTTTACGCTCCACTCGAAAAGACCGCAGGAATGGGTTTCTGGCTGCTTCAGCTCGAGCTTCACAGCCTTGGTCTTCACTGGGTCGAAATTCACGATGCAGGCTACACCTCGCTTGCATGGATAAGCATCGGCTCCTGGAACTTCCTTCCAGTTGCCTGCCTCGTCCTGATAGTAGAGCTTCCAGCTGTCTGGCACCTTGCAACCGCCCCATGGCTGGTCGTCGTACCAATATACGGTGCTGGTCTTGATTTCCTTGCTCTCAGGGAAGGTGTAGGTAATCCACTCTGTGGTGTTCTTCTTTGGCCACCAGTGGATGTATGGGATAGAACGGTCGTTCTCATCGGCAGGAACCAGTCCGTCGGTAATGCTGCTCTTTGCTGGCACTGGAGAAGAGAATTCTACCTTAGCCTGTGCGGCGAGAGTTGCAGGAGCTGATGGCTTGGCTGCCTTGACATCCTGTGGCAACCATACCTTCATGTTGCCGTTGCCACGATGAGCCCAGGCGAAGTATGGGATGAGGGTCAGGGTCTGGTCCTTGGTACTCAGCTTGCCGCTCTTGTCGTAGGCGAGAGTCTGCACATTCTCGGTCAAGGTCTCCATGTTCTGACCCTTGTAGAGTGTCAGTACATTCTTATATTTTGGGTCGATGAAACCATCGTACGAGAGCTTGCCCTCAGCGAACTGAGGTTCGCGGTTCTCCAGAATGCTCATGATATCGAAGCCCTGGTTGTCTGGCCACTCTGCGCAATATACGATAGGACCACGCTCGATGCTGATGCAGCCACGGTCTGCCTCTACCTTGTTGTTGGCACGTACGGTGCGTGCCTCCATATCGAAGTGAACGCGAACCACATCGCCCTTCTTCCACTTGCGGTTGATGGTATAATAGCCATCCTCTGTTACCTTAGCCTCTACCTTCTTTCCGTTTACGGTGATGGTATAGCCCAGTCGCTTGCCGTCGCTGTAGTAGTAAAGGTCTGATGGTACTGGCTGACCCTTTACCCAGCCCGGGATGCGGATCTTCATACCGAACTGACCTGCCTTGTTGTCATCCACCTTGATGGCGATGTCGCCGTTCCAAGGGTACTGTGTATCCTGACTCAAAGCCACCTTCTTGCCAGCTACTTTCAGAGAAGAAGAGTTGCTGAGGAAGAGGTTGACATATACATTCTTATCCTTTACGGCATATACATAGCCCGGGAGGGATGGCAGGAAACGGCAGATGTTGCTAGGGCAGCAGGCACAGCCGAACCAAGCCTGTCGCTGATGCTGACCCATACTCTCCAATGGGTTAGGGTAGAAGAAGCCGCCGCCGTCCATGCTCACACCACTGATGAGACCATTGTAGAGGGTGCGCTCCAATACATCATAATACTTGCTTTCGCCATGGAGGAGGAAGAGTCGGTAGTTGACATAAACATTACCGATAGCTGCGCAGGTTTCGCAGTAGGCACTCATGTTAGGCAACTCGTAGTTCTTGCCGAAAGCCTCGCCGTTGTTGGTGGCTCCGATACCTCCGGTGATGTAGAGCTTCTTGCTCACGATGTTGTCCCAGATGCGGTCGATGGCGTGGATATAGGCAGTATCGCCGGTGAGGGCTGCTACATCTGCCATGCCGGCATACATATAGGTGGCACGAACGGCATGACCTACAGCCTCGTCCTGTTCCAAAACCGGTTTGTGGCTCTGAGAGTATTCCTGTTTGATAGATGTCTTGCCACGATAGTCGAGGAAGAACTTAGCCTCTTCGAGATATTTCTTGTTGCCGGTAGCGAGATAGAGCTTGCAGAGCGCCATTTCGGCAATCTGATGTCCCGGTACCACGCAAGCCTGTCCTGGGTTAGGACCTACTTCGCGAACCACGCAGTCGGCATAGCGGATAGCGATGTCGAGGAACTTGCGGCTACCTGTAGCCTGCCAGTGAGCCACGGCACCTTCTACCATGTGACCGAGGTTGTAGAGCTCGTGGCTCAGATCCTCTTCCTTGCTCCAGCGCTTGTCGCCAGCCCAGAAATGAGGATGCTTCGGATTCTGTGTACGTGCGGTATAGAGATATCCGTCAGCCTCCTGAGCCGGAGCGATGATATCGAGCACGCTATCGATATAAGCCTTGAGTTTCTTGTCTGGATAGGTCTGTAGCACGTAGCTGGCACCCTCGATGGTCTTGTATGGGTCGGTGTCGTCGAAGCTGTAGGGCATCAGTTTGCCCACATCATAGGTGTCGCTGGGATGAGCTGCGCGTTCAAAGTTCTTGTATCTTCCCTCTGATTCGCATTTGCTGAAAGCCAGCGGGATGGTTACCTTGCGAGAGGTCTCGATACGCTGTCCCCAGAACGTATTGTTCCAAACCTTTACTGATGTGAAAGGCACCGGAGTGATAGGATAACCACTCGAGCTCTTGTTCACTTTCTGTGCCGAGGCAGGCATCAATGCCAATGCTGCCAAGGCTGATGTTACTAAAATCTTCTTCATGTATTGCTAGTTTATTTTTTGTAAGGAATGTATTCATCCCAGAGTTTCAATGAGTGCAGATAGCCTGAGAAAGGCCATGCCTCTTCGGCATTCTTGCCCAGAAGCATAAACTGCGATGGCTTGACGAGGAGCTGGATATCCTTCTGGCTGATGAGCTTGTCGTTGATGTAGATGCTTTCGATTCTGCCATCGAAGCAGACATATACGTGCTGCCACTTGCCTTCCAGGGTCTTCATCTCCTTGTAGCCGGCATCCTCATACCATCCGTAGTGGTTCATCACACCGCAGCGTGGTTCTGTGCCGTTTACCAGCATCAGCTTTTCCAGTTCATCGTGAGAAGAGGTGAAATCGGCTACGC
Organism: Segatella copri; assembly: GCF_026015625.1. Taxonomy (NCBI): domain Bacteria; kingdom Pseudomonadati; phylum Bacteroidota; class Bacteroidia; order Bacteroidales; family Prevotellaceae; genus Segatella; species Segatella copri. The sequence continues at coordinate 1,818,172 of NZ_JAPDVG010000001.1, read as the reverse complement.
ATTCATTCTCGGCAATCTCCGGATTCAGAATCCATGCCTCGATGGTATATGGAGCGTTGTCGCGGATAGTGGCTGGGAGCATGAAGTTGCTTCTGTAACTCTCCTTGCCGGTAAAGGCGAATGCCTTTTTGCCCTCTATGGTCTTGATGATGGCTGCTGTATCGTGCTGCGTCTCGAACTCGCCCTTGAGGTGAATATTCAGCGGGCTGCCGTTCTTGATGTAAGGCACGGTATCGCCCTCGTTGTAGTAGTCAGCGCTGATATCTACCACCAGTCCCTGACTATTCTTGTCGGTTACTGCCTCACGCACGATGCAGCTCTGGGCATCGAAAGCCTTTTCTGCCGCCTCCTGTTCCCAGTTATAATAACGGAGATTGGTGAGGGTAAATTGCTTTTCGCCTGCACTAATTTCCAGTTTTCCTTCAGAAAGATTCAGTCGAGGATCGTTTTCATCTATCTGATGCCAGCTTCCGTTGTCGAAAGCTTGGGCGGTGAGGGTATGCTTGCGTGTCTTGCCGAGCTGTGGATGAGTCATCACTAGCTGGGCACCCGGTTGCAGGGTGATGGCATCTTTGCCTGCCATGCGCTCTCTGAGGGCGGTGCCCTGAAGGAGCGAGAACTTGCCGGCAAGCATTCCCTCGTTGTTATGCCAGATTGTGCCATCGAAGTCGGCTGCTGTCAGACCGAGCCACTGCTGTGGGGCTGAATCTTCTACGGAACCGTAAACCTTGATGTTCCAGATGGCGCCACCGAAACCATTCTTCTGACCGCCGGTATAGGTGAGGCGGATGTACTGTGCCTTGGCATTTCCAAAATCTACCATCGGCGAACCTGCCAGACGGTTCTGTCGCTTGTCGGAGAAGGTCTGCCAGTGCTTGCCGTCATTGGATGTCTCGATGAGATACTGATAGAACTGTGTTCCGTATTCAAACTGAGTCCAGATGCTCTTGATGCTCTGCTTCTTGCCCAGGTCGAGCTGGATCCAGGCTGGTCCGGTGGTGCGAGGGCGCCAGAGTGTGCCGTTGTTGTCATCAACCGCATATTCCGGACGGAAATCGTTGTCGTAGTAGGAAGAGGCGGTAACCTTGGCGCCGAATGCGAGGTTCTTTGCCACCTTCATTTCCGGTTTCAGATCGAGACCTTCGTGGGTTGGAATGACCTCCTTGATGGTACCGTCTGTATTGAATTCGAGTTTATCGATTGCCACCTGACGATGGAATCCACGGTTGGAATGTGGATTGTCGTGGCGATGATATACGATGTAGTAGTTGTCGCCTTCCTGCAGTACGCTGTTGTGTCCCGGACCATGAACGGTTCCGTCGGCATTGGTCTTGAGGATAGTGCCATGGTAGGTATAAGGACCGAGCGGACTCTTGGCTGTAGCGTAATCTACGCGGTAGCTGGCATCTTCGCAATGCTCGCAGGAGTAGAGGAAGTAGTAGATGCCGTTGCGCTTGAAGACGAAAGGAGCCTCAAAGAAGTGAGTAACCTCGGTATTCGGGATGAGCTTGGTTTCGCTGAATGATTTCATGTCAGGATTCAGCTTGCCTGCTCCGCAACCGAAGCCCTTGTAGATGCCCCAGGTGCCCCAATACATATAGACCGAACCATCATCATCTCGGAAGGTCTGACCATCCAGGGTGATGGCATTCTTTACGAATCTATCCGGTACGAGCACGGCTTCGCTCTCGTCCAGCACATTCTTCCAAGGACCGCGAGGTGTATCGCCCACACCCAGATGGAGCTTGCAAGGCTGGCAGTAGAGATAGTAATACTTGCCGTCGGCTTCGTTCTGCATTACATCCGGTGCCCAGATCCAGTGGCTGTCCGGCCAGTTCATCGGCATCAGGGTCCAGTTCTTGAAATCCTTGCTACACCAGAGCTGTGCCGGTCCGAAACCGGCTCCGCTACCATCGGTAGTAGCATATATATAATAGGTGTCACCAAACTTCTTGATGGTTGGGTCGGCAAAATAACCAGGCAGGATAGGGTTGCCGGCTCCCGGAGTGTTGTAAGCAGCTTTCTGGGCAGCCCCCGTTTGAGGTACTGCCGCAGCTGCTGTTACGAATAGTGTTACAATTATATTTTTACTAACCATATGAACTTCTTTTTTCTAAATGCTTTTTTATTTCTTGATAACCTTGATGACGAATCCACCGCCCGAAGCAAGATGGATTTTCATTTCAGAATTTTGATGGATGTCGTATTTCTCTATTTTGTAATCCTCGGCATCGTGGTTGGCATTGATGCCATCCTTCAATACGATTGCTTCGTAATCTCCATCCGCGAGGAAATCAAACTTCAGGGTGAGCGTGCGCTCATCCCAGTTGCTCTGACCGCCAACATACCAGTCGTTGCCCTTCTTTCTGGCGGTAACGATATACTTTCCGATTTCGCCCTGTGGCACGATGGTCTTGTCGAAGACTACAGGCAATGAAGCAATGTATCGGGTGTATGGCTCATCAGCCTCATAGTTGGTAGGGGTGTCGGCGAGCATCGTAAACGGACTGTCCTGTACGATGTAGCAGGCAGCCTGGTGGCATCGGGTTCCCATCGAAATCGGTTTGGTGTAGATAGCCTTCCAGTTGTCTCGGGTTCCGTTTCTCGTCGCTCCCGGTGTGAAATCCACCTGTCCTGCCATCATTCTGATGTATGGGAAGGTGACATCATAGAGTGGCATATCATTCTTGGCTTCCGTCCAGCGGCACTCTTCCATACCAAAAACACTCTCGTAGTTGAGGATGTTAGGATAGGTGCGGTTCAGACCTACCGGTTTGTAGATGCCGTGCAGGTCGAGGATGAGATGATGCTTGGCTGTGCAGGCAGCCAGGCGTTCCACCATTTCGATGGCAGTCTGGTCGTCGCGGTCCATAAAATCCACCTTGAATCCCTTGATGCCCATATCAGCATAGGTCTTGCAGATGGTTTCCAGGTTCTCGTCCATCACGTTGAAGACTGCCCAAAGCACGATATCCACGCCCTTGCTCTTACCATATTCTATGAGCTTAGGCAACTGGATATCGTCTATTGGTTTCAGAATGCTTCCCTCTTTCGAGTTGTACCATCCTTCATCAAGGATGATGTATTCCAAGCCGTGATTATGAGCAAAATCTATGTAATATTTGTAAGTATCGAAATTGATGCCTGCCTTGAAATCCACACCTTTCAGATTCCAGTCGTTCCACCAGTCCCAGGCCACCTTGCCCGGTTTGATCCAGGAAGTATCGCCTATTTTGTTGGGAGCAGCCAGGGCGTACACCAGATTGTTGGTTGGCATCTGAGTATCGTGCTCTGTGATGGCGAAGATGCGCCAAGGATAATTGCGTTTGCCGGTGCTGGTTGCGATGTAATCGCAGGTGCTCTTTACGTGGCTCATGTGTCGCCAAGGGTAGTAAGCCATCTCCTTAGGGTAGGGAGCAAAGGCGGCTCTCAGAATTCCCTTCTCTTTATCTTGTTCGCTGCTGTTAGCCTTCAGCCACATGCCCGGATACTTCTCCAGGTCGCTCTCCAGGATAGTGACTTTCGCCTTTCCGCAATCTATGGTAGCTGGCAGGAAGGCTAAATCCTGCTTAGCGGTATCGAGCCGTGTTTCGTGATAGATATTCTGGAAAGCCATGGCAAAAGGCTTTTCTGGAGTCGTGGTGTATGGCAACCATGCCTTCTTGTCCTTGCCAAACTGGTAGGCGGCGGTTTCATTCAGTATGATGGTCTTGCCTTTTCGCTGGGTATAGAATCGGTAAGCCACTCCCTCATCGTAAGCTCTCAGGATGATGCCGAAACCATTCTTCAGTTTCAGATTCAGTTCCTGATATGCTGTTTCAAAGTTTTGCTGACGATAGAATGGAGCATGGATGGTTTCCTTATGGTTGCTAAGCTTGTGGCTTGCTACCTTAGGATTCTTACCCATGTCCGTTCCATCGTTCAGCGTTACACCTATTGAAGACTCCTGTAAAAGAATGGAGCCATTGTATTTAAATTGAAGAGAGAGAGACTTGTTGGTGTTGAGTTCTGCTACGATTTTACCATCTGGTGATTTCACCAGATAGTTCTCTGCCGATACTGTTGCCCCTATATATAATAAGGTGGCGATGAAAAAGAGTTTCTTAACCATAACTTTCTAGGTTTATTGTTGTTTTGTCCGTTTTGTTGTTCGCTTGGTGGCAATGCCTGTATTACCGGATTACCACAAGTTTTTATTTCTGCTGCAAATTTACGAATAGAATTGTTTATGTAATGCAAAGAAAGTCCAAAATGATGAAAATATCGTATCACAAGTATCCTGTTAGACGATAATTGTATCTTTATGTACGATAATTTTAGGACTTCGTTGATTTTTTCTGTTATTTTGCAGCCAGAAAAATAAATGAAACAATAATAAACCTAGAAGATATGGATTTAAAGCAGTTTACATTATTGATAGGTGTAGCCAGTTTGCCATCCATGACAACGGCAGCCACTGTTTATCGCACCATCTCTAAGGTGGAGGCAATATCAGTAGATTGTCCGGTGGGCACAGTTCCCCGACTTCCTAATCTCGTATGGGTAACCTATTCTGATGGTTATTCAGAGTATCGCCAGGTGCGCTGGGCTAACGCTCCGCTTGCTGATGAGCAGGCTGAGGCTGATGCGCAGAAACATCCTGTCGGGAGCCAATATGAGATAGGTGGTTTTGTGATTGGTGATGAGACTACCGACAATGGTTATCCTGTCAAGGCACAAATCAAGGTGGTGGCTGAAGGCTATCAGACTCCAGGAAAGGAAGTGGCTCATACCTTCTCGCTCGCTGATGTGAGCATAGATGGTGACAACCGACTCACCCACAACCGCGATGAGGCTATCCGTGAGATTTGTTCCTGGGATGTTACCCAACAACTCTACAATTATCGCGATACCTACGGACTCAGTACCGAGGGCTATACTAAGAGCGATGGCTGGGATTCGCCGGATACCAAGCTCAAGGGTCATGGTTCTGGTCACTATATGTCGGCAATCGCACAGGCATACGCTGTGGCAACCAATCCTGAACAGAAGGCAATCCTCCGCAAGAACATCACCCGAATGGTGAATGAGTTGCGGGAGTGTCAGGAGAAGACCTTCGTATATAATAAGGAACTGAAGCGCAACTGGGAGGCTCGTGATTTCGCTCCTGAGGCAGAACTCAGAGAGATGAAGGGCACCTGGGCTGCTTTTGATGAGTATAAGAAGCACCCTGAACTTTATGGCTACGGCTATATCAACGCCATTCCGGCTCAGCATTGTGCTCTGATTGAAATGTATCGTGCTTACAACAACTCCGATTGGGTTTGGGCACCTTATTATAGTGTACACAAGCAACTTGCCGGTCTGATAGATATCGCTACCTACTTTGATGATAAGGAAATCTGCGATAAGGCTCTCCTCATCGCCAAGGATATGGGACTCTGGGTATGGAACCGCATGCACTACCGCACTTATGTAAAGCAGGACGGCACTCAGGATGAACGCAGAGCCAAGCCGGGCAACCGCTACGAGATGTGGGACATGTACATAGCCGGTGAGGTGGGAGGTATGAGCGAATCGCTCTCCCGTCTTTCAGAGATGGTTTCCAATCTGGATGAAAAGGCAAAACTCCTCGAGGCAGCCAACTGTTTCGACGCACCTAAGTTCTATGATCCGCTGAGTAAGAACATCGATGATATCCGTACCCGCCATGCTAACCAGCATATTCCGATGATTATCGGAGCGCTGCGCAGCTACAAGAGCAATCAAAAGCCATACTATTACAATCTGGCTGAGAACTTCTGGAGACTGGTGCAGGGGAGATACATGTATGCGATGGGTGGTGTAGGAAATGGAGAGATGTTCCGCCAGCCATATACCCAGATTCTGAGTATGGCAACCAATGGACTGCAGGAAGGCGAATCGGAGGCTTATCCGGATATCAACGAAACCTGCTGCGCGTATAACCTCGTCAAGTTGAGCAAGGATTTGAACTGTTATAACCCTGATAATGCGCAGTATCTCGACTATATCGAGCGTACGCTGTACAATCAGATTATCGGTTCGCTCAATCCGGACCAGTATCAGACCTGCTATCAGTATGCGGTAGGATTGAATGCCACCAAGCCGTTCGGCAACGAGACTCCTCAGAGCACCTGCTGTGGCGGTACAGGTTCTGAAAACCATACCAAGTACCAGCAGTCGGCTTATTTTGCCAACAATCATACCCTCTGGGTAGGTCTCTATATGCCAACCACCCTCCACTGGAAGGAGAAGGGGGTGACCATCAAGCAGGATTGCCTATGGCCGGCACAGCATTCAGCCATCAAGATTACGGAAGGCGAGGGCGATTTCACCCTGAAACTCCGTGTGCCATATTGGGCTACGCAAGGTTTCTCCATCAAGGTGAACGGCAAGGAGGTGGCAAAGAGCTATCAGCCTAGCACCTATGTAGAACTGGAGCAGAAGCATTGGAAGGCGGGCGATGTCGTAGAAATCGACATGCCATTCAGCAAGCATATCGAATATGGTGCCGACAAGCTTTCGAGTGATGTGGCAAGTCTGGACGGTACTCCGCTGAAGACATCCTGGGTAGGAACCCTGATGTACGGACCATTGGTGATGGCGGGCACAGGCGCACAGACCTGGAATCAGGCTACGCTGAACATCGACTCCCGATTAAGTAATATCACCGTGGGCGAATCGAACGGCGTGACCACAGGCGCAGGAGCCAATCTCCTTACCCTGAAACTGGATGGCAAGGAATTCCAGCCCGATTATTACCGCAACGCTAACAGTACCCACTACTACCGCATCAACTTGACCGATGCCAAGAGCAAGAAGAGCAAGAAGGTGAAGATAGATTTCACCGAATTGAATTCTCTCCTGAATCTTGCCGCAGAGCGTAAGGCTGACCAGGAGAAGTGGAATGCCCTCTCTCAGAAGGTTCCGGAGTATGCTCCATGGGCACCGTTCGGCTACGAGCGCATGCAGAAGGTAATGGCTCAGGCACAGGAGCTGGTGGCAAAGGGCAAGAAGAAGGTAACCCAGGATGAACTGGAAGGTACTACTGCCATTCTGAACCGTGCCATCAACACGATGCGCCCTGGCAATCTTGCCGAGATGGAAGACCTCCGGGAACTCTCCGGTCTGCTTCGACGTGCCGGCTGGCCTGATGAAAATACCAGCGCAGAACTAAAAGATGCCATCAGTTATGGCAGAATGGTTCAGAAATACGTAACCGACGGAAGTGGAACCCACGACATGATTCATGCCGCTGTGGAAAAACTGAAGAAGGCGATGAAACAATAAAGACATAGAAACAACAAAACAATAAAACATTAAAGACAACAAAGACATCATTTAGAATAAACAACATTTAAGTGTAACAAAATCGGCTTAAAAGACGAAAATATCGTCTAAATCGCCAGATTTGGACGATTTTTTCACTTTTTTAGACGATAATGTAGCATAATATGCAAAATATTGTGTTACTTTGCAATCGAAATTTAAACAATAATAAACCTAACAAAAAATAGAAAATGAGACAGACACAAAAAATCTCAGGCTTTGTACATAGTCAAGCTTATGTAAAAGCCATCGCGTGTTTGGTCCTTGCATGTGGGGGGGGGCATTACCTACTCTAGCAGCAAGTGAGACCTCATCAACCCCTAAGGTAGAGGAAGCTCAGCAGAGCGAAGTCACCGTAAAGGGTACAGTTGTGGACGATGCCGGTGAGCCAGTCATCGGAGCTACCATTATGGAAAAAGGAACCCGTAATGGTACGGTTACCGATATTGATGGTAACTATGTTATTAAGGTAAAGCGTAATGCTCAGTTGGCTATTTCTTACTTGGGATATGCAACACAGGTAGTTCCTGCCGGAACATCTAAAGTGGTTTTGAAATCTAACGATACCAAGCTGAATGAAGTGGTGGTCGTAGGTTTCGGTACCCAGAAAAAGGTAAACCTTACGGGTGCGGTGACCGCAGTATCGGGTGAGGAATTGGATAGCCGTCCTGTAAGCAATGCCACCCAGGCTCTGCAGGGTATGGTGGCAGGTTTACAGATTACCCAGGCTGCAGGTAGTTTGGATGATACTCCAAGCTTGAATGTACGTGGTACAACTACAATCGGACAGGGTTCCAGTGGTAGTCCGTTGGTCTTGATCGATGGTATGGAGGGTGATATCAATACCATCAATCCTCAGGATATTGCCAGCGTATCTGTATTGAAGGATGCAGCTGCATCATCTATTTATGGTTCTCGTGCACCTTTCGGTGTTATCTTGATTACTACCAAGAGTGGTGGTAAGCGTGACAAGGTAAGTATAAACTACAACAATAATTTCCGCTTCAGTACCCCAATTCGTATGAAGCATACTATGAATTCTGTCGATTTTGCTTGTATGCAGAATGATGCGAATACGAATATTGGTGGTGGTCAGATTTTTACACCAGACCATGTTCAACGTATGAAGGATTGGATAGAGGGCGAATATGTTAATGCTGGTACCCGTAAGGATAAAAATGGCAATTTGATTTATTCTTTGGATGCGGATGCTAATGGCTATTGGTTGAGTGGATTTACCGATGGTTATGCTTCTACCGATTTCTATGATACAATATACAAAAAACATACATTCTCTCAGGAGCACAATGTAAGTGCAACCGGTGGTGATGACAAACTCAACTACTATGCTTCATTTGGCTATTTAGGTCAGGATGGTTTGATCAAGGTTGCTGATGAAGGTAGTAGCCGATATACTGCTACTGCCAAGATTTCTTCACAGTGGACGAATTGGATGAAGTTTAACTACTCTCTCCGTTTTGTTCGCAAGGATTATCATCGTCCTCAGTCTTTGGGTTCTGGTGTATATGAATATCTTGGTGGACAGTGGCCATGTGTTCCTTTGTATGATAGAAATGGCAATCTCTATAATGAGATGGTAAACACCATGACGAATGGTGGTACTTATCGTTATCAGAATGATGAGTATAATCATCAGGTAGGTTTGGACATCGAACCAATCAAGAATTGGGTTACCCATGCTATCTTCAACTATCGTACATCCCATAATGAGAGTCATACAGATATGCAGCATACTTATCTGTATAATCTGAATGGTGAGGCTTACGACCAGAATAATTTTACCTATGTAGGTGAAGATTACTATAAGGAAAATTATACAAATTTCCAACTCTATTCTGAGTATTTGTTCAATTTGCAGAAGAAGCATAACTTCCATATTATGGCTGGTTTCCAGTCTGAGGATGAGCGTATGAAGTACAAATATGCAGATAGAGCTGGTCTTATCGTAGGTAATAAGCCTCAAATTGATGGTACAACTGGTATTGATGCTTATGGTAATCCTGTGGATCCATCTGTGTCTGGCAACATGAGCCGTTGGACAACTTGTGGTTTCTTTGGTCGTTTGAATTATGATTATCAGGGCAAGTATCTCTTTGAGGTTAATGGCCGATATGATGGTTCTTCAAGATTCCGCCCGGGAAATCAGTGGAAGTTCTTCCCATCAGTATCTGCAGGTTGGAATATTGCACAAGAGAACTTCATGCAGCCAATCAATGATTGGATTGGTCAGTTGAAGCTTCGTGTATCTTATGGTAACTTGGGTAACCAGAATGTTGGTACTTACCAGACTTATCAGACGATTGGTGTATATGCCAACAATGGTACATGGCTGCAGGATGGTTTGAAACCGATGACAGCTTGGGCACCAGGCCTGGTTTCTCAGAATTTGACATGGGAAACCATCCAGAGTTTTAATGTCGGTCTTGACTTTGCATTTTTGAAGGATCGCTTGCATGGATCATTTGACTGGTATGTGCGTAAGACAAAAAATATGATAGGTAATGCCCCTGAGCTTCCAAGCATCTTGGGTACAGCTGTACCTGTTACTAACAATACCGACTTGCGTACCAATGGTTGGGAGTTGACTATCGGTTGGAACGACCGCTTGTCTAATGGTTTACAGTATGGAATCAACTTCAATCTCTCTGATGCCTATGCTACTATCACAAGGTATCCTAATAACCCTTCTCATTCATTGGGTAACTATATTGAGGGACAGCGTATTGGTGATATCTACGGTTATGAGACCATCGGTATAGCTAAGAGCCAAGAAGAGATGGATGCTCATATAGCAAAGGTTGATCAGAGTACTATTGACAATAACAAGTGGGGTGCTGGTGATATCATGTATCGTGACCTCAATAATGATGGTAAGATTTCCCCGGGTGCCAATACGTTGGAAGATCATGGAGATCTTAAGAAGATAGGTAATTCCACACCACGTTATCTCTTCGGTATCGACTTGAATGCTGCTTGGAAAGGCTTCGATGTACGTTGTTTCTTCCAGGGAGTCATGAAACGTGAGTATTGGGCTAGTACACGTTACTTCTTTGGTACTTTCGAATATGGTCGTTGGTATCAGGTCTGCCTGGATGGTTTGCAAGACTATTATCGTGACGAGAACTCTTGGTCTGTTGTCAATGGCTTCCAGGAGCCAAACAAGGACGCTTACTTGCCACGTGCAGCCTATAGCGCCAAGAATGAGCAGATTCAGACAAAGTATCTGCAGGATGCTTCTTACATTCGTTTGAAGAACCTTCAGATTGGTTATACCTTGCCACAGGATTTGACACGTAAGATTTCTATTGAGAAACTTCGTGTTTACTTCTCGGGTGAGAATCTCTGGACAGGAACATCTCTCCGCAAGCAGTATGACCCAGAGACCATTGGTACATGGTATGGCAATGGATATCCATTGAACACAACCTTCTCTTTTGGTTTAAGTTTAACATTATAAATATTAGAATGATATGAAATTCAATATATCTTTAAAGGTACTTCCTTTGTTGGCATGCGGTATGTTGATGGCTTCTTGTAATGATTTCCTGAAGCAAGAGCCTCTTACAGATATTACTCCTACCGACTATTACAAGGATGCTACTCAGCTTCAAGCTGTAGCTAATGCTTTTTATCAGACTGTATTGCCATATCATAGTGGTGCAGGCTATGGTACATTCGCATACGATAATGGTACAGATAATCAGACCGGTTCTAATGGCGATTCTAAGTATAAGAAAGGTAGTTGGAAGACTAGTAACGACAACTCTTCATGGAGCTGGAACAATATTCGTGATATCAACTATCAGTTGAATATAGCACAGTCTAACTATGAGAATGGATTGATTGCGGGTAATGAAAATAAGATTCGTCAATATATCGGCGAGTTACACTTCTTCCGTGCCTATGCTTATTTCAGCTTGTACAAGAGTTTTGGTGACTTACCTATTGTGACAGAGGCCATGCCTGAAAATGAGGCTATCCTTGTAGCAGCTAATAAGCGTAGTCCTCGCAACGAGGTTGCTCGTTTTATTCTTGCCGACCTGGATTCTGCTGTAACCTATATGGAGCCTGATGGTTGGGAAGCAACCACACGTATCTCTCCTGCTGTTGCTCATCTGTTTGCATCCCGTGTAGCCTTGTTTGAGGGTTCTTGGTTGACCAATTTTGCTGGTACTCCATTCGTTCCTAATGGTGAGGGATGGCCAGGAAAGTCAAAGGACTATAATGCCAATTATCAGTATCCTACAGGTAGCGTTGAGGCTGAAGCTAAGTATTTCTTCCAGAAGGCGGTTGATGAGGCTGCCATTGTAGGTGATGCTTATGTAGGCAAATTGGATAAGAATACAGGTATCGTACCTCAGTCTTTATCTGATACCAATCCTTATTTCTATAAGTTTGGTAATACCGATATGTCTGCCTATCCTGAGGTTCTTCTCTGGAAGGCCTATAATAAGGGTAAAGGTGTGACTGATAACATTGAGGTAGCTGTAAACCGTGGTAATACCTATACTGGTTTTACCCGTGGTATGATTGATGCCTTTCTGATGAAGGATGGTAAGCCTACTTATGCACACCATGATGGATATGTATATGAAGATACAACGACTCATGCAGTAGTTCGCAATCGTGACCCACGTTTGTTTATCTTCTTGAAGCGTCCTGGTCAGAAGAACGTTCTTCAGGGTGAGGATAATAATATTGCTGCTGAGCAGGTTCGACCAATAGAGCCAGTTCCTCAAGTGTTTACTCGCTCATTTGACGTAACTTATACTACTGGTTATGCTATTCGAAAGGGTGGTACGTTTAATCAGAACCTGGCCGAAAACCAGGCTGGTTATACTGCATCTATCACCTTCCGTGCCACAGAGGCTTTGCTCAACTATATTGAAGCTCAATATATGCTCGACCACAATTTAAATGCGAAGAGCATTTCATATTGGAAGGCAATCCGTGAGGCTGCTGGCTTTACAGGTGAGGCTGCTGACCCTCAGACAACTATTGCTGCCACAGATATGGCACAGGAGTTAAAGGGTTATACCGATGGTTCTGGTACACAATATGATTGGGGCGCATTTTCTGCTGGCAAGGCATTGACTGATCCTACTTTGTATAGTATTCGTCGTGAACGTCGTACAGAGTTGATGGCTGAAGGTCTTCGTTGGATGGATTTGATTCGCTGGCGTTCACTCGATCAGTTGATGAAACAGCCTTATCAGCTTGAGGGCTTCCATCTTTGGAATACTCCAATGGAAAAATGGTATACAGAAGACCAGTTGGTAGATGATGGTTCTGTTACAGCTACAGTATCTTCTCGTAAGTTGACTGAGTATTTCCGTCCTTACCAGATTGTTTCTACCAATATGCTTTACAATGGTATGACCTGGTCTATGGCTCAGTACCTACAGCCAATGCCTTTGCGTCAGTTTATGCTTACAGCTCCTGACCATAAGACCTATGCAGACTCTCCATTGTACCAGAATCCATACTGGCCTATGGAACCAGATGAGGCTGCCGAGCAGTAAATCTTGAATTTCAATTTCCCTTGAGGTCTTTAGAGATAAGACAAGGGGATATATATAAAAGCCCCCGATAGTAACAATGCTATCGGGGGCTTTGTTTTCTTTTAAACCTAAATAAGTTTTTCAATCTCTTTAATAGAAAGACCTGTACCTTTGGCAACTTGTTCTTGTGTGAGCCCCATGCCGAGAAGACGCTTTGCGGTGGCCAACTTTTCTTTGGCAACACCTTCTTCTCTGCCTTCTTCTCTGCCTTCTTTTCTGCCTTCTTCTCTACCTTCTTTTCTGCCTTCTTTTCTGCCTTCTTCCTTCGCAGTATCGATTGAATTTTTTATGTCTCGATAGGCCTTAAGACTATCCTCGTATTCTCGTAATTCTTGTTGACTGAATTTAGCGATTTCAGCTTCTTCAAACAATTTCGTGAAAATTCTCTCTTTTAAAGCTTTCGGTCGTTTGTCAAGCTTGGGTAAATTCTTGAGAACATAGAGCCATTTGTCATACAGAGTTTCTAGCTCAGTCTCGCTTTTGTTGAATTTGGCAATCTCAATATACTTGAAAGAAAGCTTGTCGTTAAAGACCTTGAATGTCTTTTTGTCTAGCAGGCCAACATCGTGATTGATTTCTTTTTGGTCGAAAGCTTCTTCCTTAAAATCAAAGTTGAGCAATGCTACTGTATAAACGTGGTCTAGCTTGAAATTCCAATCCTGTCCTTTTGGGGCTTGCTCTCTGATAGGAAATGTAGAATAGAAGAGAGAACGGTCTTTGAAGTATTTCTGAAAGGCGTTCTGCATTTCAACGATGAACTTTTCTCCTTTCTCATTTTCACAATACACGTCAAAGATAGCTTTGCGCTCAGCGAAAACATCACCAACGTGCTCGCTATTAAGGTAGCGAACATCCTTAATGACTTGCTCTCCATCAAAAAGTGAATTCAGAAAGTTGATGAGCAAGTCTTTGTTTGGCTTTGTTCCAAATATACGTTTGAAACCAAAGTCGGTAAGTAAGCTAATATATCGTTCTTCTGATAATCTCATAATCATTTCTTTTTATAGATTTCTTTTGGCAAAGATACGACTTTTTATAATATCTCCCAAGTTTTTTTGCACAAATCTATCGTTTTGATGTAATTTTTGACAAATCTCTAAGATGTTCTTTGAGAAGATACGATATTTATATCATTTTAGACGATATTGTGAGCGTTTTTGCAAGATTATCAGTACTTTTGTGGCGAAATATCAATAACGAAAAGAATAAATAACGCAAAAATCATAACCGAAATGAAACGAATCTTCTTATCGCTGATACTCACAGCGGCAACCTTGCCTTGGGCTACTACGGCTCTGGCACAGAAGTTTGAAGACAACTTCGAAGACAAGACGCTGCGATTGGATTACATCGTGGCGGGCAACCAGAGCAGGGGATGTTACCGTCCGGCGCAGGTTTGCCGTATGCGAATCAACGAAGTGGATGATTTCTGTCCGGTTTGCCAGCGTGCCATCCGACGCATCACAGATTTCTATACTGGGAAATAATATTTTCCTAACTGGAAAAAAAACTTAAGAAGTTAACAAGTAAAATATCAAGCATAATGAAGAATCAGATTTTAGCTCTTTCGCTGTTGAGCGCAGCTTTGGCGATGCCGGCAGCTACAGCTTCAGCACAGGGCACATTAGAAGATTACAACAGAGCCTATGCGCTGCGTCATCAGTTTTCTGCCGATTCCGTGTTCCATTGGGCACGTTCATCGGCTTGGTGCGATTCCACCCACGTACTGCATTATCAGATTTCTACTCCTCAGGGCAAGAAGTTTGTATCCTATGATGCCGACAAGGATGAGATGAAGACTTATGATTCGCAGGAAGCGTTGGAGAAGGCGCTGGGCATCAAGCCTCGTCCTGCCTACAAGCCTCAGTTCGGCAGACGCCATGAGCGCCATTGGATGGAGGTAGATGAGGAGAAGGAGGCTTATCCGGTACTTTCGCCCGACGGCAAGATGGAAGCCTACATCGAAGGTTACAACGTGGTGGTTCATGAGGCAGGAAAACCTTATACCGAAGCCAAGCGAATCCTCACCCAGGATGGTACCATCGGATGCTATTACAGCAACCGCATCCAATGGAGCCCAGACGGCAAGCACATCTTCGTATGCAAGCGTGTTCCGGTAGAGAAGCGCTATGCCTACTACGTGGAATCTTCGCCTGCCGACCAGCTGCAGCCTATCCTCCACAAGCAGGAGTATGCTAAGCCGGGCGATGCCCTGCCACAGCATTATCCGGTCATCATCGATGTGGCTACCGGAAAGAAGGTGGAGGCTGACAAGCATCAGATAGAAAACCAGTATGAACTGGAGTGGATGCAATGGACACCAGACAGCAAGGAGGTGACGATGGAGTACAACCAGCGTGGGCATCATCTCTATCAGATGCTGGCGATGAATGCCGAAACCGGCAAGCTTCGTACCGTGGTAGAGGAGCGTGCCAATACTTTCGTGAACTATGGTCGTCTGTGGCGTCAGTTTATCAAGGATGGCAAGCAACTGCTCTGGATGAGCGAGCGCGACAACTGGAACCATCTCTATCTCTACGATGTGCAGAAGTCGAAGGTTATCCGACAGATTACAAAGGGCGACTGGTTTGTTCGCGGCATCCAGCGTGTGGATGAAGAGAAGGGAGAAATCTATTTCTCGGCTAGTGGCGTGAACAGGAATGAGGACCCATATCTGGTACATTATTATAAAATAGGTATCGACGGCAAGAATATGGTGGCGCTCACTCCTGAAGAGGGAAATCATAGTGCCCAATATACCTATGATTACCGTTATCTCCTGGATACCTATTCTAAGGTGGATGCCGCTCCTGTTACCGTGCTCAGAGATGCGCAGACCGGTAAGCTCGTCAAGACCCTGGAGACGGCTGATATTGCTACTTTGAAGAAGCACGGATGGGTAGCTCCTGAGGTGTTTGTGGCTAAGGGGCGTGATGGCAAGACTGATATGTGGGGCATCATCCAGCGCCCTACCAATTTCGATCCGAACAAGAAATATCCAGTTATCGAGTATATCTATTCGGGTCCGGGCGATGCCTATACTCCGAAGAGTTTCATGCCATACAACTGGTACACCACTTCGCTTGCCGAACTCGGTTTCATCGTAGTCCAGCTCGATGCGATGGGAACTTCCTATCGCGGCAAGAAGTTTGAGGAGGTTTGCTACAAGAATCTGAAGGATGCCGGATTCCCAGACCGTGAACTTTGGATAAAGGCTGCAGCCAAGAAGTATCCTTATATGGATGCTGATAATGTGGCAATCTATGGCTGTTCGGCAGGCGGACAGGAGAGTACCACCGCCGTATTGCTGCATGGCGATTTCTACAAGGCAGCCTATAGTGCCTGCGGCTGTCACGACAACCGGATGGATAAAATCTGGTGGAACGAGCAATGGATGAGCTGGCCTGTCGATTCCAGCTACGTAGAGTGCAGCAACGTGGAGAACGCCCATAAGCTGGAGCGCCCGTTGATGCTGGTGGTAGGCGAGATAGATGACAACGTAGATCCATCGAGCACCTATCAGGTGGTGAATGCCCTGGAAAAGGCGAACAAGGATTTCGAACTCGTGGTGATTCCTGGAGCCCATCATACCATGGGCGAACTCTATGGCGAGCACAAACGCTACGATTTCTTCGTGAAGAATCTGCTGGGTGTGAAACCGCCTAAATGGAGCGATGTAAAGAGCAAGTAATTCTGGTTTCAATCTGTTGATAGTGAAACTTCTCACTTGAATCATTATTTAAGTTTTGCCCTGAAGCAAACGGATAGTCTTACTTTTAAAAAGTAGCTATTTGCTTGTTTCGGGGCTTTTTTTGTTCTTTTTGTTGTATTTCTCGTTATATTTTTGTAATTTTGCGGCATTAAATTATCTAACAACAGAAAATAAAGACTCATATAATGAGAAAGATATCTACTCTAATGGTTTCTGTGCTCTGCATGATGATGCCTGTAGGGGCTGAGGCGCAGGTACCGACAGCCTTCGTCTCGAAAGGGGCTACGGATATTCAGGCGCAGCCACATTCGGTAACGCAAACCAACTCGGGTGCACAATTGGCTGCTATCGACCCTATGGTGCGCTCTATCACGATGGATAATGGTTTGCCGAGTAATGCTGTGCGTAGCGTGGTTCAAGGTTCCAAGGGATACATGTGGTTTGGTACAGACAACGGATTGTGCCGTTTTGACGGATACGATGTCAGAACCTATTATAATCCCTTTACGACTGTAGACCAGTTTGTGAGCGCCCTTACTGCTTGCGAAGAAGGACTGCTGGTAGGTTGCAATAATGGAGCCTATCTGTTCTCTAATGCAACCGACCAATTCCAGAAACTGAGTGATAAGATTACGGCGCCTGTCCTAAATTTCTCGCTTGACGGCGATCAGAATGTTTGGATTTCTACTAGCGGACAGGGCGTGTTCAGATACAATCGGACTACTCACGAACTGCATCAGTATCCGATGAAGAATATTCAGGGTAAAGTGAAAAGTACGCTGGTTGATGCCAACAACCAGGTATGGATGCTCTGTAACCAGGGTGAAGCCAGCATCTATCATCTCAACAAGTCGACCGACCAGTTTGAAGCATTCCCTCTGAAGGGCGATGCAACCATGTTTCACGGCATGGCGATGCTGGCTACTCCCGATGGCAATGTTTATGTCGGAACCTGGGAAAACGGACTTTACAAGCTCAACGCCGATGGTAGTGCCGAACAGCTCATCAGCGGAACCTTGAGTAATGCTGTTCATCATATTCATCAGCTTTACTGCAACGACAACAAGTCTCTTCTCATAGCCAGCGATGATGGATTGGTGCAGTATGACATCCAGAACCGTATCTGGCACATGTTGTCGGAAGTCAACAATCCGAGCCGGAGTACGAGCGAGCGCTTTGTTTATGGTATTGCGGATGATAATGAAGGTGGCACTTGGGTATCTACTTACTATGGTGGTGTGAATTATCTTCCTTCTACGAGTTTTGAAGAGCGTTTCCATGCTTATTCAGCCCGTCTGGGCGGATTGCGCGGTAATGTGGTAGGAAGATTCTTCGAAGACCAACAGCATCGCATCTGGATAGCTACGGATGATGCGGGACTCGACTGCTTTAATCCCCAGACCAACAGTTTTGTTTCTTATCCGGGCAAGGCGGCTATGGGCAAGTATAATGTTCATGCGCTCTTTGCTGATGAAAATAATCTGTGGGTAGGAACCTATGGTAATGGTGTCATCAGAATGAATATGGCTACCGGAGCGCAGCAGGTTTT